>NZ_JAJNIL010000001.1:0-530342 GCF_022386455.1 Mammaliicoccus sp. I-M35 | reverse complement strand
CAACAGAAGTAAATACGCCAATCAAAGATGTAACACTTAACGGTAAAGATAATAGTGGAAAACCAGTGACACATGAAGTGTCAGGATTACCAGAAGGTGTGACGTATGATCCAGAAACGAATACTATCTCAGGTACTCCAACAACAGTAGGTAGTTATGAAGTAATAGTAGTTTCAACAGATGAGTCAGGCAACAAAACAGAAACGTCATTTACAATAACAGTTGAAGATACAACAGCACCAACGGTAGATCCAATTGAAGATCAAACAACAGAAGTAAATACGCCAATCAAAGATGTAACACTTAACGGTAAAGATAATAGTGGAAAACCAGTGACACATGAAGTGTCAGGATTACCCGAAGGTGTGACATATGATCCTGAGACAAATACAATTTCAGGTACACCAACAACAGTAGGTAGCTATGATGTAACAGTAGTTACAACAGACGAATCAGGCAACAAAACAGAAACAACATTTACGATTACAGTAGAAGATACAACAGCACCAACGGTAGATCCAATTGAAGATCAAATAACAGAAGTAAATACGCCAATAAAAGATGTAACATTGAATGGCAAAGATAATAGTGGAAAACCAGTGACACATGAAGTAAGTGGCTTACCAGACGGTGTAACATTCGATCCAGAAACAAATACAATTTCAGGCACACCGACAAAAGCTGGTGAATACACTGTTACAGTTGTAACTAGAGATAGTGAAGGCAATGAAACAACGACAACTTTCGTTATAATTGTAAAAGATGATTCATCAAATGATGGTAACAATCCCGGCGATGATGACGGTGACGATAACTCTGGAGATAATGGAGACGACTCATCCAACGGTGGAAACGACAACTCAGGAGATAACGGAGACGATTCATCAAACGGTGGAAACGACAACTCAGGAGATAATGGAGACAATTCATCAAATGATGGAAATGATTCTAAAGAATTGCCAGATACAGGTGAACAAGATAAAAACTTAACTTTATTTGCATCTGTTATTGCGTTATTTGGTGGAATTTTAACATTTAGAAGAAAGAAAAAAGATTCTAAGACCGATAAGTAAAATAGTTAGAGTCTTAACTAAAAATAAACACTTTTAAAAACAGAAGGACTGATAAGAAAAAATTTATTCTTATCAGTCCTTTTTATTTTGTCATTGATTTAAATGAACCTTTTACTTAAGAGGTTTTATAAGTGATATCCTAAATAACATGCTCCGATTGATAGTATGACTGTTGATACGATATAAATAGTCATCATTTTATATGATTTTAACAAGTATCGTTCATAAATTTCTAAAAAGTGAGTAGAGAATGTTGTAAATCCTCCACAGAAGCCTATTGCGATAATTGCATATGAATAACTATTATCATTTAAATATTGTGCGGCAAATCCTATTATAAGGCTTCCGATTACGTTAACAGTTAGAGTAGCTACTGGGAAGTGATTTGTATATAGTTTAGTGAAGAATTCATTCACGAAATTTCTGCAAAGAGCACCTATACCTGAACTTATCATAATATATAATAACGTCATGCTTCATCAGTTCCTTTCCTATATCCTATTGCAATAAATATGAAACCGAGAAGTAAACTAACGAGTAAATATGTGCCTGCAAGAAATATATGTCCACGTTCTAGTAGCTCGACTGTTTCTAAACTTAAAGATGAATATGTTGTTAAAGCACCTAAGAAGCCTGTTGTAATTAATTTTTTAATATTTGGATGTGCTTTGAAATAGCTAATGAAATATGTAGAGAAAATACCCATTAAAAGTGCTCCGATTACGTTAACAGTTAAGGTGGAGAACGGGAAAGCGTCATTAGTGATCATTAACGAAACTAAATATCTTAGCCCTCCACCTATAGCACCGCCTAAAAATATTGCTAAATATACCATTTAATAAACCTCCTCATTAAAAAAAGGAAACATTATGTTTCCCTTAAATTATTCCGAAAAATCTTATTATAACGACAATATGATATAAAATGACGATGAATAAAACAATTGGTAATAGTTTATTCAATTTTGATAATGTTGAGTGTTTATCAGTTTGATATTTAATTGACTTATCAGTTGTAAAGACAGCAATTAATAATAAAATACCGTTTAATATACTACTTATTAGTACGAGTGAAACTAAAGATCCAAACATCGTTTCTAAAAGTGGATTTTGTGCACTTAAAAATAAACTAATAATAATAAGTATAATTGATATATATAAATAGCGTTTAGCTTTATCCATGATGCCCTCCAAAAATTCCGTATAATCGTTTATGTTATCATATAAATTATTTTATTGCATCTAATAATTCCATTACTTCTTCAAAGTCGTCCATTTTTTTACAATGACTAGGAATGATAAAAAGAGAGGTATTCGCATTTTCTTTTAAATCAATAAGCTTTAAATGGGTTTCAATGAAAAGTTCGCCGTTGTATGCTTTGCGCAACAATCTTTTAGTAGGAAGGTCATTCTTTTGAATATTTGAACGGCACCATGCGGCATCGCTACACATAAAAATCATTAAATTAGAGAATGTCATCATTAAGCCAAATTGACCTGGCATGGCTCCTGGCAAATCATAGCTAACTAAAGCATCTTGATTGAAGACTTTATATCCTTTACCCAAAATAGGGTGTTCAGTTTGTACAAAATCTTCTACAAATTCAATGCGTTCTTTAAAGTTATCCGGCATAACATGAAAGCTTAATTGAAGGTTATTGTTGTTGGAAACTTGTTGTGTAATAAAATCATGATAAGCTTCACTTGAAGTTATGATTGTCGCATTTTTAAACGCGTTTAAATAACCGAGATGATGACTTGAAAAATTGGTAATGATACAATAATCGATCTCATCTGGATGTACATGATCTTTCAGCAACTGACTTGGTAAAGTTTCGTACACTTTATAGTCTTGTCTGCGAAATAATTTTAAAGTTTTTAAATCCGTACTTGGTTTCACATGTTCGGAAAAGCCTGTATTTATGAGTATTTTGAAATCATTAATTTCTAAATAGTAGGAAAAAATATAGTACCGTTCAACTCGGCTCGTAGGACTATTATTGATGACTGCTTCGTCACCTAAAAATGAACCGGTCGTATATAGTTTGAAATGCTTTATTGTTTCTATATTATCAGCCATCAAAATACACCACCTAAGCAATTTATATTACTTAAAAAATATTATTTGATTTATATTTATTCTTATTATGCCATAAAGCACCTCAAAATACATTTAAAATAACTCGGATATTGTCGTTTTAAACAAATAATTTAGTAAGCGATTGCAAATTATGGTACGATAAATGCACAACATGTAGAAAGGAATGAAATTCATGAGTAATCTTAAAGTACAAGTTTTTGCTGATGGTGCAGACATTGAAGAAATGAAACAAGCCTATCAGAATAAAGAAGTTGATGGTTTCACAACAAATCCAAGTTTAATGAAAAAAGCAGGTGTAACGGATTATAAAACATTTGCTGAAGATGTCGTTAAAGCAATACCAGATGCTTCAATTTCATTTGAAGTATTTGCAGATGATATAGAAACAATGGCTAAAGAAGCAGAAATTTTAAAACAATACGGTGAAAACGTATTTGTCAAAATTCCTGTTGTAAATACAAAAGGTGAATCAATGATTCCTTTAATTAAAAAATTATCAGAAAGTGATGTTAAAGTTAATGTCACTGCTGTTTATACAATTGAACAAGTTAAAGAAATAGTAGAAGCAATTAAACCAGGAGTTGAAACATATGTTTCAGTATTCGCAGGTAGAATTGCTGATACAGGTGTAGATCCACTACCATTAATGAAAGAATCAGAAAAAGTTTGTCATAGTAAAGAAGGCGTTAAATTATTATGGGCAAGTTGCCGTGAATTATTTAACGTTATTCAAGCAGACGAAATTGGCGTAGATATCATTACATGTCCTAAAGATGTAGTAGCAAAAGTACCAAACATCGGAAGAGATATCAATGAATTATCTGTAGATACTGTTCAAGGATTTGCTAAAGATATTAAAGCTAGCGGATTAAGTATTTTATAAGTATGAAGGTCATCGAACCCAACAAAGTTAACTAACTTTGTTGGGTTTTTTAGTTTTGTAAGTAAAATGATTTTTAGACGTTACAAAAGTAGGGCGGATTGTAACTAAGGCGGCACATAGTAACAAAAGTCGGTGGAAGTGTAACCAAGGGTGGCCATTGTAACAAATAATATCTGAACATATACTAAAAATTTTTAGATATATAAATACTATATTATAAGAGTATATGTACTTGAAATATAGGTATGCCTAAAACATAAATATGCGAAATAATTTATATTATTTTACGATAACTAATTCATTAACTTGTCTCAAATTTTGTTATATAATCATATTTCAGTGAAAAAATTGGAGTGTTGGAAATGGCAAATAATTTGAGAATTGCACAACGTGGCGCATATATAAGTTTAGTTACTTATATTATTCTTTCTATTTTGAAATATGTAGTAGGGACAACTTATAATTCAGCTGCATTAAAAGCGGATAGTTTAAACAACTTAACGGATATATTTGTTTCTGTGGCAGTACTAGTAGGGTTGAAGATTTCGGTCAAACCTGCAGATAAGAATCATCCTTATGGACACATGAAAACTGAAAATATTACAACTTTAATTGTATCTTTTATCATTATGTTTGTCGGGATAGAAGTTATTTCTAGCAACATTCCTAAATTACTTCAAGGTGACTATAGTGAACCTAGCACACTGACGATATGGGTCAGTTTTATAAGTGGTATTATTATGATTTTAGTATATTTGTTTAATTGGAAATTAGCGATTAAGACTAAAAGCACATCACTTAAATCAGCAGCAAAAGATAATTTGTCTGATGCGTTAGTCAGCATTGGTACTGGTATTGGCCTTATATTTACACAGTTTGGTCTACCTATAATTGATATTATTCTTGCTGTCATTCTTGGCTTTATTATAGTTTATACTGGTTTTACGATTTTTAAAGAATCGATATTCACGTTGAGTGATGGTTTTCATGAAAAAGATTTAAATAATTATATAGAAGAAATTGAAAATATAGAGGGCGTATTAGACGTACCATCTATAAAAGGGCGTTATCATGGTAATAGTGTATTTCTTGATGTAACGATCATTGTAGATAAAGATTTAACATTAGATGAAGCACATGATATTTGTGATTTAGTTGAACATCAATTAAAAGAAGCAGGCGCTTATTCATCTTATGTACATCCTGAGCCTAACTTGTAAACAATTTATTATGAAATTCAAATATTAAAATAAATTAAATAAGTATGATACTATTAGTGTATGAGTGTTTGATATATATCTAAGGGGATGTTATTCATGCAAATACTAGGAAAAGGATATGAGAATGACCATCATTATTTTCATGTTATTACTGATAAAAATCATCTTATAAAAGTTAGAGTTCCAGATGATATGGATGATCATGATTTAAGACACTTACTTGAAGCAGTTTGTAATGATTATGACGAGGCTAATAGCTAAGTTTAATGAATATATGAATGCATTAAATATTTGTATAAAAATAAGCATATCACGCTTAATCTGAATTTAATTTCAGATGCGTGATATGCTTTTTATTTACACTGTATTTAATCTATTATGTCGTCTCCATAAGAAGAATTCAATAATTGCGACTGGAATAAGTGATAATCCGAATAATGGCATTGCGATTCCTAGTATAACTAGGAAAACAATGAGTCCAATTGGAATTTGATTACTAGTTCTTATTGGTGCGCTAAATGAGTTGGATTTCTTTCTTTTCATCCATGATAAGAAACCAAATGTAATGCCACCAATAAAGGCTAAACAAACTAATAGGTTAATGATTTTATTTGCAGTTCCAAATAGATGACCTTCATGTAAAGGTATGCCGAAACTGAACCATTTACCGATAATACCATAATCATCATAGTCTACTTTATCTAAAAGTTTACCTGAATATTGATCGAAATATGCTGTTGTTTCTTCTTTTGGTGCAACGTCTAGTCCTGTAACACCTGTATTACTACTTTTCGAAACAGTGAATACACCTTTTTCATCAGAAGGGTAAACGATAGAGAATGGCTTTTTAATGCCATTTTCTTCAGCACTTGCGATAATATTTTCTAAACTTTGTTGTCCATCTGTACCAATCACATTACTCATAGAACCGTGATGTGCGGCATGTGGATCTTTTTTAGATGAAGGTTTCTCCTTAGTACGCGTTGCCCATGGTAATTCATTATCTTCTGATTCTGGTGGGTTAGCTTGTAATGCTGTATAGCCGAGCTTTGGATGATCCTCAGCAAATTGGTTAATTTGTTTACCCATAAGTGCTGACCATGGTAAGCCTGTTAGAACGATTATGAATATAGGAATTGCAATAATAAGTCCTATGATCGCGTGTAATCGTCTATTAAATAAGAATGATGATTTCTTTTTAGTTGGATTCAATGCTTTTGATTTAAAAGTTAAATAAATACCTGATATAATCATAAAAATTGTCCAACATGCAGCTAGCTCAACTAAATAATTTACAAAACTTCCACCAACGAATAATGAACTATGTGTTTCTCTTAATACGTTGGAATATGTATATTTAGCATTTTGATTTGCAACTCTTTGATTATGTTCATCCAAGAAAATATAGCGTGAATCTCCATCTTCATTCCCGATTGTAACTCTGTTATTGTATGGCTCATCCATAATACTAATCTTTTGAATGTCGTATCCTTTATATACATCTCTAATTTCTTGAATAGCATCATCTAATGATTGATGACCTTTCGTAGTGCTATCTTTAAAAAATTCATCATGGTAAATATTATTTTCTACATTTGTATAAAATAAATAACCAATACCTGTAAGTGAGAGTGTTAATAATAAAGGTGTGATAAAGAAAGCTGCATAAAAATGTAACCGTCTCAATGGATTAAAACTTTTGTTCATGTACTCAACCTCTATTTCAAATAATGTATAACTTCTATTTAACATTATTATTTTTTGAAATTAATTACAATATGGAAACGACGTAATTTTTGACGCTTTCGTGAATGCCGAAAAAATTATGTAATAAATGACTTGAAAATGTAATAATAAAATACTCTAAATATTCAGTTTAAGATGTTAAAATATAAGCAACGGGATGAGGTGAATGACTATGTTAACAAACCTAAAATTATTCGACGATCACGATAATCGTACTCAAATTATTAATCAATTTTACAATGGATTAAATCAAGAGAATATACACGATGCAGTCATTTCTTTAGAAGAAAGAAAGCATCAAGATTTTCCTCATGGTTCAGTATATTTTAAGAATGATTTATCAAATGCCAAACAAGATGAATTAAACTTAAATGAGTCAGATGGCTTATTTATTATTGAAGAGAATGGGACAGAAAAAGGTTCTATTATCCCATTACATGATATCGTGCAATATTTAGCAACAAATAGAGAACGCATTGCACAGGAAAAATCACTTAGTTTAATACAATTAGAGAACATTATCGATCGTTTAGAATTGACACTTAAATCAGAAGATTTATAATCAGAATAAGAGACCGGGATTAAGAATAGTCCTAGTCTCTTATTTTTTTAGAATGGAGTGTATGAACATGTACGATGCAATCATATTTGATTTTGACGGTACGATAATAGATACAGAAATTAATTTATTTAACACGTTAAATAAACACATTGAACAAAAGAATAACGAAAAGATAAGTTTAGATGAATATAAAGCTTCAATAGGATCAGTATCAGAAGCATTAAATGATAAAATATTGAATGCTTTAGGTTCAAAACAGGCTTTAGAAGAGATGTTTGAAGATGATTATGAAGGTACGAAATCTCTGCCTATTAAACCAGTGGTTAAAGATTTAATAGAATATGGTACTCAAAATCAAAAGAAAATGGGTATCGCGACTAGTAGTTATAAAGCACATATTATGCCTAATGTACAAAGATTAGAATTAGATAAATATGTCGATGTTATAAAAGGGCGTGAAGATGTTGCGTTTGTTAAGCCGAATCCAGAATTATACATTCAAGCAGCACATGATCTTGAAGTAGAACCAGAAAAGTGTTTAGCAATTGAGGACACGACGAATGGTGCACAAGCTGCAATAGATGCTGGTATGGACGTAATCGTTATAACGCATGAAATTACAGAAGATTTGAATTTTGATTCATTAAATATTTTAGCAAAGAATATAGAGGCTGAAGAGATTATCAATCGCTATTTGTAATGTGAATAGACATTGTATCTTTTTCTAAAAAGAAGCGGCGTCATGTTTCTATGATTTTTAAAGACTTTTGTAAAATGAGCTTGGTCATAAAAGCCATATTCTAAAGCTATTTCTGAAATAGATTGGTTTGAATTGAAGATAAGTGCCACAGTAGCTTCAAACAAATGACGGTTTCTATAATGATTGTGGTGGTAAAGACTTACATAAGAATCGTTAGTTGAAATTTTAGGATAAGGTGGCTGTTTAATATCATCTAATAACGCAATGATACGCGTTGAAACGGTCGTCGTTAATTGATCTTTATGATAAGGTGCAAGAATATTAAGCGTATTTAAGTGATCATATACTTTATCAAATTTGAAAGACTGAATAATAGGATAGAAATTTTTGAGTAAGAAGTATTCATAGATATTTGAAGCTAACGTATATATTAATAATTTATTAATATTCAGTATACATATTTGACCATTAACTGCATATATAAAGCTATATTCATCATATGGTACAATGCACAAAAATCCTTTATTCAATGTCATCATGTAATTCGATGTATGATAAAAAATATTAATATAACCATTTGTGACATATATGATCGATGCGTATTCATTATGATAAATCCATTTATTTTCATGTGAAATAAAGTTGATATTAAAATTAAACATTATTTTCACTCCTTCAAAATAGCAATTTTGAAAAATAAT
This sequence comes from Mammaliicoccus sp. I-M35, assembly GCF_022386455.1. Taxonomy (NCBI): domain Bacteria; kingdom Bacillati; phylum Bacillota; class Bacilli; order Caryophanales; family Staphylococcaceae; genus Mammaliicoccus; species Mammaliicoccus sp. I-M35. Next base: position 521,357 of record NZ_JAJNIL010000001.1, on the reverse strand, counting down.
CAACGTAGTGATTGATTAATGTTATAATTAAAATATTAATGAATTTTAGAGGTGTGTAATGAATAACGAACAATATAAATCCATTGTTTATAAAAAGCTTTGGTTTATCAATAAAAAAGAAAAAAATATAGCGCATGAAAAATTAAACCATCATGCAGATAAAAATTTAATCGATGAATATGGTAAACCAAGTAAATTTGTGAATGAATTTGTAGAAAATGAAATTATAGATAAAGCAACACCACCAAGTAGTTTATATAAAGTAATTACGTTAGGTGGACTATTATTTGGAAATGTCTTAATGGCGGGCATTTTAATAACAGCTGCTTTGTTGATATTAGGGACATTTACATTATATTTCACAAAACCAATTGGTGAAGCATTAACATTACAAGCCTTATACCTTGTTATAGGTATTGTGTTATTTTTTATAGGTTATAAAGGTATCAAATGGGTAAATGCATTCTTTACAAGGCGTTTATTAATCGCTAGAAGATTTAAAGAATTTTCATAGATTACTGATTAGGGGGTGTTGTAGATGAGCTTGTTATATTTTGATGAATGGCGTGATACACGTGCAACAATAAGATATATTGTTCAAATTATGGGGAAATGTTGTTTAGCTGTGAATACACCTGAACCGTTATATAAGCACGTTATGTTAACTGTCAATCAAGTTGGGCTATCTACAGGTGAATTAAAAAAGGACAACCATACATTTGAAATTAACTTAGATTTAATCGATCAGTTATTAATCGTTAAAATAGATGAAAAGGAAGAATCAATGATCGTCAAATCTGGACGTACAATTCAAGAATATTATCACTTTATATTTGATACATTGCATGATAACGGCATTGATATTGCAATCAATACGAAGCCATATAATATTCCATATGAAAAAACGCTAGATGAAGATGATAAAGAACGCATCTTTAATCCAAAGACTGCATATCATGCACTTAGATTAATGCAGCAAGCTCAATATGATCATTATCAATTTTTGCATTCAAGAAATATTAAAGATGTCAAAACAGGATTGTTTTGGGATAAATTTGATGTAACATCTATTTTTTACGTAGAAGGTAATGATGAGTATACGGTATCACTTTGTTATTACTTTGGAGATAAATATAGAGAGTCTCCTTATTATATTATTAAGATTAATCCGTTTAAGCAAGATAAAATCAACTTGAAACAAGTAGAACCATCATATGCTGAATATAATGGTAAAGATGGAAGCTTTTTAATTTATGAAGAAGATTTAGAAAGTATTATTAGAAGAGATGAAGTACTGCTGACATTCTTTAATAGTGCATACCAAGCATTGTTATCAGGTGTAAGTAGCAAGTTAATATAGCATGACAAATAAAGCCGTTACGCAAATAAAGCGTAACGGCTTTTATATATTTGAGGGTAGATTTAGTCTGTTAAGATGATGCTTTTGAAACTGAATGAGTCTTAATGATTCACCGAGCTTTCTACTGATTATAGGATATTCATGATATATCACTTTCGTATGCTGATTAATTAATAACAATTTAGTGTAATGTTTGTATGCGTCGATATGAACAATGTGTTTACTGTTAATCAACATATAATTGTCGTTAGATTTAGCACTTGTTGGAAATAATACGAAATCTTCAGTGGCATAGATAAGAATGGGAAGAAGTTTAGAAATTTTTAGGACATATTTGGCGTAACGTTCTCTTGATTTTAAACTTGCACCTTCAATTTTCAGTGCTTCGTTAATAAGATAGGGGATAGAGTGGTTAGTATAAACGGTTGATTGATCTAAATATTCGATTTGGAATCTATAAGCTGAATCATCAGCGTATTTCAGTAATGTCATATTAGGGTTGATCAAAGTCATTTGATACACCTCCCTATATAACATGTTACTTAAATTTTGGAAAAAATGATTGTAATTTTTGAAGATTCATTTGTAATTAAAATAAAAAATGAGATTTTAATTTACGTCGTGCATTTTTACGATAGTACTTAATAGACGATTCACTTTTATTTAAATATATCGCAATTTCTTGAGTTGAGAAGCCTTGTAATGTTAGCTTTAACCACATGAGTTCATCTTGAGACAAAATCTCTAACATACTAAACGTTTCAAATTGATGAGTTTCAATGAAGCTTTGATCTAACATTTCATGATTTGAAGTGGGGGAAACACGGTTTGAATCTTTACTTTGCTTTCTGATACAGTCAATGAGGTAATACTTTAATTTCGTATATAAATATTTATCTAGTGAAGCGGTCTTTGAAAAATCATAACGCTCAATTTCAGTCCATAGTTTAATTAATAACAGTTGATAATAATCTTCGTAACCGTATTGGATATGATATCGATGCAGTAAATAATGAATCATATTTTTATATTGCTTATAATAATGTTCAAATTTGTGTTGTTTCATGTTGTCCTCTTTGGTGAGCATGCACACGGTTATTTCCGGATAAACGCATTGTAAATAATAAATAAGCACTTTAAAAATCAGTTAAATATTAAAAAAACGGACAAACTTTAAAATAGAACATAATTTATGAGATTATTTCGAAAAAATAAAGACTTTTTCTCGAAAATATCTTATAAAAACATAGATTGAAATGATTTACATTTTCGCTTCAAACGTGTATATTTGGTTATATATATGGACATATGTTTTATTGGGGCAAAGATTAGGAGGCTCATCATATGGATTACGAACATCTAAATTTAGAACACTTTTTTGCAAGAAATAATGACTTGAATACGATAAGAGATAACGCAGATTTTGTAATGATTAACAACGTAAACAGATTTATGAATTATAGAAATGGCGAAGAAGAGGGTACAATCAATTTAAGCCACTATAACTATAAGAATAGATCAGCGGCAATGTCATTTATATTTATGAATTATTCAACTTATAAATAAGCAAACATACTTTCAAAGCATGTTTGCTTTTTTTGTTGAAATATAATAGTAATTAAAACGTAACATTCTTATTTTTGAATAATAAGCCCTTATCCTATAGAATATAAAGAGTAAACTTTAATGCAATTGTAAAAATTAGGTAATAAATTATGATTGATGGTGGTTTACAAACACAGAGGTGAAACGATGAAGAATGCCAGGCTAGAAACCATTAAAAATTTAGTCATATTATCAATAGTCTTGTTAGTTATTGTTGGCCTGTTTTATTATTTGATTTCAGATCATTTGAAATTTTATGAAGTAGATAAACAAGAAGATAATGTAGAAGTTCCATTAACTTTAAGTAAAGCAGTAAATAAACAATATAAAAATGATACGAAAATGCAAGTAGCAACAGAGTCAGGCAATTGGAAAAATGCAACACGAAGCGAAATATATGAAGTGATGGATGTAGAAAAAATCTTAAATGATAAAAAACAAGTATATCAATTTCTGAACTTATCAGAGTATCAAGGAATTGAAGAAAAACGAATTCATCATATGTTAAGAAAGCAAGAAGTACTTGAAGATTATACAACAGAATTTTTAAATGCTGCTAAGAAAGAGCATGTTAATGAAGTGTATTTAATATCTCACGCGATATTAGAAACAGGTAATAATAAAAGTGAATTAGCAAATGGTGTCATGTTAACTGAGAAAGGGAAAGTAACGAAATCTAAAGAAGAATCTGATGGTAAAAAGTATTATAACTTTTATGGTGTCGGTGCTTTAGACAGTGATCCTATCGGAACAGGCGCAAATTACGCTAAAAAAAGAGGCTGGGATACACCTCAAAAAGCCATATCAGGTGGCGCGAAATTTATACATGATCATTATTTATCAAACCCAGAGCAAAACACATTATATAGTATGAGATGGAACCCAGAGAAACCAGGCGTACATCAATACGCAACAGATATCAAATGGGCACAAAGTAATGCACGTATAATAGCAGATTTCTATAACGAACTTAAAACAGAAGGAAAGTACTATATCGTATATAAATACGAAGATACAGATAAGTCACTTTCAATCAAAGCATTAGATGAAAAATTAGATAAACAAGAAGAAAAATAGTAATTAAGAAGACTCGGGACAAACGTCTCGAGTCTTTTTTGTGTGAGTGGAGTATAGAAGTAGTCGTAATGGACTATTGTTATTAGCAGTATTGGCAAGAAGTGCAAATACTGGTGTCGTTATTAGCAAGTTTGGTGAGAAGTGCAAATACTGGTGTCGTTATTAGCAAGTTTGGTGAGAAGTGCAAATACTGGTGTCGTTATTAGCAAGTTTAGTGAGAAGTGCAAATACTGGTGCCGTTATTAGCAGTTTTAATAAGAAGTGCAAATAGTGATGCCGTTATTAGCAGTTTTGTCAAGAAGTGCAAATACTGGTGTCGTTAATAGCAAGTTTGGTGAGAAGTGCAAATAACGAGTTCCTTGTTTACAAATCTCAGGAGTTTTGTAATTAAGGCAGCCCATAGTAACACTTCGGCCGAGTTTTGTAACTAAGGCAGTCCATAGTAACACTTTGGCCGAGTTTTGTAACTAAGGAGGCCGTTAGTAACACTTTGGCCGAGTTTTGTAACTAAGGAGGCCGTTAGTAACACTTTGGCCAAGTTTTGTAACTAAGGCGGTCCATAGTAACACTTCAGCCGAGTTTTGTAACTAAGGCAGTCCATAGTAACACTTCAGCTGAGTTTTGTAATTAAGGCGGTCTATAGTAACGCTTCGACTGAGTTTTGTAACTAAGGAGGTCCATAGTAACACTTTGGCCAAGTTTTGTAACTAAGGCAGTCCATAGTAACACTTTGGCCAAGTTTTGTAATTAACAATCCCGTTATGAACAAGTTTGGCCAGAAGTGTTCACAAGGCCCCCGTTATGAACAAGTTTGGGCGAAAGTGTTCACAAGGCACCCGTTATGAATAAGTTTAGCCAGAAGTGTTCACAAGGGACCGCACCTATCCAAATCAAAAAAGACTCGAGGCATTAACCTCGAGTCTTTACTATTTATGATGCTTTATCTGAACTATTTGATGAACTACTGCTTGATGAGCTAGATGATCCGCCTTGTAAGTCTTCTATTTTCTTAGCGTCTTTTGCTTCATCTGGAATCTTAATTTCATCAATTTCGTTTAACTTATTATATGTGACGTTTGTCTTCATATCAGCGGTTTCGTCATCTTTAGTTAATTTAGCATTTAATTTGTATGAATCAATATGATTATCTTTATTTACTTTCAATACAGCATTACCTTTAACTTTATCAACTTGTGATTCAAATTGTTCTAGTTGATCTTTGTTACCTGAGGCGTTAGCTAACTTGGTAAAATCTTCTTTGTTTTTGATGTCATATGTAAGTTCATATCCATCGTCAACTTTTTTAGCTTTCGCATCTTTAAAAGCACTTAAAGTTTTTGCGTATTTTTCATAATTTAATTGATCTAGAGAACTATCGATATTCATATTTTCTACTTGAGAAGATTAGTCTACCCATTGGTCATCTACTTTAGCGAGCATTTTATCGCCTTGTACATAAATTGACATTTTTTGTCCAGCTTGGTCCATATCTAATTTAGCTGTTTCTTTTTCATCAACATCCATGCCAACTTCTACAGTTTGACTATCTTCGCCTTCAGCAGAAACTTCGATTTTGTTATCAGTATGATAACTTTTAACATCTTTCGCACTACTTTGTAAGTCTTTTACGACTTGGCTAGAACTTTTAGTGTCATCTTTCTTTTCTGATTTTGTATCAGAATCTGAACTATCTGAGCCATTCCCGCATGCTGCTAAAACAAGTGTTGATGATAAAAATAAACTTCCAAGTATTCTATATTTCATATTACTTCCTCCTTTGTTTTAACTATACAAACACTATGCAATTAATAATAGCAAAAAATTATATAATTACATAAGTTATTAATGTAAATTATTTGAGTTTTTTCTTAGGTGAAAGTATTAAAATAACAATAGTTGCTACAATTACTTTAAATATAAATTTCATTTAATATCACTCCGAAAGTGTTTGAGGTTGTGGACCTTTTTGCTTTCTCTTTGTTGGGTCTAATTTCTTTTCAATATATCCTAAAAATAAATCACTTAATACTGCTAATAAAGCGGTAGGGATTGCACCGGCTAAGATTAGTGATGTACCATCAGTAGCGTTTGTACCTCTAATAATGATATCACCAAGTGTAGACGATCCAATAAATGATCCGATTGCAGTAACACCAATTGCAATAACGAATGCGATTCTTATACCACCGATCATAACAGATAAAGAAAGGGGAAGTTCAACCATCGTTAAGATTTGACGTGAAGTCATACCCATACCTTTACCAGCATCTTTAATACTTGAATTTACGTTATTAATACCAGTATACGTATTTTTGATAATCGGTAATAAAGCGTATAAGAATACTGTCATAACAACAGTGTTAGAACCAAGACCCATTACAAGCATTAGTATAGCTAGTAGGGCAAGTGCTGGAACCGTTTGAATTATATTAGCTAGTGAAATAACAAAGCCGGATAATTTAGAATATCTAGCAATGAAAATTCCTACTGGTATACCTATTATAACCGCAAATAACACACCATAAACAGAAATAAGTAAATGAGTTAGAAAAAGTTGAAATATATATCCACCATTTGTTGCATAATAATCGACTAATTGTGACCATACATGATTATCAACCACTATTACTCACCATCCTTTTCATCGTCAAAATAATTGTGCTTTTTAAGGAATTCTTCAGCTACTACGGCAGGTTCTTTAAGGTTATTATCTGCTTCGTAGTTTAATTTTTGCATTTGTTCTGTTGAAATTTTTCCTCTTAATTTATTCATTGCACGATCAACATAAGGTTTTTCTTTAATTAAAGATTTTGTAACTAATGGACTTGCATCATATGGAGGGAAGAAGTTCAAGTCATCTTCAAGCACAACTAAATCATAGCTCGCAATTCTTCCGTCTGTCGTGTAACCTAAAACAACGTCCATTTTACCTGTGTTTAACGCATCATATACAAGACCAATTTGCATTGGACGAGTACGTTTAAAATCGAAACCATATTTTTCTTTAAATGCTGGGTATCCATCGCCAGGACGTTTCATCCAAGATGAGTCAACGCCTGCTTCTAATTTGTTTGCTACTTTTTTCATATCTGAAACTTTTTTAAGGTTGTATTTCTTCGCTGTTTCTTTCGTAACCATCATGGCATAAGTGTTTTCAAAACCATATGAACCATACCATTTTTGGTCGTAATCTTTATCGAATGCATCTCTCACTACTTTTAAAGCTTTTTTAGGGTCAGTGATAGGGTCTTTACCCAATGCACCTGTTAAATCAGTTCCCGTATATCTTGCACTTGAAATGTTAACATCACCACTATTTTGAGCATTAAATGTAACAGTTGATGATCCTAAATTATTGATAAGCTGTATGTTGTTTTCTTTTACGTTATCTTTTTTAGCTTCATGTTCTATCATCAATTTATCTATATGTCCCATAATTTGTGATTCACTTGTGTTTTGCATACCTATTTTTATTGAGTTTTCATCACCTGAAGCGCCAAGAAAAGGTAATGAACATCCAGATAAAATGACAGATAAAGCCATGATAGGCAATAACAGTTTAAAATATCTATTCATGTTTATATTTCCTCCTTATCTTGAAACTTTTAACCCTTTAGGTGTAACCCATAGTTCAACTTTAGAAAGTACAAAGTCCATAATAAGCGCAATTAATGTAACACTTATGGCACCGCCAATAATTAAATCAGGTTGGTATAAGTTCAAACCATTAAAGATAAAGTCGCCTAAACCACCAGCACCAATGAAACTTGCTAATGTTGCCCAACTGATTGCATAAACACTTGATAAGCGTACGCCACTCATAATAACTGATATAGCAAGTGGTAATTCAATCATGAACATTTCTTGGAATTTTGTCATACCCATACTTAGTCCAGCTGCTTTAACATTTTTATCAACATTATTAATACCGATATATGTGTTGTTTAAAATCGGTAATAAGATATAAATAAATAATGCTAAAATGGCAGGTAATTTACCAACACCTATGAAAGGAATCATAAGTGCTAATACTGCTAATGACGGAACGGTTTGTAGAACACTTGCAATAGATAATACGACTTTGGCTAACTTTTTAGTTCGTGTTAATAAAATGCCAAGCGGTATCGCTACGATCATTGCTAAAAGTAAAGCTAATAATGAAATATAGAAGTGTTCCAGTGTTTTCTGAAGTAGTTCGTTTCCGTTAACTTGTAAGAATTCAATCACTATTTTTCACTCCTTATTTGATATCACTTTTTTCAGTTGCTTCTGCTTCTTCAGGTTGTCCCCATATAGAATCGTAAACAATATCTACTAAGCTTGCTCTTGTTATAACACCTTTTATGTAATATTGTTCATCAACCACAGGAATTAATCTCACATTTCGTTTTAAAATTGTACGAACAGAGTCTTGAAGCATCGTACCTGTCTTAACTGTATAAATATCTCGATGCATAATATCGATAATGTCTGATTTTTTACGATATCCTTCGTTTAAATCTTCAATATCAATATATCCGACAAGTTTACCTTTTACATTTGTAATAAATAGCGTATCTACGCGTCGCTCTCTCATAATTGAAACAGCTTCGTCAATAGTCTTCTCAGAAGTGATGGCAATTGGATCTTTCATTGCATCATCAACAACACGTATGTTAGGTCTATCTTGAATAAGTCTGTTCTGACCGATAAACTCGCGTACGAAATCATTAGCTGGATTTTTTAAAATATTGTTTGGTGAATCAAATTGAATGATTTCACCTTGAGACATAATACAAATTCTATCTGCCAATTTAATTGCTTCATCCATATCATGCGTAACAAATATAATGGTTTTACCAAGTTTTTGTTGTAGCGTTTTTACAAGGTCTTGCAATGTATCTCTCGTAATAGGGTCTAACGCGCCAAATGGTTCGTCCATTAAAATGATATCTTGGTCTGCTGCAAGTGCTCTTACAACACCAATACGTTGTTGTTGTCCACCAGATAATTGAGATGGATATAAATCTAAATATGATTCTGGTAAGTCTACTAATTTAATAAGTTCTTTAGCTTTTTTCTCTTTTTCTTCTTTAGTCCATTTAAGTAATTTAGGTACTAATACGATATTTTCACGTATTGTCATATGTGGCATTAAACCAATTTGTTGAATGACATAACCTATATTTCTTCTTAAATTAACTGGATTCATCTTGCTTAAATCTTTCCCGTCAAGCGTAATTGTCCCGCTAGTTGGCTCAATCATACGGTTAATCATTCTTAAAGCAGTTGTCTTCCCGCTACCACTCGTACCGATAAAAGCTATGAATTCACCAGATTCAATTTCCATATTGATGCTATTAACGGCTTTTTTACCGCCACGATAAACTTTAGTTAAGTCTTGGATTGATAACATAACACTTCTCCTTTTTTTGAAATTTATAATAATGACGTTTATTATTATAACACATTAGTTGCATAATTATGAAAATCGCCCAAATCGTGTAATTTATGTTTATTGTTATTTAAAAAAAGGAATAAATACAAAAAGTGTGAATTAGGCTAGAAGTATGTATAAAGACAAGTCGTGTTTTTCACATGTATAATAGATTTATAAAATTCGGTATTTTTTGCATATTATGCATTGAAAGATTTGGAGGGGGACAATTTGAAAGTAGCAATAATAGGAATGGGAACTGCTGGTGTTAGTACATTAAATCAATTAGCAAAACATAAAAAGTTTAAGAAAATTACGGTCGATATATTTGATAGTGTCGAAGATATGGGTATGGGCAAGCCATTTCAAAATGATAGTGATCGCTTACTCATTAACTTACCAGCTAATCAAATGTCTTTAAGTCCTGATGATACGAAAGATTTTAAGAAATGGTATAAGAAAAATGATGATTTTGACTATGGAAAAGCTAAATATTTACCACGATTAGTATTCGGTCATTATATGAAATCTATTTTGAATGACTTGTTAAATAAACACGATAATATATTCGTACATAAGCATAAAGTTGATAGTTGCTATGTCGAAGAAATTAAAGATGAAAGAGGTCAATATAAAATAGATGTCTGTTATATAGAAGATGATGAAGCGGTATGTCAAAAATATGACTATGTATTTTTGACTATTGGAACTTTACCTTATAAAGATCCATACAATTTATCTGGATTAAAAGGGTATATTGAATCACCATATCCAACAATTAAAGCATTGCGTGATGTAAAAGAAAATGACGATATTGCGATAATTGGAACAGGACTTAGTTCAATAGATGTCATTAGATTTGTAATGGAAAATCATAAACAACTGCCAATAACTGTAGCATCAAGACATGCTCAATTTCCGACAGTCAGAGGTATTAAACATGAAATCAATTTGAAGTATATTACGAAAGATGCAATAGAAAAATTAAAAAAGACGCATAAAGGTATCGCACCATTAAAAGAAATAGAAAATCTCTTTGCAAAAGAATGTGAATATCAAAATATTAACTTGAAGAAAATGCTTTATCGATTTAAAAAAGATAATGTAGCGAATATGAAATATGATTTAAGACATGAAGATGAGGTAGGGCATTTTCAATCATTTGTTGAAGAAGTAAAACATCATATGATTCCTGTTTGGAATGCCATGACACTTGATGATAAGACGACATTTTTAGAAAAGTATGGACATCACTTTAAACGTAATGCGAATCCAATGCCTCAATCGTCTGCTAAGCAATTAATCGAATGGATTGAAAATGGAGACATTGTCGTTAAAGAAGGATTAGAAAATGTACGAAAATATTACGGTAAATTTAGAATTAAATACGAAGGTGAACAAGAAGAATCAAGTTACCATTATGTTATTAATGCGACTGGTCCTAAAAAACATTTATCAGAATTGACAGAAGAAGAGCATTTTATTAAAGGATTAGAGAACAAACAAATTATAGCTGCTCATCCATTTGGAGGTATTCTAGTCATGCCATATTCAAATGAAGTTATTAGTCCTAAATTCGGTACAATGCCTAATTTAAAAGTCATTGGACAATTAACAAGTGGTGTTAATTTTGACGTAAATGGCGTTTCATTATTAGTCGATCAATCCGTAAGAGCAGTCAATGACTTATATGTTGAATTAGAAGAAAGAAAAAAAGTTAAAAAGGCGAAATCAAAAAAGAAATAGAATAGGGAGCGGGACAGAAATCTAATTTGTATAAAAAGATTTCGTAGTCCCGCCCCGGCAAGGATGACTAGAGTTGAAAGAAGCTTGATACAAGCGCATTTTCAATTCAGTCAGCTACTGCCAAGATGCTAAAAGAGTCTGAAACATTACATTATGTCCAGACTCTATTTTTATGTGTACGGGTGATGGGGCGTTTAAAGCAGTTTTGGCTGAAAGTGTAAATACTGGTGCCGTTATTAGCAGTTTTGGTACAAAGTGCAAATACTGATACTGTTATTAGCAAGTTTGGCAAGAAGTGCAAATAACGAGTGTGTTAGTAACAATTCAGGCGAGTTTTGTAACTAATGCCCCCGTTATAAACAAGTTTCATCAAAAGTGTTCACAACAACCTCGTTATGAACAAGTTTGGCCAGAAGTGTTCACAACGCCCGCCGTTATCAGTTTTTTAAAACCATCAGACAAACACCAGCTAAATAAATTTAACTTCTTCATTTGTAATTCTTAGTGAAATGGTATAGAATGATGTCATCAGTGATTACTGATATATAATTTAATAATATATTCTTTCGGGGCAGGGTGAAATTCCCAACCGGCGGTATAATAGCCCGCGACCCATAAGTGATTTTTCATTTATGGCTGATTCAGTAACATTCTGAAGCCGACAGTATAGTCTGGATGGGAGAAAGAATAGACGACAGCGTATGTTATACGCTTATTTCGTTATACTTAAAATGTTAAAGTCTTTTTTCATAAAAGGCTTATTTCGTGATACATTTTTACTCCCAACCACCGAAAAGTGATTTTCGGTGGTTTTTATTTTTAGGAGGTAAAGAAATGAATCAATATTTAGATTTTGCAATTGATTTAGCTGAACGGGTACAAGGACAGACGGGTACGAATCCTTCTGTTGGTGCAGTTATTGTTAAAAATCATAAAATCATAGGTTTTGGAGCACATTTAAAAAAGGGTGAAGCACATGCTGAAATACAAGCTTTAAAAATGGCAGGTGAAGAAGCTCAAGGTGCAACAATATATGTTTCTTTAGAACCTTGTTCACATTATGGTTTAACACCACCTTGTGCGAAAGCGATTATCGACAACGGTATTCAATCAGTTGTATATGCAGTCAAAGATGGTTCTCTTAAAAATAGTGGTCATGAAATGTTGTACGAAGCTGGGATAGATGTAAAACATGAGCCTTCTAAAAGAGCAGAAGACTTATATGAAGCATTTTTTCAACAACAACGAACGAAAATACCATTTATCACTTTGAAAATTTCTACGAGTCTAGATGGTAAAGTTGCGACAGATTACAAAGAAAGTAAATGGATTACTTCTAAAGAAGTTAAACAAGATGTATTAAAATTGCGCTCACAACATGACGCCATTATTACAGGTGGGATGACAGTTCGTGAAGATAATCCATTATTAACTTCTCGTAATCCTGAGTTAAGTAATCCAACTAGAATTGTATTAACAGAGCAATCAAGCTTTGAAGGTGATTATGAGATATTCAAAGATGAAGATAATCCTGTCGTTGTTGTAACGAGTTCGGAATCATTTCACACGTATGAGAATCAACATATTAAAGTTAAGAACAGTGATTTATCAAATTTAAAAACGATTATGAAAGATTTATATGAAGAAGGATATGCTCAAGTGATGGTTGAAGCAGGTCCTAAACTTGTAAGTCAGTTTATTGAACAAGACTTAGTAGACCAATTAATTATTTATCAAGCCCCGAAGATGATTGGTGGTCAAGGAAAATATCAATATTATCAAACGCAAGATGTCGTTCCTTTATCCAATAGTAAATTATTTGAAATTATATCAACAGAAATCATTGGTGGAGATCTTAAAATAACATTAAGAAAGAAGTGACAAGATGTTCACAGGACTCATTGAAACAGTTGGTGTAATCAAGAATACAAGTACAAACCAAGGCGTTAAAACATTAACAATTGAAGCCACTGAAATAATGGATGATTTATCACTAGGTGATTCCGTTGCTGTTAATGGTGTTTGTCTGACCGTTACTGAGAAAGCAAGTTCTACTTTTAAAGTGGAAGTGATTACTGGAACAATCTCAGTAACTTATTTAGAACATTTGAAAATGAATGACAAAGTCAATCTTGAAAGAGCGATGTTAGCGAATGGAAGATTTGGCGGTCATTTTGTAAGTGGACATGTAGATGGTCAAGGCATTATTAAACATATTTCAAAAAGACAAGATGAATGGATTATTGAAATATCTGCAGAAGCGCATTTATTAAATCAAATGATTGATAAAGGATCTATCACAGTTGATGGTGTTAGTTTGACAATTTTCAAATTATATCCTCAAAAATTTGAAATTCATTTAATTCCTGAAACGAGAGATCGTACAATCTTTGTTAATAAAAAACAAGGCGACAGCGTACATATTGAAACGGATCTGTTATTTAAATATGTGCAGAAAGCAACAGGACAAAATCATTCAAATTTATCCGAAGAGAAATTACTAAATCTAGGATTTTAGGAGGCTATAACATGTTTGATAATGTAGAAGATGCCATACAAGAACTTAAAAGTGGTAAACCGATTATTGTAGTAGATGATGAAGATAGAGAAAATGAAGGTGACCTCGTCGCTATATCTGAGTATTTAACAGCTGAAACGATTAATTTTATGGCTACACATGCGAGAGGTTTAATCTGTGCACCGATTAGCAGTGAAATTGCTCAACAATTTGGTTTGAAATTGATGACTGAAACAGGTGATAAATATAAGACTGCATTTACTGTAAGTATTGATCATGCATCGAGTACGACAGGTATAAGTGCTTTTGAAAGGGCAGATACGATTAAAGCCTTAATAAATGAAACGTCACCAACAGCATTTGTTCAACCAGGTCACGTATTTCCATTAATAGCTAAAGACAATGGTGTTCTTGAAAGAATAGGTCATACAGAAGCTTGTGTTGATTTAGCGAAACTTTCTGGAGCGAAACCAGCTGGTGCTATTTGTGAAATTATGAATGATGATGGCACGATGGCTCGTAGAGATGATTTATATCAATTTAAACGTAAACATGGTTTGTTAATGATAACGATTGATGAACTTGTGAAATATAGAAAACGACATGATCAAATTATTCATCTTGAATCTAAAGTTAAATTACCAACTTCATACGGTGAATTCGATATGTACGGCTTTACATCTCAATTAGACGATAAAGAATATATTGTCATTAGTTCAGGTGAAATCAAAAATGGTATGAATGTACGTATTCATTCTGAATGTGTGACAGGTGATATTTTCCATAGTGCAAGATGTGATTGTGGAGAGCAGCTTGAATATTCAATGAAATACATTCAAGTACATGGTGGCATGATTTTATACTTACCTCAAGAAGGTAGAGGAATAGGTCTGATCAATAAACTTAAAGCATATGAACTTATTGAACAAGGTTATGACACGATTACTGCTAATGAAGCTTTAGGCTTTGAAGCGGATTTAAGAGATTATACTGAAGCGAGTCAGATTTTGAAATACTTTAATATAGAAGAAATTCAACTCATCAGTAATAATCCAGATAAATTTAATCAATTACAAGATTTAGGTATACATGTTTCTAATAGAGTTCCAGTTGTAATTGAACCGAACGAAACAAACGCATCATATATCAATACTAAAAAGCATGAAATGGGACATTTAATATAAAATAGAATGGAGTTTTTAAAATGAAATTTGAAGGTAAAATGGATGGATCACAATTAAAAGTAGCAATCGTCGTGAGTAGATTTAACGATTTTATAACAGGTCGTTTATTAGATGGTGCTAAAGATACTTTAATCAGACATAATGTGGAAGAAGAAAATGTTCATGTCGCATATGTACCTGGTGCGTATGAAATTCCTTTAGTAGCTAAAAAGTTAGCGAAGTCAGGTAAATACGATGCAGTCGTAACATTAGGCTGTGTCATTAGAGGGGCGACTACACATTATGATTATGTATGTAATGAAGTTGCGAAAGGTATTTCTAAAGTAAACGATGAAACTGAAGTACCTGTAATATTTGGAATCGTAACGACAGAAACAATTGAACAAGCGATTGAAAGAGCAGGAACAAAAGCAGGTAATAAAGGTGGAGATGCTGCCTTAGCTGCAATAGAAATGGCAAACTTACTTAAAAATATCGAAACACAAATATAAAACCAATGAAGCCAGGACAAGCGTCCTGGCTTATTATATGTTATTTCTTCTTACCTTTAGCAATGCCGCCAATACCTAATAGGGTTAAGCCAGCTAATACACTAGCTCCGATAGCGATTTTTCCTTTATTCTTTTCACTAAAGATATCTAATAACATTAAATTAATATTTTGAGGTCTTTCTGCTAATCTTCTCATAAAGTAACCGAACCAATCTTCCCCAAATGGTACGTACATACAGAAGTTATAGCCTTCGTTAGCAATTTGATATGCATAATCTGTTCTAAAACCATATAACATTTGGAATTCAAATGAATCTCTTGAAATATTATGATCTTTAACAAATTGTTTTACATGATTAATAACATTATGATCGTGTGTTGCAATTGAAGTGAATGCTTTAGCAGTTAATAATCTTTTTTCAATTAATGCTATATAATTTTTATCAATTTCTTCTTTAGTTTGAAAAGCAATATGTGGTGCTTCTTTATATGCACCTTTTACTAATCGTAAACGTACATCATCGTATTTATCCATAATATTCATAGCATCAAATAAGTATGCTTGAATAACTGTTCCTACATTTTTAAATTCACCTTTAAGTTTATCTACTATTTCAGTAGTACCAACTAAATCTTCATATTTTTCAGCATCGATGTTTACAAATGTATTTCCGTATTCATGAGCTTTTAATAAAATTTCTCTCGTATTTTGATAAGCAAACTCTCTATCTATATTAAGACCTAATTGTGTAAGTTTAATAGATACATGCGCATCAATATTAGCATTGTAGTTTCTTCGCATAATTTCAACAATATTTTGTTGAGCTTCTAAAGCTTCTTGACGTGATGTTACGAATTCCCCTAGATTATCTAACGTACATGAAATTCCTTTCATATTTAATCTTTCAACTGTATCGATTGTTGAATCAATATCAACGCCCGCTACGACCTTGTTTGCACCTAGTGCAGGACCCATTTTCTTAGCTGATTCATTCATGAATTTGTTGTTAGATAATGCAATAAAAAAATCTTTTACGACAGGCATAGCAAGTCCTCCTTAAATATATATGTTCATTTAATTTATTTTATCATGGAAATACAAATTTAGTTAAGCGTTTACATTTTTAATATAATGTAAAATTATACTAATTATGAATTCTGACACGAAAAAGAACGCCCCCGTAAGGCGTTCCATAATATTGACAATATTTTGTCCGAAATTAGATATTATATACACGTATATTAATGTAGTTTAAATAGATTTGTATAATGCCATTGAACAATTAAATCTTAAGCGTAATTAGGACTTTCTCCATATTTGTTTGGTTCTTTATGTCCGTCACCACACGCCATAATTAGTATTGCTAGATTCAAAAAGAAACAGATAATCATTAAAACAGCATATATTACACTAACAGTTGTACTTGTAACGTAACTATTAAATAAACTATACAAAATATCTAAAGTGAAAGTAATTGCATAAGTTATAGTTGGAAATGTCATTGTCATATTTAAATCATGGAATCTTCTACTAGTTACAGAAATAGAAGCAATAAAAGTTGCGAAATTAAATATGAAAGAAATAACAACTGTAATAAGTTCAGGAATAGGTATCAATCTAATTAATAGATTTCCCAGCAAAGTGATAATGATTGTAGCAAGTATTGGATACCAGAATTCTTTACGTCTAGATCGACCGTGAATATTAAAAGCATTTAACCAAAATAGTTTGTAGTAATGCACCATAATAAATCCCTCCAATAATACTTTTCTAAGATGTAATTAATACTATTATATACATAAATGGATAAAAAAGGAATTTAAACTATAAAAAGAGAAACTGATCGTCTTAATCAGTTTCTTTCTAATTTTCTAGTTATTAAATTTCGATTTGTTGTTTGTTATGGGGTAGTGGTTGATGTTGAAGTTACTTGCTCATAGTTTGGTGAAATGGGTTCTGCTGCTATGCTAATTGCATGTGGTAGAAATGTGAATATAAACAAAGAAATAATTATTTTTTTAAAGAAATGCATTTTATCATGCTCCTTTAAAGGCGTCTTATGTTACATCTTTAAAGTAACACGACAATATGAATTGATTGCTAATTCAATGTAAAGATTTAATGGCTATTAATGTTAATTTTATGTTAAGGAAAGCGATGAATCTTTAAAGTATCTTAATAATTATAGTTAGTTTGTCGTGATATAATGAATGTATTAGAAATGACTGTAAAGGAGAAATCGGGATGTTTAGGGATATGGCATTTTATATGTTTGGAAAACCTTTAGATAGTTTCGTGCAATTGTTTATTTTTGAGCCAATTGTGATTGGTATTATAGCAATTTTAGTGGCGATGATTACTAAAAAGTCATGGACAGTTTTTATAACAATCATTGCTTTAAATATTATTGATAATTTCTTACTCGTTAACTACCACTTTAGTGGGGCAGGTATAGGCACAATATTAGTTCAGAATGTTGTCTTCTTCTTTGAGAAGTTCTTCTCGATGTTTTATGAAATAATTATCGCTTATATCGTTGTAAAATTACCGTTTATGCATAGCAAATTTAAAATAGCGTAACAAAAAAGGATTGGGACATCGAGTCTCAATCCTTTTTACTATTTATTGATCTGCTTTATAAATCTCAGCTTTTTCAATATATGATGCATTGATTCTTTTTAATTCATTATAATCATCTTCTGTCAGTTCTCTAATGACTTTTGCAGGACGACCAAACGCTAACGTATGTGGTGGTATTTTCTTTCCTGGTGGAACGAGTGACCCAGCACCGATAAATGCATATTCTCCAATTTCTGCACCATCAAGAATTGTTGAATCCATTCCGATTAACGCGTGCTTGCGAATAATACTAGAATGTAATGTCACTTTATGACCAACTGTTACAAAATCTTCTATTATAAGTGGTTGGTTAGGACTTTGGTGTAAACAACATAAATCTTGGATATTAACACCTTCACCAATAATTGTAGGGGCAACATCTCCTCTAATAACTGAGTTAAACCATACTGAGCTTTTAGGACCGATTGTAATATCACCAATTAAAGTTGCATTTTCAGCAATATAACAGCTTTGATCGATTTGTGGTTTTTGACCTTTAAAAGATTTAATCATTCAAGATTCTCCATTCTTTTGAAAAATTTTGTTATACTAAGTTTAACAAAAAAGTAGCTATATAGGTAAAAGGAGTAATATATTATGTGGAAATGGGAAACTGAGAAAGAAGCTAAAGGAATTGTAGTAATTGTACATAATATGCTAGAACATACAGGAAGATACGCATACGTAATCACTAAGCTACGAAGAGAAGGTTACCACGTTATTATGGGTGACTTAAAAGGGCAAGGACAAACTTCCCGTGTACATAGAGGACATGTTGATAAATTTGAAGAATACCATGAGCAAGTACTTGAATGGATATCTATTGCAGAAGAATATCACTTACCAGTATTTACATTAGGTGTTGGTTTAGGTGGACTTATTCTTCTTAATTTATTAGAAAAAGTAGATTTAAAAGTAGAAGGCGTACTATTGATTTCACCGCTAGTTGCTTTTCAACAAAATATTTCAACAAGACGTAATTTCTTAGCTTCAAGTTTCGGTACAGTCGCGAAAGATGCTAAATTTGATACAGGTATTAAAGTAGAAAGTTTAACAAGAAATAAAGAAGTAATAGATGATACGAATAAAGATGCTTTAATGTTAAATAAAGTGAGTTACCATTGGTATAAGACCATTTTAGAAACGATGAAAGCAACTATGGAAAATATCCACCACATATCTCCAATTCCTACATTGCTGATGCTAGGTACAGAAGATAAAATAGTAGATACAGAATCAATTCGACAAATCGGTAAAACAATCAATACAAACGAATTATATTTCAAAGCTTGGCATGGACTTAATCACGAAGTACATAATGAACCAGAACGCGAAAATGTTATGAAATATATCATTTCATTTATGAATAATCGGATTCACTATGTAGGATTATTAATAGATGATGAAACAGAATAATTTATAAAATATCATACAAATAAGCTTAAGCGTTACTATATCGGGTATATAACACATATAGAG
This sequence comes from Mammaliicoccus sp. I-M35, assembly GCF_022386455.1. Classification (NCBI taxonomy): domain Bacteria; kingdom Bacillati; phylum Bacillota; class Bacilli; order Caryophanales; family Staphylococcaceae; genus Mammaliicoccus; species Mammaliicoccus sp. I-M35. The sequence goes on along the minus strand of NZ_JAJNIL010000001.1, from coordinate 501,861 downwards.
AACGTTGGGGGCGAGTTTATGACAGAGAAAGTAAATAACGTAAGTGACTTAATTCTATTAGATGATATTCAAAAAAATATAAATATTATTTTTTATAAAATCGAAGAAAAGTTTGATATAGAAAAAGAAGAGTTTCTTACATTAATCATGTTATGGAATAATGGATCAATGAGTTTGAAAGAATTGGATGGTTATATAGATATCAAGCCATACAAACGAACAAGATTATACAATAACCTTGTGAAAAAAGGGTGGATTAAAAAAGTACGCCCAGAGAATGATGAAAGAACAGTAATCGTTGAAGTGAATAAAGACTTCGAAGACAAGAAAGATGCAATAATCGATTTCGCTTGTGAAGAAATCAAGAATAGAAAAGAACATTTTGAAAAACAATTTGAATCAATCGTTAATACATGTAATATATAAGAACGCAAACCTGATGATCAGGTTTGCGTTTTGTCATTTTCGAGGAATTTTGGGGAGGTATATAGGTTTTGGCTTCAAGAATTAAGAAAGAAGAAGGTTAAAAAAATGAGTGAGCAGTTTAAGAGTGAAAAAGATGTGAGTTAAAGAAGCAGTAAACTCACGAGATTGAGAAACATTTGAGTTAAAGGTGGAATAAACCCACGAGTCATGGCTTAAGTACCGAGTAAAGCCAAGAGATGAACCAAGTCATGGCTTAAGTACCGAATAAAGCCAAGAGATAGCCCAAGTCTTGGCTTAAGTGCTGAATAAAGCCAAGAGATAGCCCAAGTCTTGGCTTAAGTGCTGAATAAAGCCAAGAGATCGACCAAGTCTTGGCTTAAGTACCGAATAAAGCCAAGAGATAGCCCAAGTCTTGGCTAAAGTCCTGAATAAAGCCAAGAGATAGCCCAAGTCATGGCTTAAGTAGCGAGTAAAGCCAAGAGATGAACCAAGTCATGGCTTAAGTACTGAATAAAGCCAAGAGATGAACCAAGTCGTGGCTTAAGTACTGAATAAAGCCAAGAGATGGACCAAGTCTTAGCTTAAGTGCTGAATAAAGCCAAGAGATCACCCAAGTCTTGGCTTAACCACCGAATATATCCAAAAAACCTCAAATCTCACACATAAAAAAAACGCAAACCTATTCCTAAGGTTTGCGTTTACTCATTTTACTCATTTTTATCTTTTTTCTATTGCTAATATATATGGTGGATTGTTTTTTTGGTTTATAAATTGATAGCGAAGTACGTGTGCTGATTGTTGATCTATTGAACTTACGTAATTGATGACTTCGTTAGATTCTATCTGGCCTTCTGGGTGTCCTGGATATACGACTAATACGATGATGCCATTTTTACTTGTCATTTCGAATAGACTTTCAATTGCTTTAATTGTTGTCGGTGCATTCGTTGTAATATGTTTATCGCCTTTTGGTAAATAGCCTAAATTAAATATTGAAGCATCAATTTGCTGATGACGTTCTTTTATTATAGGTGCTGCATTTTCATGACCTGTTTGATAATAATGGATATTACTAAATGCTTCAGTTTTGATTTTAGTATTTTTAATGGCTTCTTCTTGTATATCGAACGCATATACTTCTCCGTTTGGAACTTGATTTGCAAGGAAAAGTGTATCGTTGCCGTTACCGCATGTTGCATCAACTACGATACTTTTGTCCGTTATATGTGTTGCTATTAAATCTCTTGCGAATGGTAAGATTCCTTGAACAATCATTTTTGAACTTGTTCTGCTTTCTTAAATTTAGATCCTTGCATTGTGCCACGTTCTTTAAGTTCATTGTCTATAGCGTTAAGGACTTCCCACTTATTTACACTCCACATAGGTCCAACCATTAAATCGATAGGACCATCACCCGTAATACGATGAATGATCATTTCTTCTGGTAAAATTTCTAATTGGTCACATACGAGTTGCGTATAATTATCTTGAGTCATGAATTCAAGCATACCTTTTTCGTATTGTTTAACCATTGGAGTACCTTTAAGTAAGTGTAACAAATGGATTTTAATCCCTTGAACGTCCATTTGTGCGACTTCTTTCGCAGTTTCCATCATCATATCGTAATCTTCACCAGGTAAACCGTTAATGATATGTGTACAAATATTGATATTGTGTTTTCTTAATTTAGCGATACCTTCGTAATAGCATTTCATATCATGAGCACGGTTAATTAAATCAGATGTTTCTTGGTGTACAGTTTGTAAACCAAGTTCTACCCATAAATATGTTCTTTCATTTAATTCTGCTAAGTATTCTACAACATCATCTGGTAGGCAGTCTGGTCTTGTCGCAATTGATAGTCCAACTACATTTTCTTCTGATAAAGCAGCTTCGTATTTTTCTCTTAATACTTCAACTGGCGCATGCGTATTTGTAAAAGCTTGAAAATAAGCGATATATTTTCCTTCAGACCATTTTTCATGCATTTTGTCTTTAATTTCTTTAAATTGTACATGGATTGGTTCTGCACGATTACCTGCAAAGTCACCGCTCCCGGCTGCTGAACAAAATGTACAACCCCCATGAGCTACTGTGCCGTCACGGTTTGGACAATCAAATCCACCATCTATTGCGATTTTAAAAATCTTCTCACCAAATTTATTTCTTAAATGATAATTCCATGTATGATATCTCTTGTTATCAAATGCATAACGGAATTGTTCTGTCATTATATTTCACATCCTGTTCTACAAACTTATCTAAAGCATTTTAACATATAATATTGAACTTTTGCAGAAAAAGGTTTAGACTATTAAAATTGACAAAATTTGAGAGGAGGTCGAAATCCTTGAGAATGCCGAAAATTGTTAAAATGCTCATCATAGGAATGGCGATCAATATTACAGGATCAAGTTTCTTATGGCCACTTAATACAATATATATGAATGAAGAGTTAGGTAAGAGTTTAAGTACAGCTGGTATCGTTTTAATGATTAATGCATTCGGGAGTGTAATTGGGAATTTATTAGGCGGAAGTTTATTCGACAAAATTGGTGGGTTTCGTTCTATTATTTTTGCGTCTATTTTAAATATTTTAAGTTTAATCGGGTTAAACTTTTTAAATGATTGGCCATGGTATCCTTTCTGGCTTGTGATACTTGGTTTTGGTGGAGGCGTAATTGTGCCAGCTATTTATGCGATGGCTGCTGCGAGTTGGCCTAACGGAGGACGCACAACATTTAATGCAATTTATCTTGCACAGAACTTAGGTGTTTCTATTGGGGCTGCAGCAGGTGGATTTGTAGCGGATTTTAGCTTTAATTATATTTTTATGGCGAACTTACTACTATATGTCGTGTTTATCATAATAGCGTTAAAATATTACAACATAGATTTAGATATTCATTTGAAAAATGATGAAGGCATCACGAGTGCTATGCAAGTTAAAGATAAAAGTAAATTCACTGCACTTATACTTCTATGTATTATGTTTAGTTTATGTTGGATCGGATATGTTCAGTGGCAAACAACAATTGCAACTTATACACAATCAGTTGGTATTTCCTTGAAACAATATAGTTTCCTTTGGACAATAAACGGTGTATTGATATTAGCAGGGCAACCTTTAATTGCACCATTTATCAATAGATTTAAAGAGAAATTGAAATTACAAATGTTTATAGGGCTGACGATTTTTATATTAAGTTATGTCATTACAAGTTTTGCTGAGCAATTTACAATGTTTGTTGTAGGGATGGTTATTTTAACATTTGGAGAAATGTTTGTATGGCCAGCAGTGCCTGCAATCGCAAATAAATTAGCACCTAAAGGCAGAATGGGTGCATATCAAGGTATTGTAAACGCATCTTCAACAGTAGGGAAAGCATTCGGGCCAGTTGTAGGTGGCGTAATAGTTGATATGTTTGATATGAAAATGATGTTTTACAGTATGATAATACTTATTTTAATAGGTTATTACTTCTTATACATTTATGATAGAGGTATTCCAAAGCAAGATACATGATATTAATAAATAAGACTTGCAAAATATATTGAAATTGCATAATATTAGGATGTATATAAGTAAAGTAGCTTTAATGCGAATCTTAAGAGAGTCAGTGGTGCTGTGAACTGATGATATCCATTAAGTGAACTTACGAACGATTTATTATTTATTAAAAGCAATCTTAAACCATATAAATGAAGCGCACTTAATTGTGAATTCTGGGTGGTACCGCGGCATATTTATTCAAGTCGTCCCAACTGTTATGATGGTTGGGATGGCTTTTTTTATTTTATAGGAGGAACGAACAAATGAATTATAATCATCAACAAATTGAAAAGAAATGGCAAGATTTTTGGGCAGCTAACAAAACATTTAAAGCTAACGATAATCTTGGACAAAAGAAATTCTACGCTTTAGATATGTTTCCGTATCCATCTGGCGCTGGTTTACATGTAGGACATCCTGAAGGTTATACAGCTACAGATATCGTCTCAAGATATAAAAGAATGCAAGGTTACAATGTACTTCACCCAATGGGTTGGGATGCATTTGGTTTACCAGCTGAGCAATATGCTATCGATACAGGGAATGACCCTAAAGAATTTACAGCTAAAAATATTGCGACTTTTAAAAGACAAATTCAAGAGCTAGGTTTCTCATATGACTGGGATAGAGAAGTGAATACAACTGACCCAGACTACTATAAATGGACGCAATGGATTTTCATTCAATTATATAATAAAGGATTAGCTTATGTTGATGAAGTAGCAGTAAACTGGTGCCCAGCTTTAGGTACAGTATTATCTAATGAAGAAATCGTTGATGGTGTTTCAGAACGTGGAGGACATCCAGTTGTTCGTAAACCAATGAGACAATGGGTATTAAAAATCACTGAATATGCAGATCGCTTATTAGAAGATTTAGATGAATTAGATTGGCCTGAATCTATTAAAGATATGCAAAGAAACTGGATTGGTAGATCTGAAGGTGCTGAATTAAAATTCAATATTGATAATACGGATTTATCATTTGAAGTATTTACAACTCGTCCAGATACAATTTACGGTGCGACTTTTGCCGTACTTTCACCAGAACATCCTTTAGTAGATTTAATTACGACTGAAGATGAAAAAGAAGCTGTTGAAGCATATAAATTAGCAGCATCACGTAAATCTGATTTAGAAAGAACAGATTTAGCAAAAGATAAAAGTGGTGTATTCACTGGTGCATTTACAACAAACCCATTCACTGGTAAAAAAATGCCGATTTGGGTTGCTGATTATGTGTTAATTAGTTATGGAACAGGTGCAGTTATGGCAGTTCCAGCACATGATGAAAGAGATGCTGAGTTTGCAGAGAAATTCAATTTAGATATCATCACAGTATACGATGAAGATGGAAAAATGATTGATTCAGATGTATTAAATGGCTTAACAAAAGAAGAAGCGGTACCTAAAGCAATTGAATTACTAGAAGAAAAAGGTATCGGTCATAAAAAAGTAAGCTATAAATTAAGAGATTGGTTATTTAGTAGACAACGTTATTGGGGTGAACCAATTCCAGTTATTCATTGGGAAGATGGTACAATGACAACTGTTCCTGAAGAAGAACTTCCATTAATCTTACCTGAAACAGATCAAGTTAAACCATCAGGTACAGGAGAATCACCTTTAGCTAATATCGATGAATTCATTAATGTTGTAGATCCTAAGACAGGTATGAAAGGTCGTCGTGAAACGAATACAATGCCACAATGGGCAGGAAGCTGTTGGTATTACTTAAGATACATCGATCCTCATAACAATGAACAATTAGCTGATCCTGAAAAACTTAAACACTGGTTACCTGTTGATTTATATATCGGTGGTGTAGAACATGCCGTGCTTCATCTATTATATTCAAGATTCTGGCATAAAGTGTTATACGATATCGGTGTAGTACCAACTAAAGAGCCTTTCCAAAAATTATTTAACCAAGGTATGATTCTTGGTGAAGGTAATGAAAAAATGAGTAAATCAAAAGGTAATGTTGTTAACCCTGATGATATTGTACGTTCTCATGGTGCAGACACATTACGTCTATATGAAATGTTCATGGGTCCTTTAGATGCAGCAATTGCATGGAGTGAAAATGGATTAGACGGTTCACGTCGTTTCTTAGATAGAGTATGGCGTTTATTTGTTACTGAAGAAGGGAACATTACGGATAAGGTCGTTGAAAACGAAACACCAGACCTAGATAAAGTGTATAACCAAACAGTTAAGAAAGTAACTGAAGACTTCGATACACTAAACTTCAATACTGCAATCAGTCAAATGATGGTATTCATCAATGATTGTTATAAACAAGATCAAATCAGCAAAACATATGCTGAAGGTTTTGTTAAAATGTTATCACCAATTGCGCCACATATTTCTGAAGAATTATGGCAAAAACTTGGTCATAACGATACTTTATCTTATGAAGAATGGCCTACATTTGATGAGTCATTACTAGTAGATAACGAAATAGAAATTGTTATCCAAGTTAACGGTAAACTAAAAGACAAAATCAAAATTTCTAAAGATTTATCGAAAGATGAAATGGAAGCAGTTGCGATGGATAATGAAAAAATCAAAGAAGCGATTGAAGGTAAAACAGTCCGTAAAGTGATTGCAGTTCCACAAAAGTTAGTTAATATCGTAGCAAATTAATCAATTAGGAGTGTTCTAGTGATGAAAGAAATTACAGTAACAGAATTAGCAGAAAAAATTACATCTAATAGTCCAATTAATATAGTTGATGTGAGAGAAGATCATGAAGTAGCATTAGGTGTAATCCCTGGTGCTAAACATATTCCAATGGGAGAAATTCCAAATGAATTAGATCATTTCTCTAAAGACCAAACATATTATATTGTATGTGCAGGTGGCGTTAGAAGTGCTCGAGTAGTTGATTATTTAAATGACCACGACATTGATGCAGTAAACGTAGAAGGCGGCATGAATGAGTGGGGCGACGATGGTTTAGAAAACAAAAGAATTTAATGAAGAAATAAATAAGGGAGCGGAACAGAAATCTAATTTGTATAAAAAGATTTCGTAGTTCCGCCCCGGCAAGGATGACTAGAGTTGAAGAAAGCTTGGTACAAGCGCATTTTCAATTCAGTCATCTACTGCCAAGACACTATATAAGGCTGAGACATTACATTATGTCTCAGCCTTAAAATATGTGTGAGTATAATATTATTTAGAGTTAGTAACAATTCTAGCCAGTTTTGTAAATAAGGATGTCATAAATCACAGCTCACACTAAAAGCATGCTATAGAATTTTAATCATTAAATTGTGCTGCGTTATAGCCTGCTACATATCCTGTGACAAGTGCACTTGTTATATTATAGCCACCTGTATAACCGTGGATATCTAGTACTTCTCCTGAGAAGTATAGTCCTGCACATATTTTGGATGCCATTGTATTAGGTTCGATTTCTTTAATATTAACACCGCCACCTGTTACGAAAGCTTTATCGAGTGGAAGTGTACCATTTACTGTGAATGTAAATGATTTAAGGTTTTCTACGAATGTTCGAATGGCTTGCTGGGACAGATGATGGTATGTCACATCTAAATCAATACTTGACTGTTGTAAGATAAAATGTAAATATCTTTCTTGGACTAGTCCTTTTAGTGCATTTTTAATTGCTTTATTTGGTTCGTCTTTTAATTTTTTTACAATTTGTTGTTCTAAGTCATGTGCTTTAATTTCTGGAAAGGCATCTATAGACATTTGTATGTCGGTTTTCTTTTGAGATTTTTGTTCTTTGTAAACAAATTGACTACATCTTAATGCTGCTGGTCCTGAAACGCCAAAATGTGTAAACAACATATCCATTTGATGTGTGATTCTAGGTTTACCATTTTTCTTGAGGACGGATAGTCCGACATTTTGTAAACTTAATCCTTGAAGTGTTTTGTTTTTAATGAATGGTTCACTAGATTTAATTGGTACTTCTGTTGGGAATAGTTCTGTTATGGAATGACCTAAACACTCAGCGAATTTATACCCGTCTCCTGTCGATCCAGTATGTGGTACACTGCAACCGCCTGATGCGATGATGACAGTCTTTGCAGGGATAAATGTACCATCTTGTAGTGTGACGCCTGTTATTTGTTGATTTTCACTTTCAACAGATGATACTGTAGTTTCTTGGCGTATTTCTACACCATTTTGTTTAATGGAATCAACTAGTGCATCAACAACATCTTGAGCGCGATTTGAAACAGGGAACATTCGTCCGTGATCTTCTTCTTTTAATTGTACAGATCTAGATTCAAAAAATTGTATAATAGATTCATTATCGAATGTTGAAAATGGACTATATAAGAATTTTCCATTACCAGGAATGTTTTTTATAATTTCTTCATAAGGTAAGCGGTTGGTAACGTTACATCTACCGCCACCAGATATGCGGAGCTTTCGTCCTAAGCCTTTTTTCTTTTCGAGTAGCAAGACGTTTTTACCATTTGAACTTGCACTATATGCGGCCATTAAACCACTAGGTCCAGCGCCGATAATTATTGTGTGATACATAAGTTACCTCCATAAGTCGATGTAATAATATTTTAACGAATAATGTGTCTTTAAAAAAGTAGTAGAATAGAAATAAACCTGTTATTATTAAATTTAAAAGTAAATTAGATAGGGATGAAATTATGTCAGAAAGTAAAGCGCTAGTAAGGGGAACCTTCCTACTTACTGCAAGTATTTTAATAACAAAAGTAATTGGTATTCTTTATTTAATACCTTTTTACGCTATTATAGGCGATGAAAAAAATCTTGCTCCATTTACATATGCTTATCAACCATACACAATCATGATTACAATAGCAACTGCGGGCGTTCCTTTAGCAGCTGCGAAATATGTATCTAAATATAACGCATTAGGTGCTTATAAAGTAAGTAGAAAATTGTACCGGTCAAGCTTTTTAGTTATGACGGTATCAGGATTTATCGGATTTTTATTACTTTATTTCTTATCACCAACTATTGCTCAATTAACTTTAGCAAATAAAGGTGGTATAGAAGGTGGATGGGGTATAGAAGATATTACAACTGTTATTAGAACAATAAGTTTTGTAGTATTATTTATTCCATTACTCGCAACATGGAGAGGGATCTTCCAAGGATTTAATTCAATGGGTCCTACAGCTGTATCTGAAGTAACTGAACAAGTAGCACGTATCGCATTTATACTTGGCGGAAGTTATATCGTATTAAATGTCATGGATGGTTCTGTGTTAATGGCCAACCAAGTTGCAACTTTTGCAGCTGGTATCGGTGCAATTATCGCATTACTGACTTTACTTTATTTTTGGATGAAGAGAAGACATTTAATAAAAGCAGAAGTTGAACAAGATACAAGTGATATTGATGTATCGTATATCAAAATATATAAAGAAATCATTAAATACAGTATTCCATTTGTAATCGTAAGTTTATGTTTCCCAATTATAAACTTAATCGACCAGTTTACACATAATACTGGGTTAGCGATGGCGGGTGTAGGCAGTGAATTACAAGATATTTATTTCACAATGCTAAGTATGACAACTAATAAAATTGTTATGATTCCGACATCTCTTGCAGCAGGATTTGCAGTGAGTTTAGTACCATTTATTACGAATACTTACAATTCAGGTAGAATTGATGCAATGCATCATCAAATCAGAAAATCATTAGGCGTATTATTATATTTAACAGTTCCAGCATCACTTGGCATTATGGTATTAGCACAGCCTTTATATAACGTGTTCTATAGTTACAATCCAATGGGTACAGAAATATTATTCTGGTATGCGCCAGTTAGTATTTTAATCGCATTATTATCTGTAACAGCTTCAATGTTGCAAGGTATTGATAAACAAGCCTTAACAGTATGGATCGTTATCGCGTCATTAGTCATTAAAGCAGTTATTAACTTACCACTTATTATGGTATTCCATACGTTAGGTGCTGTTATTGGTACGGCAATCGCATTATTAGTAGCTGTTATCTTAAATTGTGTAGTTCTATATAAATATGCAGACTTTAAATTTAATATCACAATTTACCATACATTAAGAATTACTTTCTATACTATAATCATGGTATTATTCGTTGAGTTAAGTTACTTTATTGTGTCATTAATCATTGATCCAACATCAAAATTAGGTGCGCTTATCACACTTATTGTAGGTGGATGTGTAGGTGTAATCGTATATGGATATTTAACAATGCGTTCACGTTTAGCGGATGAATTTTTAGGTGATTTAACTGCAAAAATTAGACGCAAAATTAAGTGGGTGTAAATGATGAGATTAGATAAATTTTTAGCAAATTCAGGTATCGGAACAAGAAAAGAAGTTAAAAAGTTTCTAAAGAAAAATCTCGTTACCGTTAATGATGAAATCGTTAAGAAACCTGAAATGCATATTAATCCAGAAGAAGATGTCATAACATTTGATGATATTCCGATAGAATATGAACCAGTTGTTTATTTAATGATGAATAAGCCATCAGGATTCGTTTCAGCAACAGAAGATGATGAACATGAAACTGTCATTGATATTGTCCCAGAATATATGCATTTAGATTTATTCCCGGTAGGGCGTTTAGACAAAGATACAGAAGGTTTATTACTTTTAACAAACGATGGTAAATTCTCGCATCAACTTATGAGTCCGAAACAAAAAGTCGCTAAAAAGTATTATGTTGAAGTATCTGGACACATTTCAGAAGATGCAATAGATATTTTTAAAGCAGGCATTGATTTAGGAGACTTTACATCTTCTCCAAGTGAATTAGAAATTGTAGAAAATGGGGAAGACTCTATTGCTTACGTTACGATTTATGAAGGTAAATTCCACCAAGTTAAGCGAATGTTTCATGCGATAGGTTGTGAAGTGACTTATTTAAAACGTGTTCAAATTGCTGATTTAGAACTTGATGAACGTTTAGAACTTGGTGAGTATAGACATTTGTTAGAAGAAGATTTTAAACTTTTAAATTTATCTGTTTAAAATGTTTAGAAAGATTTCCTCGGGGTAATATAATAAATATTAACTAAATAGAGGTGGATACAAATGGCTAAAAAAGCAGGATTATTTAGAACGTTAGTAGTATTAGGGGGAACTGCAGCAGCAGTTGTCTTATCTAAAAAAGAAAATAGAGATAAATTAAAAAATGAATACGGGAAATATAAAGAAGATCCAGAGAATTACAAAGAAAATGCTAAACAAAAAGCAAATGAACTAAAAGGTAAAGCACAAGACGAGTACTCAAAATATAAAGAAGATCCAACTTCTTATAAAGAGTCAGCTAAAGAAAAGGCAAAAAATGAATTCCAAAAAGCAAAAGAAGATCCAAAAGGTTATGCATCAAATGCTAAATCTCGTCTAAAAAAAGAGGATCAAGATCCAACTGAACAAAGAGAAGCTAAATTTGATGATGAAGGCGGAACTGCAAACAACAATTTAAGAGTTGTTACAGAAGAAGACTTGAAGAAATAATTTTCTTCTTATGTTCAATATTGGCTAAAACTAGGGCAACTTATTTGTCCTAGTTTTTTTGTTAACAACTTTTGTCGTGTCGGGAAATAATAAGATTCAAAAAAATAATTTTATATAAGACTTTAGTCGTACGTAAAAGGAAATAACTTTTCGCATAAAAAATTAAAAATTTATCGGTAATTCTATTTCATATTTACAAAAATATCATGTATTATATAGATAACTATTCAAGTTAAGAAAGAGATGATTTTCGATGTGGAGAAATAAAGTTAAAGAATATGAAGAAGATATTATAAATGATTTAAAGGGGCTATTAAGCATCGAAAGTGTAAGAGATGATGCAGCAAGTACATACGATGCGCCAGTTGGACCAGGTCCAAAAGAAGCGTTAAATTATATGTATAAGTTAGGGGAAAGAGATGGATTTTCTCACGTTGATATAGACAATATCGCAGGTAGAATTGAAGCGGGTAAAGGTGACGATTTATTAGGTATACTTTGCCATGTCGACGTTGTGCCAGCAGGTGCTGGATGGGATTCTAATCCGTTTGAACCTGTAGAAACAGAAGATGCAATTATTGCAAGAGGTACACTTGATGACAAAGGACCAACAATTGCAGCATACTATGCCGTTAAGATACTTGAAGATATGAAAGTCGAATGGAAAAAAAGAATACATATTATTGTAGGTACTGACGAAGAATCTGATTGGAAATGTACAGATCGTTATTTTGAAACTGAAGAAATGCCTTCAGTAGGTTTTGCACCAGATGCAGAATTCCCTCTAATCCATGGAGAAAAAGGGATTGTAACATTCAACATCGTTCAATCTGGTTATGTGGAAGATAATGATGAGCCTGAAGTAGAATTAAAAGCATTCTTCTCAGGTGAAAGATTCAATATGGTACCAGATACTGCTCAAGCTAAATTACTTATCAAAGAACAAATGACGAATGTTGTTCAGAAATTTGAATCATTTTTAAATGAACATGAGATTGAAGGCGAAACAACAATTGATGAAGGATTCTTAAACATCGTTGTTCATGGTAAATCAGCTCATGGTATGGATCCTACATTAGGTGTGAATGCTGGGTTATACCTTATTCAATTCTTAAATGAATTAAATTTAGATAAATACGCGAGCTCATACGTGAAATTTGCAAATGAATATTTAGTTGATTCTCCAAAAGGTGAAAAAATGGGTATGAAATTTGCTACTGAAGAAATGGGTGAAGTGACGACTAATACAGGTATTATGAGTTATACAGATGTAGATGGTGGTCAATTTGGTATTAATTTAAGATATCCAGAAGGCTTTAATTTCGATCAGTCAATGTCTCGTTTTTCTGAAGAAGTGAAAGAAAAAGGCTTCGACATTGAAATGGACAAACACCAAGTTCCACATTATGTAGATAAAAATGATCCATTCATTGAAAAATTATTATCAGCATATCGCAATCAAACAGGTGATCAGTCCGAGCCGTATACAATCGGTGGCGGTACATATGCTAGAAACTTAGATAAAGGTGTGGCATTCGGTGCGATGTTTAAAGATTCTGAAGATTTAATGCACCAAAAAAATGAATATATCACGAAAAAACAATTATTTAATGCAACTGCAATTTATTTAGAAGCTATATACAATGTCTGTGTAAAGGGTGATGATGAATGAGTTATATTTATATAAATGATGAGTTTGTTGATGAATCTGAAGGTAAGGTTAGCTATTCTGATAGAGGTTATAATTTTGGTGATGGCATATACGAATACATACGTATATATGATGGTAAAGTATTTACATCTAAAGAACACTATGAAAGATTATTTAGAAGTGCGAAAGAAATCGGACTTAATTTAGACGCGTATTCTGTTGAAGGTTTAACAGAAGTAACAAAAGAATTAGCAGCAAAGAATAATGTTGTAAATGGTGGCGTGTATATTCAAGTGACACGTGGTGTTGCACCTCGAAACCATCCGTTTCCTGATGCAAGTACAAAGCCTGTATTTTCAGCATTCTCTAAAAGCTATGACAGACCATATGACGAATTAGAAAATGGTGTTAAAGCTATTACAGTTGAAGATATCAGATGGTTAAGATGTGATATTAAGAGCTTGAACTTATTAGGTAACGTGCTAGCAAAAGAGAAAGCTACACAAAATGATGCTGCTGAAGCAATCATGCATAGAGGCGAAACAGTTACAGAAGGTAGTTCAAGTAACGTTTATGCGATTAAAGATGGCAAGATTTATACACATCCTGCAAATAATTTAATTCTTAATGGGATTACGAGACGTGTTATAAAAGAATTAGCCGAGGATTTAAATATTCCATTTATTGAAGAATCATTTACATTAGATTTCTTAAATAATGCAGATGAAGTGATTATTTCAAGTACATCTATTGAAGTCATGCCAGTTGTGCAAGTAAATGATCAAAAAATAGGTGTCGGAAAAGTCGGACAAATTACGAAGCAATTACAAAATGCATTTAATAATTATATAGAGTCAAAATCATAAAAATTTTTTAGTGTAATTTTAATATCTTAAGTAATTCAAGTGGATACTGAATTTATAAGACTTATTGTATATGAATAGGTTCAAAATACTCGAAAGTTTTCATTTATGAGGTTGAAATCTTAACCGAAAGATAATAAAATTTAAATCAAGCGCACTAAAATTACAAAAATTAAACAAAAATTTTTAAGATTAAAATATGACTCTTGAAAAAGAATATTCTTGAGTCTTTTTCTTTTTCTTTTATTGAAAGTGAGGTGGATAGGTTGGAACATTTTTATCAATTAGGATGGACATTAGACTCAGCAGGTGGTGCATCTGGTGAAGCATATATGGCAGAACAAGATGGCCGCAAGCTCTTCCTAAAACGTAATTCAAGTCCTTTCTTAACAGCATTATCTGCTGAAGGTATCGTGCCAAAATTAGTTTGGACAAAAAGAATCGAAACAGGAGAAGTTGTAACTGCACAACATTGGAAAAATGGTAGAGAGTTAGTCCAAGATGAAATGAATTCTAACCGTGTTGCCAAACTTCTTAAAAAAATACATTCTTCTAAACAATTATTAAATATGCTTAAACGTATGGAAATGAAACCTATGCATCCAGAGATTTTATTTAATAAAATTAACAGCTCATTGTCACGACATGTATTGTCTAATCGCACTGTGAGAAAAGCATTGTTATATTTAGAAGATAACATGCCAACATTAGACAGTAGATTCTATACAGTCATACACGGAGATGTGAATCACAATAATTGGCTTTTATCTGATCAAGATGAACTTTTCTTAGTAGATTGGGAAGGTGCAATGATTGCAGATCCAGCTATTGATATCGGAATGATTTTATATACTTATGTTGATGAGAAAGATTGGTCAGATTGGCTAAGTATGTATGGCATTAACGATACGCATGATTTAAAGAAACGTATGAAGTGGTATACATTGATTCAAGCTATCGCAATGGTAGAGTGGTATGAAGAGAAAAAACGTTATAAAGATATGAATGATTGGTTACACTTCTTAAATGAAGTGATGACAAGAAATGTATTTATATAAGGAGTAACTTTGAATGAGAATGAGAAATAAACCTTGGGCTGACGATTTCTTAAAAGATCATCCCAATATAGTAGATGTAGATCTTAATCATCAATATAAGATGGCAGAATGGTTTGATAAAGATCAACCCATTCATATTGAAGTCGGAACTGGTATGGGTAGATTTATTACTGAGACGGCTAAACAAAATCCTAATATCAATTACGTAGCAATTGAAAAAGATAAAAATGTTATGGTCCGTGTTCTTGAAAAAGTTAAAGAAATGGAATTAAACAATATTAAATTGATTAATCAAGATGCTAAATTATTAACAGAGTATTTTGTTGAAAATGAAGTTTCTAGAATTTATTTGAATTTTTCAGATCCATGGCCAAAGACAAGACATGCTAAAAGAAGATTAACTTTTTCTAGCTTTTTAGAAATTTATCAGCATATTTTGAAAAAAGATGGGCAAATACATTTCAAAACAGATAATCAAGGATTATTTGAGTATAGTTTAGAAAGTATGTCTCAATATGGTATGTCATTTGATTATATTAATTTGAATTTACATGAAGATGAGCCTGAAGATAATATCCGTACTGAATACGAAGATAAATTCTCTAGTAGAGGTTTTAGAATCTATCGTATGGAAGCAAGCTTTAAATAAGGAAGTTGGAATCGTTATGATTCTAACTTCTTTTTTTATGCCATTTTTAACTAATGTGTTGTAGCAATCATGAAAGATGTTCATTACTCTAATTAGTGATAAAATAATAATAAATGATTGGAGGGGAATTTCTTGTTAAATATAGGTGATTTTAAATTATATCCATTACAAGGTGGTATTACTCAAATGGATGGTGGTGCAATGTTTGGTGTCGTTCCAAAAGCATTGTGGACTAAAAAATATCCGCCTAATGAACTTAATCAAATACCTCTCGTAACACATCCTATATTCGTTCAAACAGATGAACACAATATTATAATTGATGCTGGGATAGGTAATGGTAAATTAACAGATAAACAAAAAAGAAACTATGGTACAACTTATGAAAGTGATATTAGTAACTCATTAAAGCAATTTAATTTGACCATAGATGATATTGATATTGTATTGATGTCTCATATGCATTTTGATCATGCTTGTGGACTTACAACTGCAGATGGTCAATCAGTATTTAAAAATGCAACAATTTATACATCACAAATTGAATGGAATGAATTGAGAGCCCCAAATATACGAAGTAGTGCTACATATTGGGAACAAAATTATAAAGGTATTGAACATCAAGTTGTAACATTTGTGGATTCGATGGAAATCGTTCCAGGCATTAAAATGATACATACTGGTGGTCATAGCGCTGGGCATAGTGTCATTGAAATTGAAAGTAATGGTGTGAAAGCTGTGCATATGGCTGATATCTTGCCTACATTAGCCCATCTGAATCCTTTATGGGTTACAGCTTATGATGACTATCCAATGGATTCTATTAATGCTAAGGAAAGGCTTTTACAGAGATATATTAAAGAAGATTATTGGTTCGTGTTCTATCATGATGCCAATTATTTTGCGCTTAAGCTTGATGAACAAACGAAGGGAATTAAAGAAGAAATAAGAAGGGATGATTTAATTGAAATATAATTTTGATGAAGTGATTGATAGAAGGGGAACAGCAACAGTAGCATATGATGGACAACGTAAAGTTTATGATTATGAGAACTTAGAACCATTTTGGATCGCTGATATGGATATTAAGACACCTGATTTTATTATTAACCATTTGAAAAATAAATTAGATCAAGCACATTTCGGTTATTTAGTATGGAAGCAAGAAGCATATTTAAATGCGATTAAAAATTGGTACAAAACAAGATTTTCTGTGAACATCCAAAAGAATGATATATATTATGTGCCAAGTATTTTGTTTACGGTAACTGAAGTTATACGTGAATTTACGAAAGAAGGCGAAGGTGTCTTAATACATACACCTTCATATAATGCTTTTTTAAATTTAATTGAAGGTAATAAAAGAGTTGCTGTCGAATCTCCATTAGTAGCGACAGATAACGGTTATGAGTTGGATAAAGAACAATTTGAAGAAATGGCAGCGCGTGATGATGTTAAAGTGTTAGTACTGTGTAGTCCTCATAATCCAACAGGTAAAGTTTGGACGAAAGAAGAATGTGCATTTATGAAAGATGTTTGTGAAAGACACGATGTCTTTATTGTTTCTGATGAAATTCATATGGATTTTGTGAGAAGTGAAAATGGATTCTATTCTATGACAAATGAAATGACATTAGATTCTCCAATTCTTGTTGTTACTGGATTAGGTAAAACATTTAACTTAGCGAGTTTAGCAAGTAGTTATATGATTACAAAACATCGCTATTTCACATTACAATTCAATCGTAAATTGGCAACATATTATGGATTGTCTGCTGCAAATACATTGGCTGTTGAAGCAGTTAAAGTAGCCTATAATGAAGCAGGTGAATGGGTAGATCAATTAAATGAGCATATCGAGAAGAATATGACCATCTTAGATGAATTTATTAAAAATGAAATGTCTGATCAGTTATCGTTCATTAAACCTGAATCGACATATTTAGCTTGGATAGACTTTTCTAAAAGTGGTTACGTAGAAAGTGATGTTCAAAAAGCATTGCAATCTGTAGGTAAACTTGCAACAGGCATCGGACATTCATATGAGCTTGGAGAAAGTCATCATTTCAGAATGAATTTAGCTTGTAGTGAAGAAAAATTAAGAAGCGGTTTAGAATCTATTAAAAAGTCATTCGACGCACTAGATCACGGTGAAGTTGAATAATGTTTCAGTCATAAAAAATAGAGTCTGAGGTTTAAATTAATCACTCAGACTCATCTTTTTAAACTTATTAAATTTCAAATATATCAATGACTTGGCCATTAAAGGCATCGGCTATAAATTCATAGTGTACTTGTTTATCATCATTGTTAACGGTAATACCACCATGCACAACTTTAGTTTCAATGCCGAATTTTTGGTAGGTCTTTGGGATATGTAATATATAAGAGGCTTCAACATTATTAAATTGTGCTTTGACTTGTTTAAGTATTTCTTCACAACTATATGGTTTATATTGCTTAGCATATACGATAGAAGCAATAATTCCTAAACCAGTAAAAATGGACAATAATATAATGAAAAAGCGGAACTTATTATTCTGCATGACCATGCCTCCTTCTATTTAATTTAAGTTTAACACAAAGACTGAATGATAGATAAATATTTCAATAAGGAGATTTACAATGACACAAATTAGACAAGAAACACTTAATAGAATGAAAGAATTAACAGAATTACACGCTGTACCTGGATTTGAAAATGAAGTACGTGAATATTTAAAAGAAAAAATGGCACCATTTGTTGATGAAATTATTGGTGATAATATGGGCAGTATTTATGGTGTGAAAAAATCCAAAAAAGAAAATGCTCCTAAAGTATTAGTAGCAGCTCATATGGATGAAATTGGCTTTATGGTTACTGAAATGACAAAAGAGGGTATGTTAAAGTTCACACCACTTGGCGGTGTGTCATCAGACGTATGGCTATCACAAACACTACAGTTAAAAACGCGTGACGGTAAATACTATAACGGCGTAGTTGGCAGTATCCCTAAACATTTTAGAACTGGTAAAGAGTCAGGTGTTGCTATTGAAGATATGCTTTTAGATGTTGGTGCAGAAAGCATTGATCAATTAAAAGAAATGGGCATTAAAATTGGTGATACAATTGTTCCAAGTACGAATTTTGAACAACTAACAGAGAATAGAATACTCGCTAAAGCATGGGACAATAGATATGGTTGTTTAGTCGGATTAGAATTACTCGAAGCAGTTAAAGATGAAGAGCTTGATGTTGATTTATATGTAGGCGCAAATGTTCAAGAAGAAGTTGGTTTAAGAGGTGCTTCAGCAAGTGTGAATTTAATCAAACCAGATTTAGCATTAGTTGTGGATTGTTCACCTGCAAATGATATGAAAGGACACATTGGCTTATCAGGTGCTTTAGGAAAAGGTGTATTAATTAGAATTTTAGATCGTACGATGATTTTATCTGAAAGAATGAGAGATTATTTAATTGAAATGGTTGAAGAAAAAGAAATTAATCATCAATACTTCCAATCACCAGGTGGTACAGATGGTGGAGAAATTCATAAAGCTCTAACAGGTATCCCAACTGCGGTAATCGGTGTTTGTGCTAGATATATCCATACAAGTAAAGCTATTTATGACGCAAGAGATTACGAAAGTGCAAAATTATTACTCAATGAAATCGTGTTAAATTTAAGTTCAGAAAAGATTGAATATTTGAAATTTAAATAGTCCAGATTTTAGTAATTGACAGTAGTTGTAATTCGGTCTAAAATATGTTTATTCCGATTTGGATACTAAGAATAGAGGGATGTATAAATGAAAAAGGGTATATTTTTAATTATTGCATTAATTGTTGTGTTAGCTGCATGTGGAAACAGCAACGACAAGAAAGAAAGTAGCAAGAAAGATGATAAAACAATTGTAGTAGGTACAGAAGGTACGTATTCACCATTTAGCTTCCATGATAAAAATGATAAGTTAACTGGATATGATGTAGAAGTAACAAAAGCAGTTGCTAAAGAAATGGGATACAAAGTTGAATTTAAAGAAACACAATGGGATTCAATGTTTGCTGGGTTAGATTCAGGACGTTTTGACATGATTGCTAACCAAGTTGGTATCAACGATGAAAGAAAAGCAAAATATAAATTCTCAGATCCATACACTTATTCAAATGGTGTATTAGTAGTAAATGAGAATAATAAAGACATTAAATCATTCGACGACGTTAAAGGTAAAAAGTTAGCACAAACTTTAACATCTAACTATGGTAAACTTGCAAAATCTAAAGGTGCAGATATTACTAAAGTAGATGGCTTCAACCAAGCGATGGATTTATTACAATCAAATCGTGTTGAAGGTACTTTCAATGATAATGTTTCATATTTAGATTATAAAAAGCAAAAACCTAACGCTAAAATAAAAGCAATTCAAGGTGATGCTGAACAAAGTCAATCTGCATTTACATTTAGTAAAAAAGAAGATGACAAAGTGATTAAAGATTTTAATAAAGGTCTAAAAACTTTAAAAGATAATGGCGAATTAGAAAAAATAAGTAAGAAATGGTTTGGCGCTAATGTTTCAGAGCCTAAATGATGAGCAACTTCATGCATTAAATGCTGCCAAACAAGCATTTCTACCGATGTTAGAGGGTCTAGTTAAATATTCTATTCCTATTACTTTAGTTACTTTTGTACTTGGTTTAATCTTGGCATTAGTTACAGCATTAATGCGTATATCAAGTAGTAAAGTTCTAAAAGGGATTGCACGTTTTTATGTTTCAATCATTCGTGGTACACCTATGATTGTTCAATTATTCATTATCTTTTACGGAATCCCTGAGATTGGTAGATTGGCAACAGGAAATGCAGACAATCAATTAACTTTGTCACCTGTCATAGCTGCGATAATTGGTCTTTCTTTTAATGTAGGTGCATACGCATCTGAAATTTTAAGAGGTGGAATTATGTCTATTCCGAAAGGTCAAACTGAAGCGGCATACTCGATTGGTATGAATTATAAACAAACTGTACAAAGAATTATATTACCTCAAGCAATTAGAGTTTCAGTACCTGCATTAGGTAATACATTCTTAAGCTTGATTAAAGATACGTCTTTACTTGGCTTTATTTTAGTAGCAGAAATGTTTAGAAAAGCACAAGAAGTCGCTTCTACAACATATGAATTCTTAACGATTTATTTACTAGTAGCGATATTGTATTGGATTGTATGTTTTATCATATCAATCGTTCAATCTTACTATGAATCTTATATTGAAAGAGGGTATCGTTCATGATTGAACTTCAAAATATTAAAAAGTCATTTAATGATAAAGAAGTCATCAAAGGGATTAATCTTTCAGTAGATAAAGGTGAAGTAATTACTTTAATTGGGAGATCAGGTTCTGGTAAGACAACTTTATTGAGAATGATGAATGCATTAGAAATTCCGACTGAAGGTACTGTAGTTGTTAATGGCGAAACGTACACGGCAGATAATAAGAAGTCCCAAATTAAAGTACGTAAACAATCTGGTATGGTGTTTCAAAATTACAACTTGTTTCCACATAAAACAGCAATTGAAAATGTTATGGAAGGTTTAGTTACTGTTAAAAAAGTAAATAAACAAAAAGCATATGACGAAGCACTTCAACTTTTAGAAAAAGTAGGATTAGAAAGTGTTAAAGATCAAAGACCTCATGCTTTATCTGGTGGTCAACAACAACGTGTGGCGATTGCGAGAGCATTGGCAATGAACCCTAAAGTGATGTTATTTGACGAACCGACATCAGCATTAGACCCAGAGTTAGTGAATGATGTATTAAAAGTTATTAAAGATTTAGCCAATGAAGGTATGACGATGGTTATTGTTACACATGAAATGAGATTTGCTAGAGAAGTTTCTGATAGAATGATATTCATTCATGATGGTTTAATCGGTGAAGAAGGTAAACCGGAAGAAATGTTTACTCAACCGAAAACAGACGCATTGAAGAAATTTCTAAATGTTATAGAAGTATAAAGTTTCAATATACACATGTTATTATTTTAATTTAAATAATGACATGTGTATTTTTTATTGTATAATCCTTTTAAGGAGTGTGAATAAATGGAACGCGTAAAATCTTTTTTTAATCGAACAATTATAGATGGATTAAGTTATATGGCTTTAGGTTTGTTTAGCACATTAATTGTTGGACTGATTATTGAAACTTTAGGCCAATCATTAAATACATATTTTGATACTTCAATGATGATAGAAATAGGTAAGTTAGCTCAAACTTTAACTGGAGCTGGGGTAGGGGTAGCAGTGAGTTACGGTTTAGGCGCATCACCACTCATTATATTTACAACTGCTGTAACAGGAATGTATGGATATGAACAAGGGGGCGCTGTAGGTAGTTATTTATCTTCAGTATTTGCAAGTGAACTTGGAAGATTATATTCAGGCAAAACTAAAATAGATATTATTTTATCACCGATTTTAACGTTATTTATAGGTGCAGCAATTGCAAAGTTTATAGCACCATTTATCGATGCATTTATGAAAGCATTAGGAAACTGGATACAATTAAGTACGGATCAACAACCTTTATTAATGGGGATATTCGTCAGCCTTATAGTTGGACTTACACTAAGTAGTCCAATTTCAAGTGCAGCTTTAGCGTTAATGCTTGGCTTAAGTGGAACAGCGGCAGCAGCAGCTACGATAGGTGGTTGTTGTCATATGGTCGGATTTGCAGTAACAAGCTATAAAGATAATGGTATTTCAGGTGTTATTGCTCATGGTATTGGTACAAGTAAACTTCAAATTCCAAATTATTTAAAGCAGCCTTTTATATTAATACCACCAGTCGTAGCAAGTATTGTCGTAGCGCCAATTATGACAGTCTTTTGGCCAATGGAAAATAATGCTGCTGGTGCTGGAATGGGTTCAAGTGGACTTGTAGGGCAAATTATGACGATTAAAACAATGGGTAGTACGACTGAAGTATACTTACAAATTGCATTCTTCCATTTCTTATTACCAGCTGTAATCAGTTTATTTGTTTATCAATTGTTGAAGAAGTATCATATAATTAAAGATGGTCAACAAACATTAATGATAGGAAGTGCAAAGAAATGAAACAATTAACGTCAATCGAAGAATACAAATCATTGATTAACGAACCAACAATATTTATGTTCACAGCATCTTGGTGTCCGGATTGTCATTTTATAGATCCTGATTTACCTGGACTTGAAGAGAAATATCATCAATATCAATTCGTATCAGTTGATCGTGATGAATTTATTGATTTATGCCAAGAAGTTGATGTTATGGGCATTCCAAGTTTTATCGCTTATAACAACGGTCAAGAACTTGATAGATACGTTGGTAAAGAAAGAAAAACAATTCCACAAATTAGTGAATTTATTGATGGATTAAATAATTAAATTTATATAAAAAAAGCAGGTCGAAAAAAGTTTCTTTTATTTTCGAATTACCTGCTTTTTTATTTTATTTAACTTCATTTAAATATGTTTATCACTGTTACATAACTGCGATTTGTTGTAAACTATATAGAGGTATAAAAATAGGAGTGTTAAGTATGAATGTCTTTCAAATGAGAGATTTATTAAAAGACCGATTGAAAACTTTAGATGCAAATTTTAAGTTTGATAGGGAAAATGAAAGTTTAAGAATTGAACGAACGGATAATCAAAAAGGGCTTTCAGTTAAATTAGCTCCGATTATTGCTAAATATAAAAATAACGGTAATAAAACAATAGACGAAATTGTTTATTACGTCACTGAAACTATAAATGCAATGCAAGATGAATCTAATAAAGAAATTAATAAGATTGAGATCTTGCCTGTCATAAGGTCTACTAGTTTTCATAAAGAAACGAAAGAAGGTACACCTTTTGTCATTGATGAACATACAGCTGAAACAAATATATATTATGCGCTTGATTTAGGAAATACTTATAGACTAATAGATGAGTCTATGCTCAGTGAACTTAATTTAACGAAAGAACAAATTAAAGAGCAAGCGTTATTCAATATTAAAAAGAGAAAAACAACTTACAAGTCTGATGAAGTTCAAGGCAATACATTCTACTTCATTAACACGAATGATGGATATGATGCTTCACGAATTCTCAATCAAACATTCTTAAAAGATGTTTATCAAAATATTGAAGGGGAAATGTTATTAGCTACACCTCATCAAGATGTATTGGTGATTTGTGATATTAAAAATGAAATTGGATATGATATTGTAGCGCAAATGACGATGCAATTCTTCCAAAATGGCTTAGTGCCAATAACATCATTATCATTCTCTTATACACCTGATAAACCTTTAGAACCAATATTTATTTTAGGTAAAAATCACTCTCGTAAGAGAAACCAAGAAGTTATTGAGCGTTTAGAAAAAAATAGAGAAATATTTAAAAAAATGAAAAATAATCAAAAAAGATTGTAAGGAGTAGGAGAAATGAATTTATTTTATAATAAAAATGGTGTTGGCGACGTATTAATGGTTACTTTAGAACCTTTAACTGAAGGATTAGAATATGATTTTCAAAATGATTTAACAATTATCAAAAGCGAAGATAAAATTGTTGGATTGAATATATTCAATGCTTCTAAATATGTTCAAATAGAAGGCAATGGCAATATTAAAGTTGAAGAGAAACACATTAATAGTATTCAAGACTTACTAGAGAAAAATAATATTAATTATAAATTAGACGTTGATTTATCTCCTAAGTTTGTAGTAGGATACGTATCTGAAAAATCAAAACATCCTGATGCAGATAAACTATCAGTATGTAAAGTTGATGTTGGAAATGAGACATTACAAATTGTATGTGGCGCTCCAAATATTGATCAAGGACAAAAAGTTGTTGTTGCTAAAGTAGGAGCGGTAATGCCTAGTGGAATGATTATTAAAGATGCAGAATTACGTGGTGTTCCTTCTAGCGGTATGATTTGTTCAATGAAAGAACTTGATTTAGAAGGTGCTCCAAAAGAAAAAGGTATAATGGTACTAGATGATAGTTATACTGTAGGAACACCATTCTTTGAAGACGAAAGGTAGTGAACCTATGAGTTGGTTTGATGATATATTCGGGCAATCGAAAAATGAACAAAAAAATGAAAAGCAAAAAAGCGATCAAGTGTCTTTTGATCATCATCCAGATGACGATTCAACTAATGAAGAAATTTATAGAAGACCTAAAGGCAAATTTAGATTTCCGATACAAATGGAATATGAAGAGCAATCCAATCAAGAGCATCATCAACGTGATAATGAAACAAGTCAACGAGAAGAGAAATATCATGATAGTAGATTTTATGATGAAAGCTCAGCTTCTTTTCCAACGAATAGAAGAAGACGTAGAAGAAATCGTAATGTAGATTCATATGAACCTGCTAAGAAGTCAAGAAGTTATGACCAGGATGTAACACATCATTACGGTACGAAAAGTAAACAATCTTCTCAACGATACGACAACAGTAAACGTCATCATGATGACTATCAATTTCAAGAGAGATTAAATGCTTTACATCAGCCAAAATTTAAAGCTTCTGAAGTGCCTTCAGCAATATTCGGTATGAGAAAACAAAAAGAAGTTCCTAATAGTGGTTTGAAAGATCATTCAGCTCAATCTTCACAAAATGATGCTGTAAAAGAAAATAAACGTAAACAAAGTAGTGAAATCGTACGAGATGTCCCTACTTATTCAAAGACGGACAATACGATTAACATTGAAAATATTTATGCTTCACAAATTGTTTCTGAAATTAGAAAAGAACGTGAGAAGAAACTTCAAAAGAAAAAACAATTTGAAAAAGCTTTAAGAGAAAAAAGAGAACAAGAGCTTAACAGTCTTGATTCAGAAGAGAAAAAGTCACAAATTAAAAATCAAGACTATTACTTAAAACAACAAGCTTCATATATTAAAAATGATCCAAAAGATTATCAAGACGTGGAAGATGAACAAGAAGACTTACACGATGAATTACAAAATGACATACATCAAGATGAAACAAGCGACTTACATGATGAGACGGCTAATTCTAATGCGTTACAACCAGATGTCAATGATTTAACTACATATGAATTTAAAGAGATAGACTTGGATTTTGATGATACAGAAGACGACATTCAGCAAGACAATGTTGATGAAATCGTTGAAGAAGTTGATGCTGAACAAGAAGAAGTCAACTCAACTCACGATTCAAATGAAGAGGAAGTTTCAGAATTTGAAGAAGTAGAATCAAACAATGAAGTAGAAGAAATTCATAATGCTGAAGACAGTACGGAAGCTGAAGCAATACAGTATTTTGAAGAAGATAATGATGATTCTAATGAAGCTGTTATCGAACCTTCAGAAATAATCGATACGCATGATTCTCTCGAAGAAGACAATGATGCATCCATTACGCAATCAGAACAATTTGTCGAAGATGATATTTATTTTGAAGAAGTAGAAGATTCTGATTCTGAAGCTGAAGAAATAGATACAATCGAAAATGCTGAAGATTTATTAACATTTGACGAAACTGAAGAAGATAGAGATGAAAGCTTATTCGAGTCTGATCATGTTGATGTGGAAAGTGATACTGAAACAGAAGAAGCGGATAATGTTATTGCAGAAGAATCAAATAACGATCCTATAGAAGTAGAGGACACGGTTCAACAACCTGAAGAACCTAAAGAGACAACTTCTCACGAACCTATCTTGAAGCCTAAACCTGTTAGAAAGTCTTCACCATTTAACGTGATGATGACACCTTCAGATAAGCGTAAACATCAAGCATTTAAGAGTTCATCAAATATCAACAAGACACAAACATCAAACATACAACAAGCAGAAAGTGAAACTCAAAACGAACAACATGGGTCTAACCAAGCTGTTAAACGTAAAGGACCATCTTATGTACTTCCACCAGTATCTATATTAGATGATGTTGTCGAGGAAGAAGATAATAGTGAATGGTTAGAGGAAAAGAAAAAAGAACTAGATGAAGCTTTTTATCATTTTAATGTGCCTGCACATGTAGTAAATATGATACAAGGGCCAACTGTAACGAGATTTGAATTATCTGTTGAAAAAGGTGTTAAAGTATCTAGAATTACTGCTTTACAAGATGACATTAAAATGGCATTAGCTGCTAAAGATATTCGTATTGAAGCACCTATCCCGGGTACAAGTTTTGTAGGTATCGAAGTGCCTAATCAAAGTCCTAAAAAGATTCCGTTAGGCCAAATGATTACGTCTAAACCTTTCCAACAAGCAGAGAGTAAACTAACTGTAGCTATGGGCTTTAAAATAAATAACGAGCCGCTATTAATGGATATTGCAAAGACACCTCATGCGCTCATTGCCGGTGCTACAGGTTCTGGTAAGTCAGTATGTATTAATGCTATTTTAACAAGTTTACTTTATAAAAATCATCCAGATGAGCTGAAACTATTACTGATTGATCCTAAAATGGTAGAGCTTGCACCGTATAATAATTTACCGCATTTAGTTGCGCCAGTTATTACGGATGTTAAAGCCGCAACTGCTAGTTTAAAATGGGCTGTTGAAGAGATGGAACGTAGATATAAACGTTTTGCAGAATTACATGTTAGAAATATTACGGCATTTAATAAGAAAGCAAATTACGAGCAAAGAATGGCAAAAATCATTATAGTTATAGATGAGTTAGCTGATTTAATGATGATGTCACCTCAAGAAGTTGAACAATCTATTGCTAGAATTGCACAAAAAGCTAGAGCATGTGGTATACATATGATTCTTGCGACACAACGACCATCCGTCAATGTGATTACAGGTTTAATTAAAGCAAACGTACCAACAAGAATATCATTCATGGTATCGTCTTCTATTGACTCTAGAACAATTCTTGATGTTGGTGGAGCAGAGAAATTACTTGGTAATGGTGATATGTTATATCTTGGTAACGGTATGAATAAACCGATAAGAGTTCAAGGTGCATTTGTATCAGATGATGAAATTGACGAAACAGTAGAAAATGTAAGTAGTCAAATGAAACCAAATTATCTATTCAAAGAAGAAACATTGTTGAAAAAGGTAAATGAACAACCTGCTGATGCACTGTTTGATGAAGTTTGTGAATTTATGTTAAACGAAGGTCATATTTCAACTTCACTTATACAAAGACATTTCCAAATTGGATATAATAGAGCAGCTAGAATGATTGATAACCTTGAAGAGAGAGGTTATATATCTGGACCTAACGGCTCTAAACCAAGAGATGTACTCATTACTAAAGATATGATAGAAGAAAGAGAAACTAACATTTAAGAAATAGAAGGAGTGACATGAAATGACATTATTTCATTTTGTCGGCATAAAAGGTGCAGGTATGAGTTCACTTGCACAAATCATGCACGACATGGGACATAAAGTACAAGGTTCTGATATAGAGAATACAGTATTTACTGAAATAGCATTAAAAAATAAAGGCATTAAAATATTACCATTTGATGTTGAAAATATTAAAGAAGGTATGACTGTTATAGCAGGTAATGCCTTTCCAGATACACACCCTGAAATAGCTAAAGCATACGAAATGGGACTTGAAGTGAAAAGATATCATATTTTCCTAGGTGAATTTATGTCCCAATATACGTCAGTTGCAGTTACAGGTGCACACGGTAAAACATCGACAACTGGATTATTATCACATGTCATGAATGGTGATCAAAAAACGTCATTCTTAATAGGTGATGGAACAGGTATGGGATTACCTGATAGCTCATACTTTGCTTTTGAAGCTTGTGAATATAGAAGACACTTTTTAAGTTATTATCCAGATTATGCGATTATGACAAATATTGATTTTGATCATCCGGACTATTTTAAAGATTTACAAGACGTAACAAATGCATTCCAAGAGATGGCTAGTAATGTTAAAAAAGCAATCGTTGCTTGGGGACATGATGCTGAGCTTAGAAAAATTAAAGCTGATGTTCCAATTTACTTTTACGGTTTTGAGCATGACAATGATGTCTATGCTGACAATGTTCAAACGTCTTCTAAAGGTACAACATTTGATGTTTACTTTAAATCTAAAAATGAACTTATAGGTACATTTACAACACCTATGTATGGTGATCACCACGTTCTAAATGCATTAGCAGTTATTGCAATTTGTCATTTAGAAAAACTAGATATTGAAAATATTAAAGAAGCATTATTAACATTTGGTGGTGTAAAAAGAAGATTTAGTGAAAGTTTTTACGACAATCAAATCTTAATCGATGACTATGCACACCATCCGAGAGAAATTAATGCTACAATTGAATCAGCTAGAAAAAAATATCCTGAAAACGAAGTGGTTGCAGTATTTCAACCTCATACATTTTCAAGAACAGAAACTTTCTTAAACGAATTTGCTGAAAGTTTAAACCTTGCTGATAAAGTATACTTATGTGACATCTTTGGTTCTATTCGAGAACAACAAGGTGAGCTGACAATACATGATTTAAAAGCATTAATTCCTAATGCGGATTTAATAAGCGAAGAATCAGTTTCTCAGCTACAAAAGCATGATAATGGTGTTATACTATTTATGGGTGCTGGAGATATTCAAAAAGTTCAAAAAGCCTATGTTTCTTCACTATCACATTAAATATAATATGTTTATACTTTAATAGTGAGGGTATTAAATATTAGTAAATCGAATAAAGATTAGTTTTATAATTATTAGGAGGCGTTCAGTATGGATTGGATTTTACCAATAGCAGGCATAATTGCTGCGGTTGCATTTTTAATTATTTGTGTTGTCTTAGCACTATTTTTAATGCAATTATTAAAAACAGTTAAAGGAATTAATGAAACTTTAGATGGCATTCAAGGCCAAATACAAGGTATCACACGTGAATCTACTGATTTACTTCACAAAGCAAATCGTTTAACTGAAGATATTCAAGATAAATCATTACGCTTAAACTCAGTAGTAGATGCAGTTAAAGGTGTTGGAGATTCTGTACAAACACTTAATAATTCAGTAGATAGAGTTACAAATTCTATTACTCACAATATCTCACAAAATGAAGATAAGATTTCTCAAGTTATTCAATGGTCAAATGTTGCAATGGAAGTTGCAGATAAATGGCAATTAAGAAGAGATCGTAGAAGTAACGTATCATACAAAAATAATGTAAATGCTTCTAAAGATTTTGAAGCGCAAGTGCCGAAAGACTACAATGAAACAACAACATCAGGTGACAACCTAGATGAAGATAAAATTGGTGCAGGCTTGAAAAAATAAAGTGCATGGAAGCAAATAACTATCTTTTCAGGCTGAGGCATTTAAACATGTCACAGCCTGATTTCTTTAATAAAATTAGGGGGAAAATATAATGGAAAACAAATACAATAGAGATTTATATACACATGGTTTAGAAACGTATGAAGCTGAATATGAAAAAAATACAAACGGTAGAGATTTTGTATTTGGTGTAGTATTAGGTACAGTAGTAGGCGGAATTGTTGGTTTATTACTAGCTCCTAAATCAGGGAAAGAATTACAAGATGATTTAAGTGAGAAATCAAACAAAATTATCGATGACGTTAAAACTAAAACTGACGACTTAAAAGTTCAAGCTCAATCTAAAGCTGAAGAAATCAAAACACAAGCTGAAGAAAAGAAAGAAGAAGTTAAAACTAAAGTTGAAGATAAAAAAGCTCAAGCTAGTGAAAAAGCAGAAGAAGTGAAAGCTAAAGCTGCTGATAAGAAAGAAGAAGCTAGTCAAAAAGCGGAAGAAGTAAAAGCTAAAGCTGCTGACAAAAAAGAAGAAGTTAAAACAAAAGCTTCAGAAAAGAAAACAGAAACTAAGAAAAAAGCAGAAGAAGTAAAATCTAAACAAGCTGAAAAGAAAGCTAACAAAGGCGTTGTAACAGCTGACGATGTAGGCGACGAAGAATTAAAAGCACAAAAAAGTGCAATTAAATCTGAAGTAGAAAATGAAGACTTAAAAGGTCCAAAAACAGTTGTAGAGAAAAAAACTTTCGATAAAAAATAATAAATAAGTGATGTTTAACGCATATTATTTGTACTACCGAAAAGTCATAACATAACTTTTCGGTAGTTTTTTATATTGTAATGAACACTATTATAAATTAAAATATACTTTATTAGTCTGATTAGTAATAAATTTTAATATTTTTGAGATGTTGGGGTTGAATCAGAGCATTTTAATTGTTATACTAACATCTAATTACTTATATATTTTATCGCTTTAAAGTATGTGAGTTAAATTGTTTACATGAGGTGAAAAGGATGTCAAATGAATTAGAGAATTTAAGAAAAAGAATTGAAGGTATTAATGATGAAATTTTAGCTTTATTACAAGAGCGTGGTACTTTAGCTAAAAAAATTGGTGAAGAAAAACGTAAACAAGGTACTCAAGTATATGATCCACAACGTGAAAAAGAAATGTTAAATCATTTAATTGATAATAACCAAGGACCATATAACGACAATACTATTAAGCAATTATTTAAAGAGATCTTTAAAGCTTCTACTGACTTACAAAAATCTGAAAATGAAAAACATTTATATGTTTCTCGTAAATTAAAACCAGAAGATACTATTGTACAATTCGACAATGGTGCAATTATTGGTAATAATAAAAAATCATTCGTATTCGGTCCATGTTCTGTAGAATCACAAGAACAAGTTGATGCAGTTGCGAAAGATTTAGCTGATAGAGGCGAAAAATTCATTAGAGGTGGCGCATTTAAACCACGTACTTCTCCTTACGACTTCCAAGGTTTAGGTGAAGAAGGATTAAAAATTCTTAAAAATACTAAAGATAAATACGGTTTAAATATCGTAAGTGAAATTGTAAATCCTGCACACTTTGAAATGGCTGATGAATACTTAGATGTATTCCAAATTGGTGCAAGAAACATGCAAAACTTTGAGTTATTAAAAGAAGCAGGTAGAACAAATAAACCTGTCTTATTAAAACGTGGTCTTTCTGCAACTATCGAAGAATTCATCTACGCTGCAGAATACATTCACTCACAAGGTAACAATAACATTATCTTATGTGAACGTGGTATTAGAACATATGAAAAAGCTACAAGAAACACATTAGATATTTCAGCAGTTCCTATTTTAAAACAAGGTACACATCTTCCAGTTATGGTTGACGTTACGCATAGTACTGGACGTAAAGATATTATGTTACCATGTGCTAAAGCTGCATTAGCAGTTGGAGCTGACGGTGTAATGGCAGAAGTACATCCTGATCCATCAGTAGCATTAAGTGATGCTGGTCAACAAATGGACTTAAACGAATTTGATGCATTCTACAAAGAAATCGTTGAAGCTGCTAAATTATACGAAAAATAATATTCATATACATCAACTGGCGAAAAGTTATCATAACTTTTCGCCAGTTTTTTTATGTTGTAAATTAACATATGTTCGTTTGTTTTCTGAAAAACTATTTACAATTTACACAAAAACCAAAAATATTAGAGCAATTGTATCGACAACACCTCTATAATCTTTTATAATTGGTAATTGTGAGTTCGCTTTCATATACTTTGAAAACATTATGAAAACGTGCTAGAATAAAGTAGAAAACGTTTTCAAGATAGGAGGATATTATGACTGTAACAATATATGATGTTGCAAGAGAAGCAAAAGTATCAATGGCAACAGTTTCACGTGTCGTAAATGGTAACCAAAATGTTAAACCTTCAACACGTGATAAAGTAAATGAAGTCATTAAAAGATTAAATTATAGACCTAATGCTGTAGCTAGAGGTTTAGCAAGCAAGAAAACAACAACTGTTGGGGTAATTATTCCTGACATTTCAAATGTTTATTATTCTGAATTAGCTCGTGGATTAGAAGATATTGCCACTATGTATAAATATCATACAATCATTTCAAATTCTGATAATGATAGTGAAAAAGAACAAGAGATATTTAATAATTTATTAAGTAAACAAGTTGACGGTATCATTTTCTTAGGTGGTACTTTAACAGACGAAACAGTAGATCTTATTGATAAATCATCAGTACCAGTAGTCGTTTCTGGTACAAATGACAAAGATTCTAAACTTGCTTCAGTTAACATTAACTATACAGAAGCTAGTAAAGAAATTGCTGAGTCATTGATTAAGAAAGGTGCTAAGAAATTTGCATTTGTAGGTGGGGGATATTCAGAAAAAGCACAAGATGATGCTTTTAAAGGATTAGAACTTGCACTTCAAGAAGCTGGCCTTGAAATCGAAGACAATGCTAAATTTGTTGGTAATGAAACATATAAAGATGGTAGCCGTGCTTATGAGGCTGTTTCTCAAGATAAGCCGGATGTTATTTTATGTATTAGTGATGAACAAGCAATTGGTATTGTACACGCAGCACAAGATGCAGGCGTTAATGTACCAAATGATTTACAAGTTGTAAGTTTCAATAATACAAGATTAGTTCATATGGTTAGACCTCAATTATCAAGTGTGACACAACCATTATATGATATTGGTGCAGTTGGTATGAGATTATTAACTAAATATATGAATGACGAACAAATTGATGAACCTAATGTGATTTTACCTTATAGAGTAGAATATAGAGGTACAACTAAATAGTATAAAAAGACGACTGAAACAATGGATATGTTTCAGTCGTCTTTTTTAATATTTAATTAAACCAGTCTAATATTCTTAATTTAGTATTATTATTTTTTTCTGTTATTTCTGTTCTTCTTGGTATTTCAGTATAGTCTTCTTTTTCATCTATCCAAGTTGAAGGTAGTGGTAATGGTGCGTGTGATTGGTATTTTTGTAACCATGAATCTGGTAGCGAGCCTTCAGGTGTTTGTAGGTCATTTAGTGCAAACCATACATGTGACCACGCTCTAGGTACAACGCGCCATATATTATAGCCACCGCCACCAATCATAATGATTTTGCCATCACAATATTTGTCTGCTAAACCTTTAACGATATAAGGTATTTTATACAATGTATCAAGTGTGCAGCTCAAATGTGTGAGTGGATCTAAATAATGTATATCCACACCATTTACACTAAGTATGACATCTGGCTTATATGCTTTACAAACGGCTTCTACTGTATCTTTAAAGACGTCTATGTATGAATCGTCTTCTGTATAAGCATCTAATGGTACATTGACTGTGGTTCCAAATCCTTTACCATCACCGCGTTCTGTTAACGCACCAGTGCCTGGAAATAAGTATCGACCAGTTTCATGTATAGAATAGTTCATGACGTCTTCGTTTGTATAAAATGACCATTGTACGCCATCGCCATGATGAGCGTCTGTATCAATATATAAGACGCGTTGATTATACTTTGATTGCATGTATTGAATGGCAACAGCGCTGTCATTATATATACAAAATCCGCTCGCTTTACCTTTAAAGCCGTGATGTAAGCCACCACCAAGATGGCATGCTCTTGTTGCTTCTCCAGACATAACAGCATCTACTGCACTTAAAGTTCCACCAACAACACGTGCACTATTTTCATGCATATTTACAAATTGTGGTGTGTCTTCAGAATTTAATCCGTATTTATCATATTCTTCTAATGGTAATTCACCATTGCCAGCTTTCTTTATTGCTTCTATATAATTTGGTTCATGTACGAGTTGAAGTTCTTCATCAGTCGCTACCCGAGGTGGAATAATATGCGCTTCGGTTAATACCCCTAAATCAAAGAGTAAATCAGTTGTTAATTTAAGTCTCATTTGATTGAAAGGGTGACTATCTGAAAAACGATATTTCAATAAATCTTCAGAATATACATATTTAACATTAGTCATTTTTTATACCAAACGGATAGATGACATGGTAATCTTGTTCTTCTAATAATTTGTATATCTTCTCTGGATTCATTGATTTCACTCGTAACATCAGGTATCTCTTATTAATATCTTGTTGATCTGCATATGCAAGAACGTTTAAGATATCAATATTTTGTTCTTTAAATATTCTTGTAATATCATGAAGTGCGCCAACTTTATCATCAATATGTACTTCAATAATAGAACCAGGCATAGTCACGCCAGTAAGTTCTAAAAATGTATTGAGCATATCTTTTTGGGTTACGATACCAATTACTTTATTATCTCGAATAACTGGAATTGAACCGATAGACATTTCATAAAAATCTAGTGCAATATCTTCTACAAAATCAAGTGGATGGCAACGTATCACATTGCGTCTCATAATTTTTGAAACAGATAATGACAAACTTTTATTGGGCTCGTCATCAGATAATATGCTAGGCAGTGCCATTTTTATATCTCTATCAGAAATAATACCGAGTAAATGATCTTCTTCATCAACAATCGGTAAATGTCTAATTTCTTTTTGTGTCATTAATACTAAAGCATCTTCAATAGATTTATCACTTTGTATTGTCGTACAAGGTGATGTCATAATTTTTTCAACTAACATAAATTTAAACCCCCTCTAAAAGAAAAATCGATTCATAAATCTGAGCTTATCAAATGCTTCCATTTGTTCTTGTTGAATATTTTGTCCAATCCTTGCCATTAGGCTATTTGCTGGATGACTAATAATTTCAGGATCATCTGTTGCAAACACTTCTAATCCACCTTCAGCCATCATTTTATGCATGATTTTTTGATATTGATAAACATCTAAACCACTGTTTTTTAAATCCCAATGCCAATAATATTCAGTTGTAATGACGATGAAATCTTCCATTTCTGGTGCTTTCATAGCAAGTTGAAGCATTTTTTTACCTAGACCATATTTACGATAATCTAAAGACAATTCAATAGCGCCTAATTCTAGAATATACGGTAAATTACCATCTGACCATCTCTCTAATGGGTCAGGGTATAAGTATGTTGTATAACCAATAATATGTTGATCAATACGTGCAATAATTATTCTTCCTTCTGGTAATTCAGCAATTTCAATGATCGCTTCAAATTGTTCTTTAGATACTCTAAAACTATTGAGTCCTTCATCAAAAGTCATGTTCCGTAATTCATCTGGATGTACAGGTCCTTCAACGATAATATCTGTGTCTTTATCATAGGGGACAGTTTCAGATATAAAAGTCTTCTTGAATTTCAATGTTGTACCTCCTTTCATTAAGTATGATATTCTATATTTGTAATATGTATTTTGAATAATCAAATTTTTTTGAAAAGTATCATCTATTTATATTATAATGTAAATAGGCTTTATTGAAAACGATTACATTCATAAAAGGGGAGATTTAAATGAAAGTCGAAGTATACGAAGCATTAAATGATTCTTATAACCTTGCTGATTATGATGAAACAGTAAAAAATCATAATTGGAAAGATATCGAAAAGAATTTCAGTTGGAGTGAAACTGGAAAAATAAATATGGCTTACGAATGTATAGATCGTCATGTAGATAATGGTAAAGGGGACAAAATTGCACTTCATTATAAAGATAGCAATAGACAAGATAGTTATACATTTAAAGAATTACAAATCGCGAGTAATAAAGCTGCAAATGTCTTGAAAAATGAAGCGAATGTACAAAAAGGTGATAGAGTATTTATATTTATGCCTAGAACACCTGAATTATATTTCTCTTTATTAGGTACTTTGAAGATTGGGGCTATTGTAGGTCCATTATTCGAAGCCTTTATGGAAAAAGCAGTTAAAGACAGATTAGAAAATAGTGAAGCTAAAGTTATCATTACGACGAACGATTTAGTTGGTAGAATTCCGAAAGATGAATTACCAAACCTTGAACATATTGTCGTTGTAGATGACGATGTAAGTGATGAATACATTGATTTCAATCAATCATTTGAACAAGCAAGTGAAGAATTTGATATTGAATGGTTAGATCGAGAAGATGGATTGATCTTACATTATACATCAGGTTCTACAGGACAACCTAAAGGTGTATTACATGTTCAAGAGGCTATGATCGTACATTATATATCTGGTAAATATGTATTAGACTTTAAAGAAGATGACATTTATTGGTGTACAGCTGACCCAGGTTGGGTAACTGGAACATCATATGGTATCTTTAGTCCATGGTTAAATGGTGTTACAAACTGTATCGTCGGTGGAAGATTCTCGCCAGAAGGCTGGTATGACTTTATTCAAACATATGGCGTAACGATTTGGTATACTGCGCCAACTGCACTACGTATGTTAATGGGTGCTGGCGATGATGTTGTTAGTAAATATGATCTTTCTTCATTAAGACATGTGCTTTCAGTAGGTGAACCGTTAAACCCTGAAGTTATTAAATGGGCACATAACGTATTTAATCATAGAGTACATGATACATGGTGGATGACTGAAACAGGTGGACATATGATTGTAAACTATCCATCTATGGATATACGTGCTGGTTCAATGGGTAAACCTTTACCAGGTATTGAAGCAGCAATTGTAGATGATCAAGGTAATGAATTACCACCGAATAGAATGGGTAACTTAGCCCTTAAAAAAGGTTGGCCATCAATGATGAGAACAATTTGGAATAACCAACCTAAATATGATTCTTACTTTATCAATGATGAATGGTATGTTTCAGGAGATTCTGCATATAAAGATGAAGATGGTTATTACTGGTTCCAAGGTAGAGTTGATGATGTCATCATGACTGCTGGTGAACGTGTAGGTCCATTTGAAGTTGAATCTAAACTTGTTGAACATCCAGCTGTTGCTGAAGCGGGTGTTATCGGTAAACCTGACCCAGTAAGAGGTGAAATTATTAAAGCATTTATTGCTTTAAGAGATGGGTATGAAGAATCAGACGAACTTAAAGAAGAAATTAGAAAGTTTGTTAAAGAAGGATTAGCTGGACATGCAGCACCTCGTGAGATTGAATTTAAAGATAAATTACCGAAGACACGTTCAGGTAAAATTATGAGACGTGTACTTAAAGCTTGGGAATTAGATTTACCAGCAGGTGACTTATCTACGCTTGAAGATTAATTTAAATAAAGTTCACGTCATATAATTGGCGTGATCTTTTTTACGGGAAATTTGAATAAAAGTAGCTTACATATCGACTTTTATGAGTGAATTGTATATCCTAATAGTGTTAGGATATGTCATTTAATATTTAATTTGTAATATAAATTTAAGGAGTGAACGATGTTGAGTCATTTATCAGATTTAGAAATTGCAAAACAAAGTACTTTAAGACCAATTAGTGAAATAGCTGAGAAGGTGGGGATTTCTCATGAAGCTTTGGAACCTTATGGTCACTATAAAGGAAAAGTTAATATTACAAAGCTAAATGATCTAGAGGAAAAAGGTAAAGTTGTACTTGTAACAGCTTTAAGTCCAACGCCAGCTGGTGAAGGTAAATCAACGGTAACGGTTGGATTAGCAGATGCCTTTAATCAACTTAATCAAAATGTAATGGTCGTATTAAGAGAGCCTTCACTTGGTCCTGTATTTGGTATGAAAGGTGGCGCAACAGGTGGTGGTTATGCACAAGTTTTACCAATGGAAGAAATCAATTTACATTTTAATGGTGACTTACACGCGATAACGACTGCAAACAATGCGTTGTCAGCATTTATCGATAATCATATCTATCAAGGTAACGAACTTAATATTGATTCTAGACGAGTTGAATGGAAACGTGTACTTGATATGAATGATAGAGAGTTACGTCAAGTTGTAGTTGGTTTAGGTGGTCCAACAAGAGGTGTACCAAGAGAAGATGGTTTTGATATCACTGTTGCATCTGAAATAATGGCTATATTCTGTTTATCAAACGGCATTAAAGATTTAAAAGAAAATCTAGCTAACATTACAATTGGCTATAATGTGGATAAGCAACCCGTAACGGTTCGTGATTTAAAAGTAGAAGGTGCTTTAACACTTATTTTAAAAGACGCGCTAAAACCTAACATTGTACAAACGATAGAAGGCACACCTGCATTAGTACATGGTGGACCTTTTGCGAACATTGCGCATGGATGTAATTCAATTATTGCTACGAATACTGCTAGAAAGTTAGCGGATATCGTCGTAACAGAAAGTGGATTTGGTTCAGATTTAGGTGCAGAGAAGTTTTTAAATATCAAAACACGCAAAGCTGGATTTGATCCAAGTGCAGTTGTTATAGTCGCAACTATTCGTGCGTTAAAAATGCATGGCGGTGTAGCAAAAACTGATCTTAAAGAAGAAAATGTTCAAGCTGTTCAACAAGGTATCGTAAACCTAGAACGACATGTCAATAATATTAAACAGTTTGGCGTTGAGCCTGTTGTAGCAATTAATGCGTTTATTCACGATACAGATGATGAAGTACAAGTTGTCTTAGATTGGTGTAAAGAAAATAACGTAAAAGTAGCTTTAACAGAAGTTTGGGAAAAAGGCGGAAAAGGTGGCGTCGAACTTGCTAAAGAAGTATTAAAAGTATTAGAAACGCCACAATCCTTTAAACATCTTTATGACTTGGATTTATCTATAGAAGAAAAAATAGAAACAATTGTTCAGAAAGTATACGGCGGTAGATCTGTTAAATTCAGTGATAAAGCCTTAAAACAATTGAAGACAATTAAAGAAAACGGTTGGGATAAATATCCAGTTTGTATGGCGAAAACACAATATTCATTTACAGATGATCCAAAAGAACTTGGTGCACCAGTAGACTTTGATATAACAATTAGAGAATTATCACCAAGAACTGGTGCAGGATTTATCGTAGCATTAACAGGGGACATCATGACAATGCCAGGTTTACCAAAGAAACCAGCAGCATTAAATATGGATGTTAACGAAGACGGTTCTGCAGTAGGATTATTCTAAATAGAATATAAGTCAACAAAAAATAACACCTCATTTTCACTGAAAATGAGGTGTTATTTATTTTGAACTAGAAAGTTTATCTAATTATTGCCACTTGGTGGTGCGGTGCTTGTACCACTGGATGGCTTGCTATTGCTGTTTGAACTACTATTATTGCTGCTTGATTTATATGACCAAGCTTCTTTAGAATTTTTAGAGACGCGTTCTTTAGGTTTAACTTTTGATGATGTGTTTGTATCAATTGCTTGTCCTAGTCGTTTTAATACATAGTCAGAATTAATATCTTTATTCGAAGTATCGACTTTGTCAGATATTAATGTAGAAGATTTAGATTCACCACTACTACAGCTTCCTGTAGAATTTGTGTATTGGCAAATTGTGTCTTCTTTAACTGTGCTAGGTCTAGAGAATTCACTATCGTATCCTAATTTTTCTCTATCTGTAGAAGATAATGCATTAACCATATCTCTCCACATAAATAATTGATAATGACTGTCTTCATCAAATGTTATTGGTTGGTCATAACCCATCCAAATACCTAGTGTAACTTTTGGTGTATAGCCTACAAACAAGCTATCTTTAGCATCTTGTGATGTACCTGTTTTACCAGCCCAGTTACCGTCAAATGAATTCTTAATTTGATAACCTGAACCGTCATCAAGTACACCTTCTAAAATACTTGTTGTTAAATATGTTGTTGATTCACTAAAGATACGTTTAGGATCTTTTTTGTGTTGATAAATCACTTCACCATCTCGTGATTTAATAGATTCAATCATATAACTTTCATTATATTCACCTTTATTAGCTAAAGTACTGTAACCATTCACATCTTGTTCTAATGTGAAGTCTGCTGTACCAAGTGTTAAGGCTAAACCATCTTGGATATCTTTAGGTACGGTCATACCCATTTTATTTAAGTTTTCCCATGGTTTGTAGTCTTGAACATTGCTATACAATCTTAAAGTACTTAAGTTTAAAGAATTTCTTAAAGCATAATCTGCTGTTACTGGTCCAAATTCTCTTCTATCGTAGTTATCAGGTGAATAACCTTGGAAGTCGAATTTTTTATCCAGTAGGGCAGTGTTTGGTGTGATTAATCCATTTTCAAATGCTGGTGCATAAGTGAGTAATGGTTTCATTGTTGAACCTGGTGAACGTTTAGCACTTGTTGCATGATTGATTTGTGATTTTTCGTAATCTCTACCACCAACGAACGCTAGAATTTTACCAGATTGATTTTCTTTTAATAATGCACCGACTTCATGTTGGAACTCTTTGGAAGCTTTTTTACCTTCACTGTTTGTATAACTTGCTTCTCTATCCCAAGAGTAGCTACCAGAATTATCTTTAACTTCTTGAAGTTTATCGTACATATCTTTTTCAATCGTTGTATCTACACGGTAACCTTCAGTTCGCATAGCTTGATTAGCTTTTTCAGTATATTTCGTCATAAGAACTGGCGTTTGATCAAGTTCTTTCTTAGAAATATTATCTTCTTTAGCTAAATGATATTTAAGGATATCGACAGTACGTTTTTCAACTTCTTCAGTTAAGAATGGATATTTCTGATTAGGTTCTTCAACTTTATCAACAAATGATTTCTTGATGTCGAATTTTAATGCTTCATCGTATTCTTTTTTCGTAATTTTTTCTTCTTGATACATTCTTTTCAGAACATAGTGTTGACGATTGATGCCGTATTTCAAGGATTCATCATCTTTCAAATCACCATTCGGTAAGAAAGGTGTGTATGTGTATGGATTCTGTGGTAATCCAGCAAGATACGCAGATTGTGCGATGTTTAAATTCTTAGCTGATTTACCAAATACACCTTGAGCAGCGGCTTCAATACCCGCTATATTAGAACCATTTGAATTTCTTCCGAATGAAACGACATTTAAGTAACTATCAATAATTTCTTCTTTTGATAAGTTCTTTTCAACATTCATTGAAAGTAGCATTTCTTTAGCTTTACGTTCAAATGATGTTTCATTAGTTAAAAGTTGGTTCTTAACAAGTTGTTGCGTTAATGTACTCCCGCCAGAAGAATTAGCACTACCAAGTACTTCTTGTACTGATGCTCTTATAAAAGCTTTAGGTACAATACCGTTATGGTTATAGAAGTCTTCATCTTCTGTTGATATAAGTGCATTTTTAACATTCTTACTTATGTCTTTCCCTTTAATAACATCCCTTTGGACATCACTTTTTAATCGACCAAGTGACTCTCCAGAACCAAAATAAACAGATGTACTTTCTGTCATTGAATAAAGTTGTTGCTTCATTTCTTTTTTAGACATTACTTTTTCATCTTTGACAAGTCCTGCGAAGTATCCGCCGCCAATACCCAATCCTAAAGCTAATAATAAACAACTAATAAATACAATAATGAAAAATAAATTGCTTATTACATTGTATGTAGTATGGAATATGAGTTTTGGGGACCATTTTGTTTCTTTAAAAGTATCTTTATATTTCTTACTTGAACGATTAAATTGTTCTTTAAGTTTGTTTTTAGACTGATTTGAACTCAAATTTTTACCTCCAATCTAATCATCAATATTATAACATATATGTTTAGTGTTGACTTTTAAAAAAGTTAGCATTATACTTTGTAATTAATTGCATAAGGTAATGAACTAAAGGAGAAGTAGTGATTATTTTCTTTTTAAGAGAGTCAGTGGTGCTGCGAACTGATAAAGTGATAATGATGAATACACCTTTATAACAACAAGTTCAACGTTTTTAATGTACGTAACATTAAAGAGTGATGATGTATTTACATCATAAGTATGGTGGTACCGTGTATTCAAGCACCCTTACATTTTTTGTGAGGGTGCTTTTTTATATTCTATTTTAGAGGAGGAAATATAATGACAAATGAACTTTTAGAAGATTTAAAATGGAGAGGTTTAATTTATCAACAAACTGATGAACAAGAAATTGAAGACTTATTAAATAGAGAGTCAGTTAAAATATATTGTGGTGCAGATCCTACAGCTGATAGTTTGCACATTGGACATTTATTACCATATTTAACATTACGTCGTTTCCAAAACCATGGACACACACCAATCGTCTTAGTCGGTGGTGGTACAGGTATGATTGGTGACCCATCAGGACGTTCAGAAGAAAGAAAATTACAAACTGATGAACAAGTTGAAGCTAACGTAAGAGGAATCATGAATCAAATGCATAAAATATTTGATTTTGAAGGTGAAGACTCAGCGATTCTTGTTAACAATAAAGATTGGTTAAAAGAAATAGACTTAATTTCATTCTTAAGAGATTACGCTAAACACGTGGGTGTAAACTACATGTTAGCGAAAGATTCTGTTAAGACAAGATTAGAAACAGGTATTTCATACACTGAGTTTACGTACATGATTTTACAAGCAATTGATTTCGGATACTTAAACCGTAATTATGATTGTAAAATGCAAATCGGTGGTTCAGACCAATGGGGTAACATCACGACAGGATTAGATTTAATGAGAAGAATGTACGGTGACACTGAAGCTTACGGTTTCACAATTCCACTTGTTACAAAAGCAGATGGTAAAAAATTCGGTAAATCTGAATCAGGTACTGTATGGTTAGATAGAAGTAAAACATCAGCTTACGAGTTATACCAATTCTGGATTAATTCACAAGATGCTGATGTTGTGAAATACTTGAAATACTTTACTTTCCTTGATAGAGAAGAAATTGAAAGACTTGAAAAAACAGTTGAAGAAGCACCTCATTTAAGAGAAGCTCAAAAAGTATTAGCTGAAGAAATGGTTCGCTTTATACATGGTGAAGAAGCTGTAGAAGAAGCTAAAAGAATTACAGATGCACTATTTAAAGGCGATATTAAATCATTAACAAAATCTGAAATCGTAGAAGGTTTTAAAGACGTGCCAACAGCTGAAGTAAGTTCTGAAACTGTACAACTTGTTGACTTTATTATTGAAGCAGGTGTTTCTCCTTCAAAACGACAAGCACGTGAAGATATCACAAATGGTGCAATCTACTTAAACGGTGAACGTATTCAAGATGTTAACCACGAGATTTCAAGCGAAGATAAAATAGATGATGAATTTACAATTGTTAGAAGAGGTAAAAAGAAATACACAATGGTTAAATACGTTTAATATTTATGAGTTTTAATGGC
Source organism: Mammaliicoccus sp. I-M35 (assembly GCF_022386455.1). Classification (NCBI taxonomy): domain Bacteria; kingdom Bacillati; phylum Bacillota; class Bacilli; order Caryophanales; family Staphylococcaceae; genus Mammaliicoccus; species Mammaliicoccus sp. I-M35. Next base: position 458,223 of record NZ_JAJNIL010000001.1, on the reverse strand, counting down.
TGAGACAACGATGTTTGTCTCAGTCTTTTTTCGCATACATATGGTATTTATTGTATAATAAAGAAGACCATTTATTTATAACAAGAAAGGGAGACATTTAATGAAAAAATATTTAGGACCAATTATTGTTGTTGTAGCAGTAATTGTTATTATTGGCTTATTTATGATCGGTCCATACAATAGATTAGTTGGACTTGAAGAAGAAGCGGATAAGTCATTATCTAATATTGATAATCAGCTTCAAAGACGTGTTGACTTAATTCCTAACTTAGTTGATACAGTTAAAGGTTACACGAAACATGAAGAAAAAGTATTTAAAGATGTATCAGATGCACGTAGTAAATTAGCAGGTGCGAATACGCCAGAAGAAAAAGCAGAAGCAAATGGAGAAGTTAATAGTGCGTTAAGTCGTTTACTTGCTATCAGTGAAAATTATCCAGATTTAAAAGCAGATAAGCAATTTACAGGATTAAGAGACGAATTAGCTGGTACTGAGAATAGAATTGCAGTAGCTAGAAAAGATTATAATGAATCTATTAATGAATATAATCAAGCTACTCGTAGATTCCCATCTAGTATCGTAGCAGGATTGTTTAATTTTGATAAGAAAGAATATTTCCAAGCCAAAGGTGAAGCTAAAGATGCACCAAAAGTTGACTTTGGCGGAGACGAATCTTAATGAAATCAATGTTTAAACGATTTTGTGTCTTGCTTATTGTTAGCTTTTTTTCACTAAGTTATGTCGTACATGCAGCTGATGATAAATTTCCTAAGTTAGAACAGCCTGTATTTGTACAAGATCATGCTAAATTAATGTCTGATCAAGATAAAGACAAAATTAATCAAAAAGGTCAAAAATTACAAGATGGAACAGATGCAGATATCTTGTTAATGACGATGAAATCAATAGGTCAAACACCTCGCCAAGATTATGCGTTAGAAGCGGGGCGACACTATAAAGTTGGTGACCAAAAGCATAATCGTGGGATTGTTATCCTATTAAATATGGATAACGGTAATGAGAACAATAATAGAGGTATTGATATAGCAGTTGGAGATGGACTTGAAGGTGTCCTCAATGACTCTAAAGTTGGGGAATTGATCGATTCTAAATTCATGCCTTACCAAAAGAAAGCTGCTCAAACTAAAGATACTAAAAAAGCAAACGCTTATTACAGTCAAGGTTTAACAAATTTATATGATGCAGTGTGGGATGAAGTAGCTAAAAGTTACGGATACGATGGTAAAAAGTTCACAGAAGACGAACCACAAAGTAGTGGGTTAGGAAAAATACCATTTATCATCTTTATCATATTTATTATTGTATTCTTCATTATTTACTTCAAAAATGGAGGCGGTAGACCTCCAAGAGGTGGAAATAGAAGAGGTACAAGACGCGGTATGACTGGTCCATTTATCTTTGGAGGCTCATCAGGTAGTTCTGGTGGCGGTTTCTCAGGTGGAGGATTCTCCGGAGGTGGCTTCGGCGGAGGAGGCGGCTTCTCTGGCGGTGGCGCAGGTAGAGGATTCTAGTTTGAAATATGTATATAGAAAAAGCATGCAACTCAATATGAGTTGCATGCTTTTTTGAATTAGTTTTGTTCTTTCAATGTGATTTTTGTTGTATGTGTTTTGCCATCTCTAATGTATTTGATTGTGATTTTGTCACCTGGTTTTTTCTCAGTGTAGATATAATTTTTAATATCAGAAACGTCTGATACATCTTTATCGTCTACTTTTGTGATGACATCATCTTTTTTAAGCCCGTTGTCTGCTTTTTTATCTACTTCAGAAATGTAAACACCTTTATCTGTAGTGAGATTTAATTCTTTCTTATATTGGTTTGGTATATCATCTATTGAAATCATGCTGATGCCGATATAAGGTCGTGTTACTTTACCGTCATCCATAATATCTTTAATGATATTATTTACTTCATTACTTGGTATTGCAAAGCCGATACCTTCTACATCTGATCTTGAAATTTTCATTGAGTTAATACCGATAAGGTTACCGTTTAAGTCGATTAATGCGCCACCTGAGTTACCTGGGTTTATGGCAGCATCTGTTTGAATAACTGTTGCTTCTGTACCACCTTGAGAAGTTTGTACATTCATCGTACGTTCTTCTGAAGAAATAATACCTTGAGTCACACTGTTTGCAAATTCTACACCTAATGGGTTACCTAAAGCAAATACTGTTTCACCAGCTTTAACTTTAGATGAATCTGCGAATTTAATTGGTTTTATATTATAATTGCCTTCTATTTTTAATACTGCTAAGTCTGTCATAACATCTGTACCGACAAGTTTGGCTTTCACTGATTTATCATTGTGAAGGCGAACTTCTATTTCATTTGCACCTTCTATAACATGGTTGTTCGTTACGATATAAGTACTATTACCATTAGATTGATAAATCACGCCTGTACCTGTTCCCGTTTCTTCTGAATCACCAGACCCATCTGAATCCTCGGAGTTGTTACCACCGAAAAATGATTCTAGTCCGCTTGCTTTTTGTTTGTTTATAACACCTACAATTGAAGGTGAAACATCTTCAATCATTTTAGAAACGGATTTGTTACTTGATTTATTATCTTTAATATTGCCACCTTTTTCATTAGCTGGTGCTTTTGTAATATTTGCTTCATCATTATAATTGCTAAATACATCTACTATTTTAGTCCCGCCGATATATAATGCGAGTATTAATACCGCACCTAAAATACCAGAAATAAATGGGATAAGACAACTTTGATACCAAGGGATTTTATTTTTTTGTTTGTAATAGTAACCATTTGAAGTTGTCTTATTAATATTTTGTTGATCCTCATTTTGATTTTGATCCATTGTATTGCCTCCTTAAACACTGTCCATAAAATAATTATTATAGAAATTCTTTTAAAAAGCTAATGATATGGTCGTTTTAAATTGTTACAATATTTTGTATGAAAACTTGTTACGTAAGTACGACAATGATAGAATATGTATATCATTAAGAAGAGAGTGGTCATTAAATGTATAAATTTGCGAGTACTGTTTTACATACTATTTTTCAAAAATTCGGGAAACAAATTGTAGCAATCGACAAAGAAAAAGTTCCTGATGAACCTTATATCGTTACATGTACACATACAGGATATGTAGAAGTGATCATGTTAGCTTTAAGTTTATATCCTACAGAAATTAATTATATGGCTAAAAAGGAATTGTTTTCGAAAGACTGGTCAGATAAGTTCTTTCATTCATTGAATGCATTTCCAGTTGATAGAGAAAAACCAGGTCCAAGTACTTTAAAAATACCTGTTAAATTATTAAATGAAGGTAAAAGTGTCGGTATCTTCCCATCTGGTCATAGAGCAGAAACAGGAGAAGCACCATTAAAAAGAGGGGCTGCAACGATTGCTGTATTAAGTAACAAACCGATTGTACCAGCTGCTTTTGAAGGACCTAAACAAGTTAAATCAATTTTTGGATTTAGACAAAAGTCGTTTATTAAATTTGGAGATCCGATTGATCCAAACGACTTTCCAAGTGATATGAAGAAAAGTGAAAAAATCGCTAAAATTATGACTTTATTAGAAGAAAGAACGAATACTTTACAAAAAGAAGTGACGTATATCGCTCAGAAATCTAGACAAAAATAACATTTAAAAATCTTACAAGCGACCATTTGCTTGTAAGATTTTTTTGTATTTTAAACTAAAACGTTTTCATTTATCTTATGTTGTAATACTACTGTATTCAGTAATAATCTATGCTAAAATTATAATCAGAATGTTCAAAAAATGGAGGCATAATATGAAACAAGTATTATTTGATGTAGACGGTGTTTTTTTAAGTGAAGAAAGATGTTTTGATGTTTCTGCTTTAACAGTTTATGAAATTTTACATAGTGAAGCTTTTTTAAACTTAAAAGGAACAGTAGACATAGAAACATTAGACGAACAAGATATTAAACAAATTAGAAAAGACATATTTATTGATGATCAAATTCTGAATCAACTTAAGTCTTTAGGTTTAAATTCTAACTGGGATATGCTTTTTATTGTGATTAGTACACATTTAATTGAATTGTTAAAGCGATCAAAAGCTACAAATCTTGACTTGAGTAACGTTAACTTTGACGACAATACTTTGAAAAATTATGCTCAACAAATAGTAGGTAAAGAGATAAATATAGAAACTCCTCGTCGATTTTTATCTAAAGCGACTTCCGGTAAAGAAAATATTTATCATGATCTTATCGCTTTTGCACAAGAAGAACTAAATGTAGAAGATGCTTCAATTTTTGAACTGAAAAGTAAGTTCTGGGATGTAGCACAAGAAGTATATCAAGAATGGTACTTAGGTACTGAGTTATATCAAGAAGTTGAACATAAGACACCTCGTACAACTTTTAAAAATGGTTATATAAAAGAAGAAGTAGTGTTAGCTGATGTGGATGAAGTGACACAATTGCTAGAAGATTTGAAAGAAGCAGGCTATCAAATTGGTATTGCTACAGGTAGACCAAGAACAGAAACAATCGTTCCATTTGAAACAATCGGTTGGTTAAAACAATTTGATGAATTCCATATTGGAACAGCATCAGAAGTGCTTAAAGCAGAAACAACATATCCAGAATTTAAACCACTCGGTAAACCAAATCCGTTTAGCTATTTAATAGCGAATGGTGGAAATGACCCAGAGAACTATTTAACTTATATTAAAGAACAAGAACAAGTGTTTAGTGAGCAAGATATATATATAGTAGGTGATTCATTAGCTGATTTATTGAGTGCACAAAAAACAGGTGCAACATTTATAGGCACACTCACTGGATTAAAAGGTCAGTCAGCAAGAGCAGAGTTAGAAGATTATGATGCTGATTTTATTGTAGATAACGTATTAGATATTAGAAACGTATTATTATAAATTGAAAATCTCACAAATCATCAAAGAATTGTGGGATTTTTTGATGAATAAAAATTTTATAAGATTTCATTACAATATTTACTTACAAATATTGTATAATAGAACTGTGGAAAAATTTTGAAAAAACAAATGGGGGTTGGAATTATGTATATTGATATTTTACTTAAAAATCATGATGCTGATAGAAACCACTTTATAAGGCAAACTGGGTTCTCTCATAAGAAAATTTCTAAACTCAATAAGCAAGATCCTAATTCGTATAGTGATGATTTAATAAAAGAGATTGCTCAATTTCTTAATTTAAGCTATGACAGTACTAGAAATGAATTACGGCAAATTAAAGAAAAGGGGACACTTTATAAAGCGCAAACTGTCGAAGAACTAAAGATTGTGATTGATACGAGTCCTAAAGAATTTATAGTGAGTAAAGAGGTTTATAGTCTGATTAATGATATCAAGCAATCTGATATATCTCATGATCAACAATATATGAAAGACGTTTCTCAAACTGTTTTAACGTCATTTATTTTATGGATTGTTGGTAAAGTGAAAAGTATTGGTAAATCATCTGAAGAAAAATTGATCAATGATTTAAGGTTACATATCTTAACGTACTATGATATTCATGAAATGAACAACAATCGAGCAAGACTCGTACTGAAAGCATTTGTTAGTTAAATATGCATAATAAAAACCACGTGCTAGCTGAATGCTAAAACGTGGTTTATTGTTTATAGTTGTTTATTTAGTTCGACTTTTTTAATGCTTTGGAAGCCATCAATAGCAAATAAGTCATCTATTGTTTCATCTGAAGCTTCATCATCTATTGATAATATCATTAATGCTTCTCCACCGATAGAATGTCTACCTAAGTGCATTGAAGCAATATTAATGCCATGTTCTCCTAAGATTTGTCCCATTTTACCTACGATACCTGGTCTGTCATTATGATGGATAAGTAACATATGCTTTTCTGGTTTGAAATCTACTGGATAGTCATTGATTCTTACGATACGAGGTCCATAACCATTTAATACAGTTGAACCGATTTTAATAGAATGATCTTTGTTCACTAATTCCAATTCAATATAGTTGCTGAAACCATATTTTTTACTATTTTTTTCGATTTGATACGTTACACCTTGTTCATTTAACAATACGAGTGCATTGATTAAATTAACATGATCACCTAAGTCTTGTTGTAAGACACCCATAACAAGTTGTCTTGTAATTAAACTTGTATCATCTAATGCAATTTCACCATGATATTTAATTTTTAATTCTCTTGGACCTTTTTCAAATAGTTGGATACCAACTTCACCAGTTGTTCTACTTAATTCAACAAAAGGTCTAAGTTCTGCTTCAACTTCACCAGACATTTGTGGTGCGTTTACAGCATGTAAGACGTTATTATTTTCAAAGATATCAATGATTTCATTTGCAACAGATACTGCAACTTTTTCTTGAGCTTCAATAGTTGAAGCACCAAGATGTGGTGTTACGATGATTTTTTCATGTTGCGTAAGCGGTGTGTTATTTGCTGGTTCTTCAGTAAATACGTCTAGAGCGGCTTTTTCGATTTTACCTTCATCAAGTGCTTTAATTAAGGCATCTTCATCGATAATACCACCTCTAGCAACGTTGATGATTTGTAAGTTAGGTTTCGCCTTATTGAAGAAGTCTTCATTTACAAGTCCTTTAGTCTTTGGTGTAAGAGGGGTATGCACTGTAATGAAGTCTGCTTGTTCAGCAATTTCGTCTACAGTTGCTCTCGTAATTTCTAAACGTTTCGCATCATCGCTAGATAAATAAGGGTCAAATGCAAGAATGTTCATGCCGAAACTTTGAGCACGTTTGGCAACACCTAAACCGATTCTACCTGCACCAATTACGCCAAGTGTCTTCTTGTATAATTCAGTCCCACGATATTTTTTTCTATCCCAATTACCCTCTTGTAAAGAGCGATGTGCTTCTGGAATATTTCGAGCCATAGAAAGAATCATTGCCATAGAATGTTCAGTTGCAGAAATAGTGTTACCATCAGGCGCATTAATAACAAGAATACCTTGTTTAGTTGCGTGATCGATATCAATATTATCAACACCAACACCAGCTCTAGCTACAACGCGAAGATTTTTTGCTGCATCTAGAATAGGGGGTGTGATTTGAGTTTGGCTTCTTACGATTAAAGCATCATAGTCACCGATAATGTTAACGATTTCTGATTCACTCAAGCCAGTTTTGATGTCTATTTCGAATTTTTCATGATCTGTTAAACTTTTTAAACCTTCTTCTGATATTGGATCGACTACAATTACTTTAAACATATTGATTAACTACCTCCTGGAATTTTGAAACACCTTTACCAAGTACTGATTGTTCTCGTATTTCTGAAAGTATAATTTCTAATGCGCTAATAAATTGCAACATGTCATTTGGAGAGACTTTACCCATGTGACCAACTCTTAATATTGTTCCTTTAAGATGCTGTTGTCCACCTGCAATTGTAATGTTGAATCTATTAAGTAATTCATCTTTAATCGTCTTAACTTCATCTTTATTTGGCACGAAAGCTGTTACAGTAGGTGAAGCAAATTCATCTTCAACTAATAGTTCCATATCTAAAGCTTTTAAACTTTCTCGAACGGCTGTTTTACATACTTCGTGTCTTTTGATTGTATTTTCAAATTTTTCTTCTTGAATTAAATCACAATAAGTTTGTACACCTCTAATAAGTGATACAGCTGGTGTGAAAGGTGTTGAATCATCGTTTAAAGAAGTTATGTATTTATTTAAATCTAAATAAAATCTTGAAGTTGTCACTTCTTTAAACCTTTCGATAGCTCTATCATTATATGCTACAAAAGCTGCTCCAGGTGGTAACATGATTGCTTTTTGACTACCTGAAACGAGCACATCGATGTTGTCTTGTTCCATATCTACCTCAACAGCCCCAATAATACTAACGCCATCGACTACAAAATAGATGTCAGGATTAAATTGTTTAACTAACTTACCTAAAGCATTAATAGGGTGTTTAACAGAAGTAGATGTTTCACAAAATTGTGTGAATACGGCTTTAACATCAACATTAAGTGAGTTTAAATATGTTTCAAATTCTTTTAAATCGACACCTTTTCCCCATTCAACTTCAAAAATATGTGCCTTAAATGGATATGAGGATGCGATTTTTCTAAACCTATCCCCAAAAGCGCCTGAAACAATAATGACAATATCATCTTCAGGATTCGCTACATTAACCATAGCTGCTTCAAGAGCACTTGTTCCTGATGAAGTTAGAATAGCAACAGGGTGTTTAGACCCAAAAATTGTTTGTAAATCTCTCGATGCTTGATGGATAATTTGACTAAATTCCTTTGTTCTATGTCCTGTCATAGGTTGATTCATACTTTCTAAAATCTCCCTAGGAACAGTTGTAGGACCTGGTGCGAGTAATAAAGAATCATGCTGATACATATATATACACTCCTTACTGAATTTATGTTCTATATTGTAGCAAAGAAAATAGTAAAATAATAGTGAATTTATTGAAAATTCTGATTAAAACGCTTTCATTACTAAAATCTTATTTCACCTGTTGCTACAACTTGAACATTACCAGCTAAAGCACGTGTTATCATACAAGATTCTTCTGCTTTTTGAACAAGTCTGTTTAATCTTTTTTGTAAATTTTCATCTGGTTCTTCAGATAAATAAATAATAGGGAAATGTTCTATTTTTTTATAAGTGATCACGCCATCTTCGAAATCAACATGACCTTTAGAATCTACTTCGATTCTTTCAATATCAATTTCAGAGCGTTCAATCATTGCTGCCAATGTAATCATATAGCAAGTTGAAGCTGCACCTAGTAACATCTCGTCTGGATTTGTACCGATTTCTGGTCCGTCCATTACTTCAGGGATTGATACTCGAGTAGATAAATTATCAGTTGTAATATGGCCAGAAGCATTTCTGCCTTTAGTCCATGTTCCTTTTAAATTAAAAATATGTGTTGTCATATTCATGTTCCTTTCTATAATTAAAAATATTTGGGTATAATCTATAGTATGACTGATTTTAAAGGAGTAGACAATGAATGTGAATAATCAAAATTGCAAATTAAAAGTTGCACATAGAGGTGTTCCATCATTAGCACCAGAAAATACAATGATTTCTTTTAAACGTGCAATAGAATTCAATATAGATGTTCTTGAAATAGATATACATAGAACGATGGATGGTGAACTTGTTGTTATTCATGATCCAACAACGAACCGTACTTCACAAGAAAAAGGGGTAATCAATAAATTAACATATGAAACATTGAAAAAATATGATGTCGGTAAATGGAAAGGGCAAGCATATATTGGTGAACAAATTCCATTATTTCAAGATGTACTTAAATTAATAAAAGACACTCATATAAAGCTTCTAATAGAAATCAAGCAACCAGAAAACTATCCAAATATCGAATCAGATATTATTGCTATGATCAAACAACATGATATTTCGTACAATCAAATTATCATTCAGTCATTCAATAGAAATTCAATTCAACAAATAAACAGTTTATGGCCAGAAATAGAATTAGGTGTATTGATTAAGAAGAAAGACCGTTTTATAAGTAAAAGGGCAATTAAGAAAATAGGGGAGTATGCAAATTATATTAATCCGAATTATAAAATTGTAACGAGAAAATTTGTAGAGGCAGCACATGCATCGCAACTTAAGGTATTACCGTATACGATAAATGATAAATCTACGGCTCAAAAAATGTTAGATATAGGTGTTGATGGTTTAATATCGGATTATGCACATTTATTAGATGAATGGATGAAGTCATAAAATATAAAATAAAAAACCACTTTCGAAATGAAAGTGGTTTTGTTTGAACAAAGATTAACGAGAGTAGTACTCAACGATTAATTGTTCATTGATTTCAGCAGATAATTCGCTACGTTCTGGAACGCGTACGAAAGTACCTTCTAATTTGTCAGCATCGAATGATAAGTAATCAGGAACGTGATGACTTAATTCAACTGATTCTAATACGATGTTTAATTTTTGTGATTTTTCACGAACACCGATAGTTTGACCTGGTTTTAAAGTGTAAGATGGGATATCAACACGAGCGCCATCTACAGTAATGTGACCGTGGTTAACTAATTGACGTGCTTGACGACGCGTACGAGCTAAACCTAATTGGTAAACTACTGCGTCTAAACGTGAAGCTAATAGTGCCATGAAGTTATCACCGTGGATACCTTTCATGTTACCAGCTTTATCGAAAATAGTGCGGAATTGACGTTCGTTGATTCCGTACATGTAACGTAATTTTTGTTTCTCTTGTAATTGAAGACCATACTCAGATAATTTTTTACGTTGAGTTGGACCGTGTTGTCCTGGTACGTAAGGACGTTTTTCTAATTCTTTACCTGTGCCGCTTAATGAAATACCTAAACGACGTGATTTTTTCCAGTTTGAACCTCTAAATCTTGCCATTTTGAAGTTCCTCCTTTTTCTTGTTTGATTGTTATGAAGAAACAAGAAAGAATGTTAAATGCTCATAGGGATATGTTATATTTGTGTGCCTTCACCTTGCAGCCGCGGTTACACAACACGCCTTCTTTGGGAATAACATAGAGCCTTATAATATTTAACTGCTACTTTCGTTAATTCACACAAAAGCTATTATACATTTTTGTTTAGTTAATGTCAATTTATATTTTAAAGATGGATATGCTTTTCTAGTGTTTTGACAAGTAATTCTAAGCCTTCAAGATCAGTTTGATTAAATCTTGATTTAACAGGTGCATCTATATCTAACACACCGATGATTTCTTTGTTATAGTATATAGGTATAACGATTTCTGATTGGCTATTAGCATCACATGCTATATGCCCAGGGAATTGATTAACATCTTCAACAAGTTGTGATTGCTTTTCGGCAACAGCTGTTCCACAAACCCCTTTACCAATTTCAATGTCTACACAAGCTGGTAATCCTTGAAATGGACCAAGTTTTAAGGCATTATTTTTAATAAGATAAAATCCAACCCAATTAATGTTTGGTAAGAATTGGTTGATGAACGCAGATGCATTACTTAAATTAGCAATTAAATCTTGTTCTCCTGATAATAAACCATCTAATTGGCGGTTGAGTAATGAATAATCTAGTTGTTGTTCTGACATTTTTATTCCTCATTTCAATATTTATTTGAATTATATTACTATTTTATGATTTTGAATATGTTTTGCATAGAAAAAGGTTTGTTGGATATATATTTTACGTTATAATAAAGAGAACGATTTAGGAGGAGAATACATAATGGCAATTTATATAACACTTGCAGTTATAATCATTATATTAATTGGTATTGGTATAATGTTATGGTTGCGTACATCAAAGCGAAATTTGATTACTGAGACTGAGCAGCGTAAGCAAAAAATTAAGCAATTACCTTTTCAAGATGAATTAGCGAAGCTTAAAAAATTAAATATCCATGGTGAAGCTAAAGACAAGTATGACCAATTTAAGAGAGAATGGCAAACTGTTTTACAAGAAGATTTAAAAGTTGTAGATGCAAAAATTCATGATGCTGATGCAGAACTTGATAAATTTAAGTTCTCACAGTCAGAAGAAAGTATTGCTGATGCTAACAAAATAATGGATGGTATAGAAAAGAAATATACGCGCTTAACTCAGAGTGTTACAGAATTAATGACAACAGTGGAAACAAGCGACAAACTATACGATGAATCTAAACAGATTTATAGAGAAACGAAGAGAGAAGTATTAGCGAATAGACACCAGTTTGGGGATGCTGCTGAACTAATCGAAAAAAACATCGAAGCTTTTCTACCTAGAATTGAACAATATGAAGAACTTGTTGAAGATGGACACTACATTAAAGCAAGTGGTCATATCGATCAATTGAATACGGATATGAAACGTATGCAAGAAGATATGGAGGAAATTCCATTATTAATTAAAGATGTACAAAAAGAACTACCAGGTCAATTCCAAGACTTGAAATTTGGATGTAGAGATTTGAAAGTTGAAGGTTATAACCTTGAACACGTTAAAGTAGAAGGGACGCTTCAAACTTTACGTGGCAAATTAAATTTAGTTGAACCATTGATTGGGAGATTAGAATTAACGAAAGCAGAAAGCATTATTAATGAAATTAATGATTCTTTAGATGATATGTATGATTTAATCGAACATGAAGTGAAATCTAAAAATACTGTCGAACAATCTAAAGAAATTATTACAGATGAATTATTCCATGCTAAAGATATGAACTACACACTTCAAACTGAAATTGAATATGTTAAAGAGAACTATTATATTTCTGAAGAAGATGTACATAAAGTAAGACAGTATGAGAATGAAATTCAAAACTTAATCAGTGTATACGATGAAATTTTAGGTGAAATGGCTAAAACAAATGTACGCTATAGTGAAGTTGAAGATAATCTACTCTATATAGAAGAACATGTTAAAGTAATTAATGATAATCAACAAAAAATACAAAATCATTTAGTTTCTCTTAGAGAAGACGAAGCTACAGCTCAACAAAATACATTACGTGTTCAATCTAAGAAAGAAGAAATATATAGAAATTTATTAGCATCTAATTTACCAAGTGTACCTGAAAGATTTATCATTATGAAAAATGAAATTGATCACGAAATTCGTGAAGTAAATAAAATCTTTAGTCAAAGACCTATTAATGTACAATATGTGAAAGATAAAGTAAGTAACATTGTACTTCAAATGAATAAATTTGAAGATGAAACAACAGATGTACTTATCAATGCAGTTCATGCTGAAACATTAATTCAATATGGTAATAGATATAGAAAAGAAAATAATGAACTGAATAAGAGTCTTAATGAAGCAGAAAGACTGTTTGCTAACAATAGATATAAACGTGCTATTGAAATAGCTGAAGCGGCACTTGAAAAAGTAGAACCTGGTATCAGTGAAAAAATAGAAGAAGATGTAAATAAACGATAAGAACGTCATAAAGGCGAAGACATGGTAAATGTCTTTGCCTTTATTTTTTTTTTCTGAGTTAGTGGATGTTTTTTCTAAGTCAATTAGTATATCTATACGAAATGACTTGTGGTATCATTATATAATGAAAAAAAGAGGTGACAGTATGATATATCTTGATAATGCTGCAACGACAAAGCCTAATGAGGACGTTATCCAAACATATACACAAATGAATCAACAATACTTTTTCAATCCAAATAGTCCTCATTCTGCCGGCATAAAGATTGCTCATTTACTTGATAAAGCAAGAGAAAATATTAAACAATATTTAAATTTAAAAGATCCATTCAATATTATATTTACAAGTGGTGCTACTGAATCGAATAATATCGCACTTCAAGGGATGGCCAAAGCGAAAAAGAGATTTGGTAATACAATCCTTACAACAAAGATGGAACATCCGTCAGTTCTTGAAACGATGAGAGGATTAGAGGACGAAGGTTTTAATTTGAAATATATTAAAACGACGAATGATGGCAAATTAGATATATCATCTTTACAAGAATTATTAAACGATGATGTTGTACTTGTTACATGTATGCATGTTAATAATGTAATGGGACAAATTCAACCGATTGAAGAAATTAGTCGAATTTTAGAAGAATATCCTAAAGTGCATTTTCATGTAGATGGTGTACAAGGTTTTGGGAAAGTACCATTAGATATTAATTTAGCGGATAGTTATAGTTTAAGCGCACATAAATTTCACGGACTAAAAGGTTCAGGTATTTTGGCAATTAAACAAATTAAATCGATTAAACAAATTATATTTGGTGGCGGACAAGAGCAAGGCTTAAGAAGCGGTACAGTTAATGCACCTGTCAATATTGCATTAGCAAAAGCGATGAGAATAATGAACGATCATATGGAAGATAATGCTCAAGCATTAAGTCAAAGAGGTAAAGAAATTAGAGCGTTTGTCGAACAATATAAAGGTGTCTTGATTAATTCACCAATCGATGCAGCACCATATATCTTAAATATTTCTTTTCCAGGTGTTAAAGGTGAAGTATTAGTCAATGCATTTTCTAAATTTGAAATTTATTTGTCTACAACGAGTGCATGTTCTTCAAAGAAAAGTTCTCATAATGAAACGTTAAAAGCAATGGGATTAAGCAACCTTGTTATTGAAGGAAGTATAAGAATAAGTATTGCACCAGATTTAACGAATGAACAAATAGAACGTTTTAAAGATGCCTTTGATAAAGTATATAAAGAGGTAAAGGAGTTAATAAAATATGAATTATGATCACATATTAGTGAGATACGGAGAGCTGACTTTAAAAACAGGTAATAGAAATATGTTTGTGAATAAATTAAAAGCAAATATCAAAAGCCGATTAATGCCACTTCAAGGTTATAAAGTACGTGCAAATCGTGACCGTATGTATATCGATGTACACGAAGGTTCTGACATTGAAGAAATGATGAGCAGAATTCAAACTGTGTTTGGCGTACATTCTGTAAGTCCAGTAGTTCGAATTGAAAAAGATTTAGATTTAATGAAAGAAGTCGCTTTAAAGTTTGCGCATGATTTTAAAGATGGTGACACATTTAAAATTGACGTCAAGCGTGCAGATAAAACGTTTGAACTTGATACTTTTCAATTGCAACAAGAATTAGGCGGTCATGTACTTCAAAATACTGATCATATAACAGTAAATGTTAAACAACCAGATCATAAAATTAAAGTAGAAGTTCGTAAAGATGCTATTTATATGTACAACCGCGTACTTGAAGGCGCTGGTGGATTACCTGTAGGAACTGGTGGTAAAACATTACTTATGCTTTCAGGTGGAATCGATTCACCAGTAGCAGGTATGGAAGTAATGAAACGAGGCGTGACAATTGAAGCTATTCATTTTCATAGTCCACCGTATACAAGTGAACAAGCTAAACAAAAAGTAATCGATTTAACAAAACAACTTGCACATTTAACAGGCGATATCAAATTGCATATTGTACCTTTTACAGAACTTCAAAAGCAAATTCATAAAGTCGTTGAAGAAAGCTATACAATGACAAGTACAAGAAGAATGATGTTAAGAGTTACTGAAAAAGTGGCACATGAAATTGGTGCACATGCAATTGTAAATGGTGAGAACTTAGGACAAGTAGCAAGTCAAACTTTAGGTAGTATGTATGCCATTAACAGCGTAACATCAATGCCAATTTTGCGTCCGTTACTTACATTTGATAAAGAAGACATTGTTAAAAAAGCGAAAGCTATTAATACATTTGATTTATCAATTCAACCATTTGAGGATTGTTGTACGATATTTACACCAAAAAATCCAAAGACAAATCCTAAATTAGAAAAAGTGGAATATTTTGAATCTAAATTTGATTTTGGTCCACTAATTGATGAAGCGGTTAAAAATGTAGAAACACTTACAATTTCTAAGCACGATGATTTGAATCAACAAAAAGACGAATGGATGGATGAACTACTTTAATACGAACGTTGGGATGTCGTTATCATTAAAGTAGAGGAGATATCCATATGGAGTTTGATTTAAATATATTATTAATCATTATTTTGTTTGGTTTAATTGCATCGTTTATCGATTCAGTTGTAGGTGGAGGAGGATTAATTTCTTTACCTGCATTACTAGCAGTGGGAATGGATCCAGCTACAGCTCTAGGTACAAATAAATTAGCGAGTTCATTCGGTTCATTTACGAGTACGATGAAATTTATAAGAGCGAAGAAAGTAGATTTCGATATTGTAGGTAAATTATTTCCATTATCCTTTGTAGGTTCGATATTCGGTGCGATTACTGCTACATATTTACCACCAGAATATTTAAAGCCATTGGCAATCATTATATTGGCACTTGTAACCATATACTCAATAGTAAAGAAAGATTGGGGAGACATTAATCGATATAAGAAATTGTCACTTAAAAAAGCAATCTTGTTTATTATTGGTGTAACGGTAATTGGTTATTATGATGGATTTCTCGGAGGCGGAACAGGATCATTCTTCCTATTTGCTTTATTAATGATTGGTCTTGATTATTTACACGCAGCCGGAAATGCTAAATTTTTAAACTTTGCTTCTAACATAGGTGCATTACTGTTATTTATGGTTTTAGGACATGTCAATTATATCTATGGATTAAGTATGGCAGTATCTATGGTTATCGGTTCGTATTTAGGGGTTACATTTGCTATCAAAAAAGGCGTATCTTACGTTAAAGTATTATTTATTATTGTAACGATAACGTTAATTCTCAAAAATCTATATGACTATATTAGTAGTCACTTTATGTAAAAAACACCTTAGCGTCTATGCGCTAAGGTGTTTTAGTTTATGGGTTGTTGCTTATTGTTATAAGAATTTTCTTTGTACTTTACTCCAGAATGAATTCTGAGGTAATTTCAGTGTTCGAATATATTTATCTTGAATTCTAAGTGAAATAAAGTCTGTTTCTTGTATGCTTAATGCTTCGTTATCTAGTCCCATAATTGGATAATAGTTACCTTCTTTATCAAGAATGATTTTAAGGGTTCTTGTATCACCCAATACTACTGAACTACTCACTGTTCTAAAATTATTGTTATTCAGTGATGCGATTTCAGTTAGTTGCATGCTTCTAATTTTAGGGTCAATAATTGCGCCGTCTAATGATTTGTTATATCCAGTTGATCCTGTTGGTGTTGAAATTAATAAACCATCTCCGTTGAATGCTTCGAAGTATTCGTCGTCAATGTATATTTCCATCTTCATCGGCTTGATGACACTTGATTTAATGTAAAAATCATTTAAACACATATAAGACATTTGGTTATTCAAGTTTACTTCTAGGACGGGATATTTTCTCACACTTACTTCATGAGAATCAATAGATTCAATTAAATGTGGAATGTCATCTATACTAAAATCTACATATAAATAATTCTGATCTAGTCGTGTTTTAATACCAATATATACTTTGTCTTTATTAAAGTTTGTTTTTCTACAAGCTTGTAAGAAACTCCCATCTCCCCCGACTGAAGCAATAATATCTGCATCATCGTAATTTGAAACAAATTCAAATCCGTGTGGTTCCATTTCTTTCTGGATTTTTTCACGTGTTTCTAATACGTCACGGTCTTTTGAACTAAATAAATAAATACGTTTATACGAAGTCATAATTTGTTCCTCCCAAAAGTTACAGTTATTATTAAAGTCTGTTATTATTATAAATGTAAATATTTAAAATAGAAAGGATGATACTATGTCTAAACGAATTATTGCGATAATCATCGCAGCTGTTTTAGTTGTAGGTGGTATAGTTGTCAGCACAGTTGGCATATTTTTAGACGATTCGTGGAAAAAAACAGTAACAGATTCAGATGGCATAAGTGAGTCTGTCGTATCTGGTAGTGATAGTAGTAGCAAAATTGTTAAATTATCAGTAGATGGTACCATTCAAGATACAGGTGTCCAAGAGTCATTATTTAGTGGTGGAGGGTATAATCATCAATCCTTCTTAAAACAACTTGATAAAATTAAAAAAGACGATCAAGTTAAAGGTGTACTTCTAGTTGTCAATTCACCAGGTGGTGGAACATATGAAAGTGATGAAATACATAAAAAATTAGAAGAAATTAAAGCTAAAGATAAAAAAGTTTATGTTCAAATGAAAAATATGGCAGCATCAGGTGGCTATTATATCTCAACACCAGCAGACAAAATTTATGCAGGTTCACAAACATTAACAGGTTCACTTGGGGTTATTATCTCAAGCATTAATTATTCAGAACTTGCGAATGATTTAGGTGTGAAAGATGAATCTGTAACTTCTGGTAAACATAAACAAATCTTGAACCCTATGAAAGAAATGTCGAAAGAAGAACGCGACATCATGCAATCCATTATTGATGATAGTTATAAACAATTTGTAAATGTCATTAAAGATGGTAGACATATGTCAGAATCAGAAGTTAAGAAATTAGCTGACGGTAGAATTTATTCAGCACAACAAGCTAAATCAAACGGTTTAATTGATGAAATTGGTTATGAAGATGATGCTATTAAAGCATTAAGAAGTGACATTAAATCCAAACATGCACAAGTTGTAACATATGATACAACAGGCGGATTCTTAAACTTCCCAATGGCTGCTAAAAGTAAACTTTCTTCTATGATAGGTTTAGATGATATGACTAAATATGAAGCCTTAATTAAAGCGAATAAATCACCACAACCTATGTATTTATACGGTGAATAAGGAGGGATTGTAATGACAGAAACAAGTTATGAACAAGTCGCTACTACACGTGAACAAAGTGAAATTGAGCGTACTGTCAATAAATATATGTCTGATATTAAATCCATCGTATTTGCTGGATTCTGGGTCCGATTTTTAGCTTATATCATCGATATTTTAGCTTTAGCAGGATTTAAAGGTATTGTGTTAAGTCCGATATTTGCACTTACAGATATCAATGATTCTTATCTATGGGTGCCATACTTCAGTGTTGAAAATATGGCTAGTGCCTTAATATTTTATTTATATTTCGTGTTGATGACGTATTATTTTAAAGCAACACTAGGCAAGATGATTTTAGGTTTAAGTGTCTATCGAGAAGATGCTCAACCGCTCAAATTGAAGGATGTCCTATTTAGAGAATGGATCGGACGAATTATTTCTGGCGCATTGTTAGGCATTCCATATATTGTAGTAGCATTTACGAAAAAGCATAAAGGTATTCATGACTATTTTGGGGAAACAGTCGTTCTCAAAAACAAATATGTTCAAATGAGAAAAGACTTCCAAAATATGATTGGATAACTAAGTTATAATCAAAAGAATTTTAAAGTCTCTTTAATCATGATAAAATATATTTATCAAGAATAAGGAGGCTTTTTTTATGGCGCAAGTTACATTCAAGAATGAACCAATTACAATATTAGGTGAGGAAGTTAAAGTAGGTTCAGTAGCACCTGATTTTACTGTATTAGCAAACGACCTATCTGAAAAGACATTAAAAGACTATGAAGGTAAAAAGAAACTTATTAGTGCCGTACCTTCTTTAGATACAGGCGTGTGCAGTCAACAAACACGTAAATTTAATGAAGAAGCTGCAAATGAACAAGATGGCGTTGTCTTAACAATTTCTAACGACTTACCATTTGCTCAAAAAAGATGGTGTGCAGCTGAAGGTTTAGATAATGTGATTACATTAAGTGACCACCGTGATTTATCATTTGGTGAGAACTATGGTGTTATCATGAAAGAACTTCGTTTATTAGCACGTTCAGTATTTGTTTTGGACAAAGATAATAAAGTTGTTTATGCAGAAATAGTGAGTGAAGGTACAAACCATCCTGACTATGACAAAGCTTTAGAAGCATTCAAAAATTTAGACTAATTAACAACCATAAACTGCTGTCCATTTAGTGGACAGCTTTTTATACGAAAGAGGGCAATTATGACTGAAGAAAAGAATATGATGGAAGTATTATTTGAAAAACTTGATGTAAAAAGTAAAGACCTCCACGACGAGAATGGACAAAGTTATATAGAGAATCTTGGTTTGGCGATGGAAGACATTTATACAAACCAAAGAGATCTTTTAGAACAATCAACATTACAAGAACGAAGAAAAGCGTTCCAATTTGCTTATTTAAGTTTATTAAAAGAAGAAGTAATACAACCCAATCATCAAATGACGCCAGATTCAATTGGGTTTATTTTAAGCTACCTTGTAAACTTATTTAATAAAAACAAAAAAGAATTAAACATTGTAGATATTGCAAGTGGTACAGGACATTTGAGTGCAACAATCAATGAACAAAATCAAGACAAGACATTGATGCACCACTTGATTGAAGTAGATCCTGTATTACAACGTGTAAGTATACATTTAGCTAACTTCTTAGAAATACCATTTGATGTATACCCACAAGATGCTATTATGCCACTACCATTAGAAGAAGCAGATGTCATTGTCGGCGATTTACCAGTCGGATATTATCCACTTGATGAACGCAGTAAAGAGATGAAATTAGGCTTTGATGAAGGGCATAGTTATAGTCATTATTTATTATTAGAACAAGCTGTTACAGCAACTAGACCAGGTGGGTATGTATTCTTAATCGTACCAACAAATATCTTTGAAGGCGAAGAAGTGAAACAGCTTCAAAAATATATTGCAACAGAAACAGAAATGCAAGCATTTTTAAACTTTCCTAATTCACTGTTCAAGACAGAACAATCACGTAAATCACTATTGATTTTACAGAAGAAAGACCCTGGAATTACTAAGAGCGTTGAAGTATTGCTAGCAAACATACCAGATTTCAAGGCACAATCTCAATTGCAAACGTTTTTATCTGAAGTAGATGAATGGATGAAAGAAAATCATTCTTTATAAACTGTATTAATGCTTGATTCATAACTGTATTAGTGTTTAAATAGTATAGAATAGTATTATCAGGAGGAAGTCTAAATGACAAAAATTATAGCAATTAATGCTGGTAGCTCATCTTTAAAATTCCAATTATTTGAGATGCCTGAAGAAAAAGTTATCACAAAAGGATTAATCGAACGTATCGGATTGAAAAATTCAATTTTCTCAATTACGGTTGACGGGGAAAAAATCACAAAAACATTAGATATTGAAAATCATGAAGTTGCAGTAAACATCATGATTGAAGCTTTAAAAGAGCACAATATCATCGAAGACATTAATGACATTCAAGGTACTGGTCATCGTGTTGTTCATGGCGGAGAATTATTCCCAGAATCAGCACTTGTTACTGATGATGTATTAGCTAAAATCGAATCATTAACTGATTTAGCACCTTTACACAATCCTGCAAACATCATGGGTATTAAAGCATTTAGAAAATTATTGCCAAGTATCCCACATGTTGCAGTATTCGATACATCATTCCACCAAACTATGCCAGAAGAATCATATTTATACAGCTTACCTTACAACTTCTATAAAGATTTCGGTATTCGTAAATATGGTTTCCATGGTACAAGTCATAAATATGTATCTGAAAGAGCAGCAGAATTATTAGATCGTCCTTTAGATCAATTAAGAATTATCTCTTGTCATATCGGTAATGGTGCTTCTATTGCTGCAATTGACGGTGGTAAATCAGTTGATACTTCAATGGGCTTCACACCATTAGCAGGTGTTACAATGGGTACACGTTCAGGTAACCTTGACCCAGCTTTAATTCCATACATCATGGAGAAAACTGGTAAAAATGCTGAAGAAGTATTAAATATCCTTAATAAAGAATCAGGTTTACTTGGTATCTCAGGTTCATCAAGTGACTTAAGAGATATCGAGCAAGACGCTAACGAAGGTAACGAACGTGCTAAATTAGCATTAGATGTATTCGCATCTAGAATCCATAAATATATGGGGTCATATGCTACAAGAATGCACGGCTTAGATGCAATTGTATTTACAGCTGGTGTAGGGGAAAACTCTGACACAGTTCGTGCTAAAGTATTAGAAGGATTAGAATTCATGGGTGTTTATTGGGATCAACGCTTAAACACAGGTTTACGTGGAGAAGAAGCGTTCATCAACTACCCACATTCACCAGTAAAAGTTATTGTAATTCCAACTGACGAAGAAGTTATGATCGCACGTGATGTTGTGAAATTTGGTAACTTAGGATAATAAAGTATATTTTAAAGCGAGGCAGGCGTATCTTATATGTGAATAAGATGCCAGTCTCGTTTTTTTATGTTTAAAAAGTGATTCTACGGTTATATGTAAGTAATGCATGTTCTAAGGAGGATATATAAATGAGACCAGAAAGAGCATTAATGAAATTAGTTAGAATCGTTACACGTAGAGTCGTTAAAGAACAATCAAGAAAACAAAAACAAGAAAATAATCAAAACTTAAAAAATCAAAATAATAATCAAAACTAATTTAAAAGCGTTCAGCCATAAGGTTGAATGTTTTTTTATTAGTATAGAAAATATGTGAAAATGAGTAATAGGTTTATGTGATTGAGGGGAGATGTGAGTTAAAGGTGGAGTAAACTCACAAGATTAGAAAAGATGTGAGTTAAAGGCGGAATAAACTCACGAGATTGAAAAACATGTGAGTTAAAGGTGGAGTAAACCCACGAGATTAGAAAACATGTGAGTTAAAGGTGGAATAAACTCACGAGATTGTGAAACATGTGAGTTAAAGAGGTAGTAAACCCACGAGATTGGTGAACATGTGAGTTAAAGATGGAGTAAACTCACGAGATTAGAAAACATGTGAGTTAAAGGCGGAATAAACTCACGAGATTGAAAAAGATGTGAGTTAAAGGTAGAGTAAACAAACGAGATTGAAAAAGATGTGAGTTAAAGACGGAATAAACACACGAGATTGGTGAACATGTGAGTTAAAGACGGAGTAAACTCACGAGATTTAAAAAACTTATAAAAATCTATTTAAAAATGAAAAAAGCGTCCAGCCATTACGACTGAACGCTTTTCTTCTGTCTATTTATTTACCTTCGTGGTGTTCTTCGAATAGTTCTTTTGTTGCTACAACTGGTTCGAAATCTTCAGGCATTGTTTCTGTTCTTACTACTAGAACGTCACATGGTGAGTTTCTCACAATTGATTCTGATACAGAACCAACGATAAATCGTTCTACTGCATTTAATCCTGAAGTACCACACATGATTAAATCTACGTCAAATTCTACTGCTAATTTTTTAGGAATAACTGTTTTTGGAGATCCGAATTCAAGTTTAGTCGCTACGTTATGAACACCATTATTCTCAGCGAATTCTTTATATCCAGATAATAAACTTTCAGCAAAACTTGTTGCTTTATTTACTATTTGAGTATCATAGGCTTCAACACTTGCATATGATCTAGAATCTACAACGTTAACAATTGTTAATTTAGCGTCATTACGTTTAGCAACGGCTACAGCTTTATTATAAGCCCATTCTGATTCAGTTGATCCGTCTACTGCAATTAAAATATTTTTGTAACTTAACATAGAAACCGCCTCCTAGTTCTTTTGTTTAATTATATCATAATTTTCTGAAAAAATAACATTATAAACTTTTAAATAATAGGGAATTTACACGATTTTTATATAATGTATGTTAAAATTGGTTGTAGTAAGAAAATTTAAAAAATTTAGAAAATAAGGATAATATAAAAATTGAATAATAATGATTGCGCTTTCAAATTTGTGGCGTTATGATAAAAACAAGGAGGAATGAAAAATGATTATTGGAGTACCAAGAGAGATAAAAAATAACGAAAATAGGGTGGCATTAACACCTAGTGGCGTGGCAAGTTTAGTTGCACAAAATCATGTTGTTAAAGTAGAAACTGAGGCAGGGTTAGGTTCACAATTTACTAACGAAGATTATCAACAAGCTGGAGCAGAAATTGTAAGTCAAGAAGAAGCATGGAATGTTGAAATGGTTATGAAAGTTAAAGAACCATTACAAGAAGAATACCAGTTCTTCAAGAAAGACTTAATCCTATTTACATACTTACATTTAGCTGCTGAAGAATCTTTAACAAATGCATTACTAGAAAATGAAGTAACTGCAATTGCTTATGAAACTGTTCAGTTAAGCGATCGTTCATTACCTTTACTAGCGCCAATGAGTGAAGTAGCAGGAAGAATGTCAACTCAAATTGGTGCGCAATTCCTACAAAAAACACACGGAGGCATTGGAATATTATTATCTGGTGTGCCAGGTGTTAAAAGAGGGAGAGTAACAATAATCGGTGGAGGCCAAGCAGGAACAAATGCTGCTAAAATGGCAGTTGGTCTTGGAGCAGACGTTACGATTATTGACTTAAATCCTACACGTTTACAACAATTAGATGATCTATTTGGTGCAAGCGTGCAAACGATGATGTCATCACCATTAAATATTGAAGAAGCAGTTGTTGAAAGTGATTTAGTAATTGGATCAGTACTTATCCCAGGCGCTAAAGCACCGAAACTTGTAACTGAAGAAATGGTTAAGAAAATGAAACCAGGTTCAGTATTAGTAGACATCGCGATTGACCAAGGTGGTTCATTCGAAACATCAGATAGAATTACGACACACGATGATCCAACATATGTTAAACATGGTGTCGTACACTATGCAGTTGCTAATATGCCAGGAGCAGTTCCAAGAACATCTACAATTGCATTAAATAATGCAACAACTCCATATGCAATTCAATTAGCAAACAAAGGCTACGTTAAAGCATGTCAAGATAACGAAGCACTTGCTAAAGGATTAAACACAATACATGGTAAATTAACATATAAAGAAGTTGCAAAAGCTTTTGATAAAGAATACACACCTTATCAAGAAGTTTTGAGATAAAATTTTTAAAAAATGTCTAACTCAGATTGCTGAGTTGGACATTTTTTTAATTTATGCAACTTGCTGAAAATGAGTGGAATACCTATAATTTGATTACATATTATTATTAACAGCAGGTGATTACATGAATAAAAACGAATATTTTTCTTATCTAAAAGCAATCGAAGGCAGAACGAATTTGAATATTGATCAAAGAAAAGAATTGTATATTAACCAATCTGGTTTGGAAGGAGAAATGTATTTTAAAGCAATATTAGACACTATCGTTGATGTTCAATATCTATATAATTTAGAAATAGGAAGCTCAAATCATATACAAATTGATTTTCTAGTTGTTTCATCAACAAAAATCTATATTTTCGAAGTTAAACACTATACTGGCGATTGGTATTTTGAAGAAGAATATATTAAATGTACGAATAGTTTAAGATACCCGTCACCACATTTACAAACAAATAAAATAGAAAACAATATACAATCAATCGTTAATACTCACAACATTCCAAGAGAAATTGAAACCTTTATTATATTTACAAACAGTCATTTCAATCTACATGGCAAAAGACCACAAAATCAAGCAATACTACTTCCTCAAGAACTTTCTATAGTTCCTCATCTCATTGATACAAATCATCAAGAAGCTAATCAAGAAATCTTAAATATTTTTAAGCAATATGAATCTATTCATTCAACCTTTTACCAAAAGGATATCAATATTCTTGAAGATAAAGTTGCATCTGGTTTAAGATGCCCAAATTGTAGAAAATTATTTACTATTACTTATAAGAAAAACCAACATAACTATACATGCTGTTACTGTAAAAAGCAGTTAGGGCTTGAAGAGTTAATATATTTCAATTTAAAAGAACTTTTTATCATAAAGAGAAAACCATTTGATTTTATTGAAGCTCAAGCATGGTGTGATCCTATACCAAAACATACAGTTAGAAGAGTATGTAATAAATACTTCAAAAATACAAATATGCGAAATAAGAAATTTTATCTAGAAAAAAGTTAAAATATGTGAAGGTGATATTTTTCAAATAACATCCGTAAATTATTTAGTTTTTGGTACATAGGGTGTATCAAAATCTTATAAGGTATTCCATAGTAACAAAAGTCGGTTGAATTGTAACTAAGGCCACCCATAGTAACAAAAGTGGGTGGAATTGTAACTAAGGCACTCCATAGTAACAAAAGTGGGTGGAATTGTAACTAAGGCAGTCCATAGTAACAAAAGTCGGGGAAATTGTAACTAAGGAGCTCCATAGTAACAAAAGTGGGTGGAATTGTAACTAAGGCAGTCCATAGTAACAAAAGTCAGTGGAATTGTAACTAAGGCAGCCCATAGTAACAAAAGTCGGTCGAAGTGTGACTAAGGCACTCCATAGTAACAAAAGTCGTCGAAAGTGTAACTAAGCGCCCGCCCACACCAACAAAAACATTAATATAAACCCATAAAATATATCAATAACTCCACCAAAAAACCTGAGACGAATTTCGTCTCAGGTTTTTCTATTTATACGATTTTTGTACCGTGTACTTCATCGAATGGTATGTCTTCTATGAGTTGTGATAAGTTATCTTTATTGAGTCCGCCACCTGGCATGATTGTGATATTGCCTTTTGAGTGAATCAACAATTTACCTAAATGGTTAATGTTATCAAATATCTCACTATCACTAGGTCCGCCATGTGTTAGTAGGCGACTGAATTGGTGTTTAATTAACCAGTCTAATGATTTTAATTGATGATAGGGATTAATAGAATCAAACGCCATATGACAAGCTGCAGGTATGATACCACATGTTTCTTTTAATGCTTTCATCTTCCATTCGTCAAGATGTCCGTGTTCATCTAAACAGCCAAATACAAATGCATCAACTTTCAAATCTTTCAATTGTAATATATCTTGTCGCATGATTTCGTATTCGAAATAATTATAGTTAAAATCTCCACCGCGAGGTCTAATCATGACAGCGACTTCGACGTTATGTTGATGACATAGTTCTACTGCAATCTTTACCATTCCGTAACTTGGTGTTGTCCCACCAACTGAAAGGTTGTCGCAAAGTTCTATTCGATTTGCACCATTTTTAATCGCTTGTTCAATTTGCGAAATTGTTTCTACACAAGCTTCTTTAATCATTTTTGGTAGCCTGTTAGTATGCGATGTCCGTCTTCAGTTACAACGATATCGTCTTCAATTCTAACGCCAGCAACACCAGGAACGTATATTCCAGGTTCAACTGTTAATACCATGCCTGGTTTGAATTCATCCGTATTAGCACTGGAAATGTCTGGGAATTCATGGACGCTTAATCCAAGTCCGTGACCAAGTCTATGTGGGAAGTATTCACCATAACCAGCATTGCTAATAATATCTCTAGCTACTTTATCGCAGTCAGCAATTTTAGCACCTGGTTTAATCATTTCAATCGCTTGTTTGTTAGCATCAAGTACGACATTGTAAATTTCTTGTGCTTTATCAGAAGGTGTACCGAATGGAACAGTTCTAGTGATATCTGAACAATAACCTTTATAAATGACACCTAGGTCAAATAGTACATATTCGTTTTCTTTTAAAGTTCTTTCTCCTGGTGTACCATGAGGAGCTGCTGCATGATCGCCGAATAATACCATAGTATCAAAGCTCATCTTAGAAATACCATGTTGTTTCATAGTTGTTTCAATATGATTTAATACTTCAATTTCAGAAACGCCAACTTCTAATTTATCAACGCCAGCTTGAATCGCTAAATCTGCATATTTAGCCGCTTCTTGTAACAACTCAATCTCGTCATTTGTTTTTACATTTCTAATATCTTTCAATACTTGATCAATATCAACAATTGTTTCAACATTAAATGCTTTTTCAATTTCACGAAGTCTTTTAACTGATAAATGCTCTGATTCAATTGCGAAAGTTTTATAAGATTGTTGTTCAATTAAATCGAATGGTGATTCTGTATCTAAGTATCCAACGATGTTTCCAGTGAAGCCTGCATTTTTAGCTTCTTCTACTTCCATTTTTGGACAAAATAGTGTTTCTTCACCATCTTTAGTGACTAATAAACTAAATAGACGTTCATGTGGTTCAGATAAATAACCTGTTAAATAAAAGATGTTTAAAGGCGTTGTAATCCATGCTGCGTCCGCACCTTTATCTTTTAAAAATGTTGCAATTTCATTATGTTCCATTATTCTTCCTCCCAAATCTCTTTCTTACATCATTATTTTAGACTTCTTGATTCATAAATTCAAATTTAGGGTATATAATATACGGAAAAGACAATGTGAGGAGGGAGATTCATGAAAGTATCATTTCATGGACAATCAGTAATCTATTTTGAAAGTAAAGGACATAAAGTGATTGTGGATCCATTTATAACAGGGAATCCATTATCAGATTTAACGGCAGATGAAGTAGAAGCAGATTATATTATATTAACTCATGGTCATGGCGATCATTTAGGTGATACTGTTAGCATTGCAAAAAGAACTGGTGCAACTGTTATAGCGTTACCTGAAGCGATTGATTATTTATCTAATAAACACGGATTAGAAAACTTACATCCAATGAATATTGGTGGGAATATTGAATTTAATTTTGGAAAAGTAAAATATGTGCAAGCCTTTCATAGTAATAGCTTTACAGAAGAAAATGGAGAAATCATCTATTTAGGTATGCCAGCTGGAATTGTATTAGAAACTGAAGCGGGTACAATTTATCATACAGGTGACACTGGTTTATTCAGCGATATGAAATTAATTGCAGATAGACACCCAGTTGATTTGTGCTTTATTCCGATAGGCGACAACTTTACAATGGGCATTGATGATGCAAGTTATGCAGTTAATGAATTTATCAAGCCGAAAAAAGTAGTACCTATTCATTACGATACATTTGACTTTATTAAACAAGACCCTAAAGATTTTGAAAAAGCTGTAACGGAATCAGAAGTTCACATTTTAAAACCTGGTGAATCGGTAGAATTATAAATGAATATGGTAGTAAGTTTAGTAAGCTGAGATGATTTTGTCATCTCAGCTTTTAAGTTTAAGAAGTAAATCTGTATAAAATACTTAATTTAATAAGCGTTGTTTCAATCTTTTATTTAATTTTTAAGATATCATTTAAGACATTAAAAATGTATAATAGAAAGTAATTCATAAAATTTGATAGAGGGTATAAACATGACGAAACATGAGCAAATTATTAAGTATATTGAATCGTTATCTGTTGGACATAAAATCTCTGTCAGACAGATAGCGAAAGATTTAAACGTCTCTGAAGGTACAGCCTATCGTGCAATTAAAGAAGCGGATAATCAAGGGCTTGTAGCATCTATTGATAGAGTAGGGACAGTTAGAATTGAGAGAAAATCTAGAGAACAAATTGAAAATTTAACATTTAATGAAATTGTTAAAATTGTGGATGGTCAAGTATTGGGCGGTAAACAAGGCTTATATAAAACTTTATCAAAATTTGCAATTGGTGCAATGGAATTAAATGATGTCGTTAAATATTTAACTAAAAATACATTGCTGATTGTTGGTAATAGATCAGATGTACAAATGGAAGCTTTAAAAAGAGGTTCTGCTGTTTTAATTACGGGTGGTTTTGAAGCGAATGAAGATATTATAAACTACGCTGACGAACACGAACTTCCGATTATTTTATCAAATTATGATACATTTTTAGTTGCCAATATTATTAATAGAGCTATATATGATCAAATGATTAAAAAAGAAATTTTAATGGTTGAAGATATTATGATTCCTATTGAATCAACTTCTTATTTAGATGATAAACAAAAAGTGCGAGATTGGAATGAATTATCTCAACAAACATCTCATACGCGTTTTCCAGTTGTTGATAGCGAAATGAAAGTTGTAGGTATTTTAACGAGTAAAGATATTGTAAATGAAGAACAAGATAAAAGTATCAGGACGTTGATGACAAAATCACCTATCATTGCACATTTAAATACGACAATCGCAACTTGTGCCCACCTCATGATTTGGGAAGGGATTGAATTGTTGCCTGTTGTATCAACCTCTAAAGTATTAATCGGAATTATTTCTCGTGAAGATGTATTAAAGACGATGCAATTAATGAGTAGACAACCACAAATAGGTGAAACGATTCATGACCAAATTGCAAAGCAAATCACAATGGACAATGGTAATGTTGTGGTGAATATATCTCCACAATTAACGAATCAATTCGGTATGTTAACGAAATCCGTCTATATTGCAGTTATTGAAGAAGCGTTACGTTATGAAATAAGAAAAATGAAAAAATCAGAAATCATGATTGAACATATAGATATTTATTATTTAAAAACTGTTCAAATTGATGACGATGTAGAAGTGAAAATTACAACATTAGATATCGGTAGAATATTTGCTAAATTCGAAGTTACGATGGTGAGCGGTAGTGCGACTGTTGCGAAAGCATTACTGATGTGTCAAATTCTCGAAAAATAAAAAAGCGTTATGTGATACAACGCTTTTTAAAATATTATTGATGTTTTTTTTGTTCGAATTCTTCCCAAGCTTTGTTCTCAATAGGTAAGTTACCTTTAAAGTATTTACTTGCTCTATAGCCATAAGATACGTTTAAAATACCAAAGAATAATAATACTAAAACAATAATATAAGTGACTAATGTTGGGAATAACAATACTTGGTCTGCTGCAAATGCGATCATAAATATACCAAAGTAAAATCTTGAACGCGCTTTATGATAAGCTTTTCTAACGTCACGTTTCGTTCTAAATGAACGTGCTAAATTTAAAATAGCAAATATTAAAGCAATAATCATAATTGTTACTGCCAAAGCAACAAGTGTAGACATAATTTCAGATGACATGTTTGATTCCTCCTACCAAGTCGAATTATATCAATTAATAAAATATAAGTAAATATAAAGAAAGAAGGATAACAATGGAAGAAATATTAAATAAAATAAAGCAATATGAAACAATTATTATACATAGGCATGTTAGACCAGACCCAGATGCATACGGCTCTCAATTAGGTTTGAAATATATATTACAAGAGGCTTTTCCTGAGAAGCATATATATGCAGTCGGTCAACCTGAACCGACGTTAACATTTATTGGAGATTTGGATGAAATTGCAGATGACACATATAATGGCGCACTTGTGATTGTTTGTGATACAGCAAACGCACCACGTATAGATGATAGTCGCTATAATACTGGTGACGAATTAATTAAGATTGACCATCATCCACCAGTAGACTCATATGGTGATATTAATTTTGTAAATACAGAAGCATCATCTACAAGTGAAATTATCTTTGATTTAAATAAATCATGGAATTTAAATGGTTCAAACGTAAGTGAGAAAGCAAGTAGAGTGCTATATTTAGGCATCGTTGGTGACACAGGTAGATTCTTATTTGATAATACGTCTACACATACAATGGAAGTTGCAGCAGAGTTAATGACGAAAGAATTCGAACGTACTAAATTACTTAACCAATTGAGTGAAAGAGATCCAGCTTTACTTCACTTCCAAGGATATATTCTTCAGAATTTCAAATATGATGGTGAAGGATTCTGTTCAATTAAAATTACGAAAGATATACTTGAACAATTCAACTTAAAACCTAACGAAGCTTCATTATTCGTGAATACTGTTTCAGATATTAAAGGATTAAAAGCATGGGTATTTGCTGTTGATGAAGGTAAAGAAATAAGATGTAGAATTCGTTCAAAAGGCATAAAAATTAATCATATCGCAGCTAAATATAACGGTGGAGGACATCCAAATGCTTCAGGTGCATCTGTATATAGTTGGGAAGAGTTTGATGCATTAGCAGCAGATATTAAATCTGAAATATAGGAGGTGAGCGCATGGTAAGTCATTTAAATATTCATTCATCATATGATTTGCTTAATTCAAGTATTAGAATCCCAGATGTTGTTCAAAAAGCTAAAAATGAAAATTATCAAGCGCTTGCTCTTACAGATTTAAATGTTCTGCACGGTGCTTTACAATTTTATGATGCATGTATAAAAGAAAATATAAAACCAATCTTCGGATTAACTATTTATTTAGATGACCAACTCAATCAAGTTGAATGTGTGGTCTTAGCTAAAAATATAACAGGCTATCATAATTTAATTAAATTATCTTCTGCTATTTCCATAAAAGAACGATTTTCAGCACCCATTGAATGGGTGAATGCTTATTCAGAAGGACTTATAATCATTGGTAAACAAATCAATGAAGCCAACTATTATTTATTCCAAGCTATAACAATTGATGACAATGATAAATATATTTCACATGATTCTACGATTGATATGAATCATAAGAAAGTTTTTATGAAGTCTGCACTTTATTTGAATGAAGATGATGGTGATAGTTTAATTGCACTTCATGCAATTAAAAATAATGAAAAATTAACGATGAGTGATTTTCAACAAAACTTAAATCATCATTTTTTAACTAAAGAAGATATATCGCAAATTAATGTAGATGAAGCGTACATACAAAACACAGACGAAATAGCTCAAAAATGTCAGGTCGAAATTGAGTATCATCAAGATTTATTACCAAAATATAAAACACCTAATAATCAATCAAGTGATGAATATCTTTGGGAATTATTAATGATGAATAAAGGCAAGTATCCACAATTTAATGAAGTATATGAAAAAAGGCTTCAATACGAATACGATATTATTGTGAAAATGGGATATTCAGATTACTTCCTAATCGTTAGTGACTTAATCAATTATGCGAAAGATCAAAACGTATTAGTTGGACCTGGACGTGGTTCATCTGGTGGATCTCTAGTTAGTTTTATTTTAAATATTACTACTATCGATCCAATTGAATTTGATTTGTTATTTGAAAGATTTTTAAACCCTGAACGTGTGACGATGCCGGATATTGATATCGACTTTCAAGATACTAAGCGAGATAAAGTAATTCAATATGTTCAAGAAAAATACGGTGATAATCGTGTTGCTGGGATTGTAACATACGGTCATCTTCAAGCGAGAGCAGTAGCAAGAGATGTAGGTAGAATATTGCAGTTTGATGATGCTACACTCAATTACATTTCAAAATTAATTCCGCATAAATTAGGTATTACATTAGACGAAGCATTTGAAGATGATGCGTTTAAACAATTTGTTAACCAGAATCATTTGCATGAAAAATGGTTTCAACTAAGTAAACAATTAGAAGGTTTACCGAGACATACATCGACCCATGCAGCAGGTATCATTATTAATGATCAGTCTTTACACCAATTTGTACCTACGATGATGGGTGATACAGGTGTCTTAACGCAATGGACGATGACAGAAACTGAAAAGATCGGTCTATTAAAAATCGACTTTCTTGGTTTAAGAAATTTATCGATTATTCAACAAGTGGTCAATCAAGTGAAATATCAAGAAAATCAAATTGTAGATATTGAAAAAATTCCTTTTGATGATCCTAAAGTCTTTCAACTATTGTCTAAAGGTGAAACAACAGGTATTTTCCAACTTGAATCTCAAGGTGTTAGAAGTGTATTAAAAAGGTTAAAGCCTGACCATTTTCTCGATATAGTAGCAGTTACATCTTTATATAGACCTGGACCGATGGAAGAAATACCAACATATATTAAAAGACGTAGACAAAATGCAGAGATAGAATATTTACATCCAGACTTAAAAGAGATATTGAAATCAACTTATGGCGTTATTATTTATCAAGAACAGATTATGCAGATTGCGAGTAAGTTCGCAGGATTCTCATATGGTGAAGCGGATATTTTGAGACGTGCGATGAGTAAGAAGAACAGAGCAGTGTTAGAAAATGAAAGAAAACATTTCGTGAATGGTAGCTTGGAAAGAGGTTACGAGGAATCAACAGCTGTAAAAATATTTGATTTAATACTGAAGTTTGCAGACTATGGTTATCCAAAAGCACATGCAGTTGCATATAGTAAAATTGCGTATATCATGACTTATTTGAAAGTGCATTATCCGACATACTTTTATGCTGCGATTCTTTCTAATGTAGTTGGTAATGAAGTTAAGACAGAACAAATGGTAACAGAACTTAAAAGAATTGGTGTGAAAATATATCCACCGTCCATTAATCATAGTGAATGGTTCTATAAAGCAACTAAAAAAGGTATATATACATCACTTGGTGCAATTAAAAGCGTTGGTTATCAAAGTGTAAAAGTCATTGTTGATGAAAGAAAAACAAACGGAACGTATAAAGATATGTTTGATCTTGTACATCGATTACCAAGTAAGGCTAAAAGTAAGAAATTGATACAAGCACTTATATATGCTGGCGCTTTAGATGATTTTGGTCAGACTAGAGCGACGTTGTTACAGTCTATTGACGATGTTTATGAAAGTAGCGAGTCTGTCGGAGATTCTAATAATTTATTGAAAGAATTAGGTTTGAACGTTAAGAAAGAATTTAAAGAAGTTGAAGAAATGCCTAATCTTATGAAAAGTGAATATGAAAAAGAATACTTAGGGTTCTATGCAACTGAGCATCCAATCATTTCATTATTCAATCAACATCAATATTTATCAATTTATCCATTAAGAATAGACTATAATAAAGTACCGATGCTCGTAATGATTGCGTCACTAAGAAAAATAAGAACTAAAAAAGGACAAAATATGGCTTTTGTCAATTTAATAGACGGATTAAATGAAGTTGAAGGGGTTATATTCCCTGATGCATATAAACAAATTGAAACAACTGATATTACAAATGTCCCAGTAATTATCAATGGCAAATTCGAAAAAAGAAATGGTAAGACACAAATGATTATTAATCAAATAGATACATTAGAAGCATTTAAACAACATAAATTTAATACGACAAAAGAAGTCGTCGTAAGAAATGTAGAAGATTTAGCTGAGTGGATAACAAATGACCACGATCGTCATATTAAAGTAACGTATTTTAATGATAAAGATTATAGTTCAAAAATGCTTGGTTATTTAAACTTAAATCATGGTAACTTTGAAGAATTTATTCATAAAATAGGTTATGAAAATGTACGTCTTTTATAGGCTTTATTAATTAAATAATTTATGCTATAGTATTCTTCATGGTGGTCTGACCACTATGAAGAATTTTTTAATTTAATTATAGAAATTTAATGTATAATAAAGGGATAGATACATACAATGAAGGGATGATTATTTTGTCATTAAGAGATGATGCACTATATATGCATAAAGAAAAACAAGGTAAATTAGGCGTTTATGCCAAAGTTAAAGTTACTAATAAAGAGGAATTAAGTCTTGCTTATTCTCCAGGTGTTGCAGAACCATGTAAAGATATACATGAAGACGTAAGAAAAGTATATGACTATACAATGAAATCAAATGCAGTAGCTGTAATTACAGATGGAACAGCTGTATTAGGTTTAGGTGATATTGGTCCTGAAGCAAGTATACCTGTAATGGAAGGGAAAGCAGTTTTATTCAAAAGCTTTGCTGGTGTAGATGGTGTGCCAATTGCACTTAATACGACAGACGTTGATGAAATTGTGAATACTGTTAAATTATTAGAACCTAACTACGGTGGCGTTAACTTAGAAGATATTTCAGCACCTCGATGCTTTGAAATTGAAGAACGTCTAAAAAAAGAAACTAAAATACCTGTCTTTCATGATGATCAGCATGGTACGGCGATCGTAACTGTTGCTGGTTTGATTAATGCATTGAAAATTACTGACAGAAAATTATCCGATATAAAAGTTGTTTTAAACGGTGCAGGTGCAGCTGGTATTGCAATTATTAAATTATTATACAGTTATGGTGTAAGAAATATGATTATGTGTGATTCTAGAGGTGCGATTTACGAAGACCGTCCTTATGGTATGAATCCTACTAAAGACTTTGTTGCGAAATGGACAAACAAAGACAAAACAGAAGGTCAATTATCAGATGTTATTAAAGATGCGGATGTATTTGTAGGTGTATCTGTTGAAGGCGCATTAACTAAAGAATTAGTTGAAACTATGGCTGAAGATCCAATTATCTTTGCTATGGCTAACCCAGTTCCTGAAATTATGCCAGATATAGCAAAAGAAGCGGGTGCTAAAGTTATTGGTACAGGACGTTCTGATTTCCCTAACCAAATTAATAATGTATTAGCATTTCCTGGTATTTTTAGAGGAGCATTAGATATTCGTGCAACTCATATAAATGAAGAAATGAAACAAGCTGCAGTAGAAGCAATTGCTAACCTTGTTTCAGAGGAAGAATTAAACGCTGATTATGTCATTCCTGGGCCATTCGATCCAAGAGTTGCACCATACGTTGCGAAAGCAGTAGCAAAAGCTGGTATGGAATCAGGTGTAGCACGTATTGAAGTTGAAGTTGATGAAATAGAACGTAGAACATATGAATTAGCAGACTTGTCATAATTTTGGAAGGAGACTCACGTTGGATAAAGAAAAGCAAAAAGGATTAATCAAGATTGTCGAACAAATTCAGTCAATTATTGTTGAAAAAAATATTCAAGTGGGTGAAAAACTGCCTTCCGAAAGATTTTTAAGTGAAACCTTAAATGTTGGACGTTCAAGTATCAGAGAAGCCCTAAGAGCATTAGAACTTTTAGGGGTGATACATACTAGAAGAGGTGAAGGTACATTCTTAAGTGATATGTACCAGCACCAGCTTTTTGATTTAATCGGAAGGTTCTTAATTCATAATGAATCACAGCTAGATGAAATCAATGAATTAAAATGGATGATTGAAAATTTCTGTGAAGAACACAATAACATTGAAACAAATTCAAAAGAAGAACTTGTTTCAAATAATAATAATCAAATTATGTATATGATTTGGAAGCTACTCTCTCAATATAGTGATAGATTTGAAAGAGACAATTGTAAATAAAATCAGGGGGATAGTGACATGTTTAAAGACTTGTTCAATCGAAGCCAGAAAAAGAAAAAATATGTAACTGTTCAAAACAGTAAAGATAATGACGTGCCTGAAGGTATCATGACTAAATGCCCTAAATGTAAAAAAATCATGTATACAAAAGAGCTCGTTCAAAACTTAAATGTCTGTTTTAACTGTGATCATCATATTGCATTAACTGCTCACGATAGAATTAGAGCTGTGAGTGATGAAGATGCATTTAAAGAGTTTGATGTTGGTATGACTGCTTCAAACCCATTAGAATTTCCTGGATATGAAGAAAAATTAGAAAAAGATAGAAAAAGCACTGGTTTAAATGATGCAGTCGTTACTGGTGTAACGTCAATTGACGGTATTCCTTATGGTATTTGTGTTATGGATTCAAGATTTAGAATGGGTAGTATGGGTGCAGTAGTAGGAGAGAAAATTTGTAGAATTGTCGATTATTGTGCAGATCACAATTTACCATTTGTATTGTTCACAGCAAGTGGTGGTGCAAGAATGCAAGAAGGCATCATCTCACTTATGCAAATGGCAAAGACAAGTGTATCCATTAAACGTCATAGTGATAAAGGCTTACTATTCATTTCATATATGACACACCCTACAACTGGAGGCGTTTCAGCAAGCTTTGCTTCAGTAGGTGATTTGAACTTTGCAGAACCGAAAGCTTTAATTGGATTTGCTGGTAGAAGAATCATTGAACAAACGATAAGTGAAAAACTACCTGACGATTTCCAAACTGCAGAATTTTTACTAGAACATGGCCAATTAGATAAAGTTGTACATCGAAAAGATATGTATAAAACTTTAAGTACTGTGCTTAAGATGCATCATAACGAGGTGAAAGACAATGCTTGAATTTGAAAAACCTTTAGAAGAAATTAAAGAAAAAATAGCATCTCTACAATCTTATCAAGAAAAACATGGTGTAGACTTAACAGATGAAATAGAAATATTGGAAGCCACTTTAACAAAAGAAACTGAACACATTTATAATAATTTAAAGCCTTGGGATAGAGTACAAGTTGCGAGATTACAAGAAAGACCTACAACTTTAGATTATATCCCTTACATATTTGATGATTTTATCGAACTTCACGGTGATCGTACTTTCCGTGATGATCCAGCTTTAATAGGTGGATTGGCTTACTTTAATGGCTTACCTGTGACTGTTATAGGTCATCAAAGAGGTAAAGACACTAAAGATAATATTTATAGAAACTTTGGTATGGCACATCCTGAGGGATATCGTAAAGCATTGCGTTTAATGAAGCAGGCTGAAAAGTTTAATAGACCAATCATTACATTCATTGATACGAAAGGCGCATACCCAGGTAAAGCTGCAGAAGAACGTGGACAAAGTGAATCTATTGCTAAAAACTTAGTCGAAATGGCATCTTTAACAGTACCTGTTATTTCTATAGTTATTGGTGAAGGCGGAAGTGGTGGCGCACTTGGATTAGGCGTAACCAATCGTCTACTTATGTTAGAGAATAGTACTTATTCAGTTATTTCTCCAGAAGGTGCAGCAGCATTGTTATGGAAAGATTCTGGGCTTGCTCAAATGGCAGCTGAAACAATGAAAATTACAGCACCTGACTTATTTGATTTAGATGTTGTAGATGAAGTTATTAAAGAACCATTTGGTGGTGCTCATAAACATCTAGAATCACAAGCATCACTTATAAAGACATCAATTGAAAAACATCTTTCAGACTTAAGAACATTAAATGCAGAAAGTTTAGTTGAAGATCGTTTTAATAAGTATCGTAATATAGGAAGTTATATCGATTAGTATATTTAAAATGACAAGCAATCATTTATACTGATATAATTTCTTTTCATAAATTTATGTATATGTGCATAATTGAATTAAAATTAAGCGATTCCAACTTTTGAAAAATTACAAAAGTTGGAATCTTTTTTTAAGAAGACGTTTACATATTTAAATAACAGTAGTTTTAATGGAATCAAGCCAATATTTGTGTTATTTTTAAATTAACAATCATATAACAAGAGAGGTCTGTATATTTATGAAAAAAATTGCGGTTTTAACGAGCGGTGGAGATTCACCAGGGATGAACGCAGCAATTCGTGCAGTTGTTCGTAAAGCTATTTATCATGATATTGAAGTTTATGGTGTATACCAAGGTTACTTAGGCTTAATAAATGATAATATCAAAAAACTTGAATTAGGTTCAGTTGGTGACATGATTCAAAGAGGTGGTACATTCCTTTATTCTGCTAGATGTCCAGAATTTAAAGAAAAAGAAGTGCGTGCGAAAGCAATTGAAAACCTTGAAAAAAGAGGTATAGAAGGATTAGTTGTTATCGGTGGAGATGGAAGTTATAGAGGTGCACAAAGATTAAGCGAAGAAGCTAAAAATCTTAAAACAATCGGTGTACCCGGTACTATCGATAACGATATTAATGGTACAGACTTTACAATTGGTTTTGATACAGCACTTAACACAATCATTGATTCTGTCGATAAAATAAGAGATACAGCATCAAGTCATGAACGTACTTTTATTATTGAAGTAATGGGAAGAGACGCTGGTGATTTAGCGCTATGGTCAGGATTAGCAGCTGGAGCGGAAACAATTTTAATTCCAGAAGTTAAATCAGACATTGAAGAAATCGCTGAAAAAATTCAACATGGTATGGATAGAGGGAAAAAACATTCTATCATTATTTGTGCTGAAGGTGTCATGACTGGTCATCAATGTGGGGAAGAATTGAAGAAATTTATTAACATTGATACACGCGTTTCATGTTTAGGCCACATTCAAAGAGGTGGTACACCTACTGGAATGGATAGAGTACTTGCTTCTCGTTTAGGCGGTTATGCAGTTGAATTACTTATGCAAGGTGATAGTGCTAAAGCAGTTGGAATCCAACAAAATGAATTAACATGTACGCATTTTGATGAAATATTCCAAGCAGAACATAACATCGACAAGAAAATGTATAATTTAGCACATCAATTATCTATATAAAAAAAGAAAAACTACGGAGGTCATTTTAATATGAGAAAGACAAAAATTGTATGTACGATAGGTCCAGCATCAGAATCAGAAGAAATGTTAGAAAAATTAATGCTTGCAGGCATGAACGTTGCTAGATTGAACTTCTCTCACGGAAGTCATGAAGAACACAAAGGTCGTATAGATACAATTAGAAAAGTAAGTTCTAAATTAAATAAAAATATTGGTATCTTATTAGATACAAAAGGTCCTGAAATTAGAACTCATAACATGAAAGATGGTTTAATTGAACTTACTAAAGGTAGTGAAGTAACAGTTAAAACAACTGAAGTAGAAGGTACTAAAGAAGCGTTCTCAGTTACTTACGAAAAATTAGCAGAAGATGTAGAAGTTGGATCAACAATTCTACTTGATGATGGTTTAATTGAACTTACAGTTAAATCAATTGATATCGCTAAAGGTGAAGTTCACTGTGCAGTAGAAAATACTGGGGAATTAAAAAATAAAAAAGGTGTTAACTTACCTGGTGTTAAAGTAAACCTTCCAGGTATTACGGATAAAGACGCTAGTGATATCCGCTTCGGTATCGAACAAGGTGTAGACTTTATCGCAGCTAGTTTCGTAAGACGTCCATCAGATGTATTAGATATTCGTGCAATTTTAGAAGAAAAAGAAAATAATTTTATTAAAATTATTCCTAAAATTGAAAATGAAGAAGGTATTGAAAATATCGATGAAATTCTTCAAGTTTCAGATGGTTTAATGGTTGCTCGTGGTGATATGGGTGTTGAAATTTTACCAGAAGCTGTTCCAATGGTACAAAAACAATTAATCCAAAAATGTAATAAATTAGGTAAACCAGTTATTACAGCAACACAAATGTTAGATTCAATGCAAAGAAACCCACGTTGTACAAGAGCAGAAGCAAGTGACGTAGCGAACGCTATTTACGATGGTACAGATGCAGTCATGTTATCTGGTGAAACTGCAGCGGGATTATATCCTGAAGAAGCAGTACGTACAATGCAAAATATTGCAGTAGCTGCTGAAGAAGCTCAAGATTACAAAAAATTATTATCTGATCGTTCAAAAATGATCGATACAAATTTAGTTAATGCAATCGGTGTATCAGTTGCACATACAGCTTTAAACTTAAACGTGGAATCAATTGTTGCAGCAACTGAAAGTGGAGCTACAGCGCAAACAATTTCTAAATATAGACCACATTCACACATTATTGCAGTTACACCTAATGAAACAACTGCTCGTCATATGACATTAGTATGGGGCGTATTACCAGTTGTGAAAAAAGGTAAACAAACAACTGATGAATTATTAAATAATGCTGTATCAACAGCTGTTAACACAGGTTTAGTTGATAATGGTGATTTAATCATTATTACTGCAGGTGTACCAACAGGTGAAACAGGTACAACTAACTTAATGAAGATTCATTTAGTAGGTGACGAATTGGCTAAAGGTCAAGGAATCGGTCATCATTCAACAGTAGGTAAAGCTGTAGTAGCAAATACTGCTGACGACTTAAAAGGAAAAGATTTAAGTGAGTCAATTGTAATTACACAATCAACAGATGCTGATATGGTTCCATATTTAGAAAATGCTAAAGGAATTGTAACAGAAGAAGGCGGATTAACTTCACACGCTGCAGTTGTAGGCCTTAACTTAGGCGTAGCAACTATCGTAGGTGTAGAAGGCGCTCGCGAAAAAATAGCAGATGGTACATTAATTACATTAGATCCTAAACAACACAAAGTGTTCGAAGGATATGCTAACGTATTATAATATATGTGAGATAGAGACTGGGATATGATATCCTAGTCTCTTTTTTGATTTTATGGATGCATATGCCGTTATTAGCAGTTCTGGCTAAAAGTGCAAATACTGGTTCCTATATATGACTACTAAATAAGGCTACAAAAAAACATCTCATTTTCTGATTTGCTCAAGAAAATGAGATGTTTTTAATTTACTTTATTTAAATACTTTACGTTTTTGATTAAAGTACATGAATGTCAAAATGATAAACCAAATTGGTGTAATTAATATAGCGATTAATGTCACTTTATTTGTCATCAATAACACGAATACGAAAATAAAGAATATTAATGTAATCCATGCTACTGGAACACCACCAGGTAATTTGAAATCAGAAGCTTTGTTTAATTCTGGTGATATTTTACGATATCTAATATAAGCAATAATAATTAATGACCATACTACTAAGAAAAGAACAGTTGAAACTGATGTTACATATTTAAATACTTCACCAGCGTCTTTAATTACGTAATTTAAAAGTACTGAGATCATTAATAAGAAACAACTAAATAGTGTTGCTTTATAAGGGACACCAGTTTTATTTGTTTGGCCAAAACTTTTATTTGCTTGTCCATTTTGTGATAATCCATAAAGCATTCTACTATTTGAGAAAATACCACTATTACAAGATGAAGCTGCAGCTGTTAAGACAACAAAGTTGATAATTGCTGCTGCGATTGGAATACCGATCAGTCCAAATAATTTTACGAATGGACTTTCGGCAGGGTCGATTTTGTCCCAAGGTGTAATTGACATGATGATAATAAGTGAACCTACATAGAAAAGCATAATTCTAACTGGAACACTATTTATCGCTCTTGGTATCGTCTTATGTGGATCTTTCGTTTCACCAGCTGTAACACCGATTAATTCAATACCTACAAATGAGAATGCTGCCATTTGGAATGATAAGAAGAAACCATTCATACCATTTGGGAAAATACCATTATGATCCCAAATATGTGTTAGTGAAGCTGTACCGTATGGTGTTTCATATGCCATTACGATCATGATAATACCGACAACGATTAATGCTACGATCGTTGTTATTTTAATAATAGAGAACCAGAACTCTAATTCACCAAATAGTTTAGCAGTCATTAAATTCATTGTCATTAATATGAGTATTGTAAATAATGCTGTAATCCATGTTGGTATGTCAGGAAACCAAAAACTTATGTATTTTGCTACTGCAGTTACTTCAGCCATACCAGTGACAATCCAACAGAACCAGTAAGTCCATCCTGTTATATATCCCGCGAATGGGCCGATATATGTATGTGTGACATCTGCAAAAGAATGAAAATCAGTGTTTGAGAGTAATATTTCCCCTAAAGCTCTCATAAACAGAAATAAAATTAAACCTATTATAATATAGGTCAGTAGTATTGAAGGGCCTGCTGAACTGATTGTTTCACCAGCACCTAAGAATAAGCCTGTACCTATAGCACCACCTATCGCAATAAGTTGTACATGCCTATTGCTTAACTCCCTTTGTAAATTGTTAGCCATATAAACTTTATCCCTCTTTCATATACAAACTTTTATGTTATTATTATGCGCTTACTGTAAGAAAATAGCAATTAAAAAATGAATGTTTAACAACTGTTTGATACCTGTTAACATGATTTATTATTTTTATCATATATAATAATAAAAATGAATGGATGAACGACGAAATGACGTATTCTGATAAAAATGATAGGGTATTACTCACTCGTAAATCCTTTTGTGTTCACGTTTTCGGGATATATTTAATTTACTATAGCAATATTATAAAAATTATAAAATTACAACTGTTTATTTTTATTCATCTAAAATTACTAAAGAATTTAAAGTTTAAAAGTCCTTCGCATTCACAAAACTCAAGAAATTATATATAATGATAGATGAAAGCCATTACATATATGGGCAATTATTTAGTAAGGGGGATATTATTATGGCACAAGTAGCAAAAGGGTTAGAGGGCATCATTGCTTCTGAAACTCAAATTAGTTCAATCATAGATAATCAATTAACTTATGCAGGTTATGAAATAGATGATTTAACTGAAAATGCTTTATTCGAAGAAGTTATGTTTTTACTATGGAATTTAAGATTACCAAACAAAGAGGAATTAGCTGAACTAAATGAGAAACTACTAGGATATATGACTCTAAACCCTAGAATGTATACACATTTTGAAGATTATGCGACTGATAAAGTTCATCCAATGACTGGATTACGTACTTCATTATCTTATTTAGCGCATTTCGATCCAGATGCTGAAAAATTTGATGAAGAAATGAACTATGAACGTGCAATTAGAATTCAAGCAAAAGTTGCATCGTTAGTTGCAGCATTTTCTCGTGTAAGACAAGGTAAAGAAGTTGTAAAACCTAAAAAAGATTTAACATATGCAGCAAACTTCTTATATATGTTAAGAGGTGAAGTTCCAACTGATGTTGAAGTAGAAGGTTTTAACAAAGCATTAATTTTACATGCTGACCATGAATTCAATGCTTCAACATTTACAGCACGTGTAGCGGTTTCGACATTATCTGATATGTATTCAGGTGTGACAGCAGCAGCTGGCGCATTGAAAGGCCCATTACATGGTGGTGCTAACGAACAAGTTATGAAAATGTTAACTGAAATTGGTACTGTCGACAAAACTGATGATTACATTAAAGAAAAAATCGCAAACAAAGAAAAAATTATGGGCTTCGGACACAGAGTTTATAAAAATGGTGATCCTAGAGCGAAGTACTTAAAAGAAATGAGTCGTCGTATTACAGATGAATCAGGTCAAAAAGAACTGTTTGAAATTTCTTTAAGAATTGCTGAAATTATGAAAGAAGAAAAGGGATTATTACCTAACGTTGACTTCTTCAGTGCAACTGTATATCACAGCATGGGTATTGATCACGACTTATTCACACCAATTTTTGCGATTAGCCGTATGTCAGGTTGGACAGCACATATTCTTGAACAATATAGAACAAATAGAATTATGAGACCAAGAGCTGAATATACTGGTGAACGTGATCGTAAATATGAACCAATTGAAAATCGTTAATTTAATGAATATAATATAACTAACAAATTTAATGGAGGAATCATATAATGACAGCAGAAAAAATTACAACAAATCAAGGCGTTTTAAATGTTCCAAATAATCCAGTTATCCCATTTATTATTGGGGATGGAATCGGACCAGATATCTGGAATGCAGCAAGTAGAGTATTAGATGCAGCTGTAGAAAAAGCATATAATGGCGAAAAGAAAATCGAATGGAAAGAAGTATTAGCAGGTCAAAAAGCATTCGATGAAACTGGTGAATGGTTACCAAACGAAACTTTAGAAACGATTAAAGAATATTTAATCGCTATTAAAGGTCCATTAACTACACCAATCGGTGGCGGAATTCGTTC
The DNA here is from genome assembly GCF_022386455.1 of Mammaliicoccus sp. I-M35. NCBI lineage: Bacteria > Bacillati > Bacillota > Bacilli > Caryophanales > Staphylococcaceae > Mammaliicoccus > Mammaliicoccus sp. I-M35. The sequence continues at coordinate 413,732 of NZ_JAJNIL010000001.1, read as the reverse complement.
ATTAAACGTTGCTTTACGTCAAGAGTTAGATTTATTCACTTGTCTACGTCCAGTACGTTGGTTCAAAGGTGTTCCTTCACCTGTTAAACGTCCTGAAGATACAGATATGGTTATCTTCCGTGAAAATACTGAAGATATTTATGCTGGTATTGAATTCCAAGAAGGCTCAGATGAAGCTAAAAAAGTTATAGACTTCTTACAAAATGAAATGGGTGCTAAAAATATTAGATTCCCTGAAACTTCAGGTATCGGTATTAAACCAGTATCTAAAGAAGGTACTGAAAGATTAGTAAGAGCAGCAATTAACTATGCATTCGATAATAATCGTAGAAATGTTACGTTAGTTCATAAAGGTAACATTATGAAATTCACTGAAGGTGCTTTCAAAAAATGGGGTTACGATTTAGCTGAACGTGAATTCGGAGATCGCGTATTCACTTGGCAACAATACGATAAAATTGTTGAAGAAGAAGGTAAAGATGCTGCTAATAAAGCACAATCAGATGCAGAGGCTGAAGGTAAATTAATTATCAAAGACTCTATCGCTGATATCTTCTTACAACAAATTTTAACGCGTCCTGCTGAATTTGATGTAGTAGCTACAATGAACTTAAACGGTGACTACATTTCAGATGCATTAGCAGCTCAAGTTGGTGGTATTGGTATTGCACCAGGTGCAAACATTAACTACGAAACAGGACATGCAATTTTCGAAGCGACACACGGTACAGCTCCTAAATATGCTGGTTTAGATAAAGTTAACCCTTCATCAGTATTATTAAGTGGTGTATTAATGTTAGAACACTTAGGTTGGCAAGAAGCTGCTGACAAAGTAACACAATCTGTTGAAGCTACAATTGCTTCTAAAGTAGTAACATATGACTTTGCTCGTTTAATGGATGGCGCAACTGAAGTTAAATCTTCAGAATTCGCTGATGAATTAATTAAAAATTTACCATAATAGATTGTTATTTGAGGAAGGTTATTTATTAACCTTCCTTTTATTATAAGGAGATGAACAACATGGCAAGAAAGAAAATTTCAATTATTGGAGCAGGATTTACTGGCGCTACAGCTGCATTTATAGCAGCCCAAAAAGAGTTAGGTGATATTGTACTTGTTGATATGCCTCAATCTGAAAACCCAACAAAAGGGAAAGCGTTAGATATTGCAGAAAGCGCACCGGTATTAGGCTTTGATTCAAAAGTAACGGGTACTGCTAATTATGAAGATACAAAAGATTCAGATGTCGTCATTATTACAGCGGGTATTGCAAGAAAGCCTGGTATGTCACGTGATGATTTAGTACAAACGAATCAAAATGTTATGAAATCTGTAACGAAAGAAATTGTTAAATACTCACCTAATTGCGTTATCTTAGTCTTAACAAACCCTGTAGACGCTATGACTTATACAGTGTATAAAGAATCAGGATTTCCGAAAGAGCGCGTAATTGGTCAATCTGGCGTATTAGACACTGCTAGATTTAGAACATTTGTTGCAGAAGCATTAGACCTTTCTGTTAAAGATGTAACAGGATTTGTATTAGGTGGTCATGGAGATACAATGGTTCCACTTATTAGATACTCAGCAGCTGGTGGCGTACCTTTAGAAAAGTTATTATCTGAAGAAAAAATTGCTGAAATTGTTGATAGAACAAGAAAAGGTGGAGCTGAAATCGTTAATTTACTTGGTAACGGTTCGGCATACTATGCACCAGGAGCAGCTTTAATTGAAATGACAGAAGCAATATTGAAAGATCAAAAGAGAGTATTACCTTCAATTGCTTATTTAGAAGGTGAATATGGTTATCAAGACATCTATTTAGGTGTACCAACTGTATTAGGTGCTAAAGGTATTGAAAAAGTCATTGAGTTAGACTTAACTGACGAAGAAAAGCAATTACTTGATGAATCTGCTCAATCTGTTGAAGCAGTAAAGAATATTTTACAATAAAATAACAGTTAAAAGGCGCATTCTGCTTTGAATGCGTCTGTTTTATTTAGCTAGTGTTAACTTTTTGTAAAGTTCTCTAAATAACCATTATTTTTTTAATAATTTAAGTTATAATTATATTAAATCGCTTAAGGAGGACCTTGAATGTCACAAAAAGTATTGGTAGTAGACGATGAGCAATCTATCGTTACATTGCTTAAATATAATATAGAACAAGCTGGTTACCAAGTAATTGTAGCTTATGATGGAGTTCAAGCGTTAGAGAAAGTTAATGAAGAGAAACCAGATTTAGTAGTATTAGATGTAATGTTACCTGAGAAAGATGGAATTGAAGTTTGTAAAACGATTCGATCAGATAAAAACCAAGTTCCCATTCTTATGCTTACAGCTAAAGACGATGAATTTGATAGAGTATTAGGTCTAGAATTAGGTGCAGATGATTATATGACTAAACCATTTTCACCTCGTGAAGTTGTAGCACGTGTTAAAGCTATATTAAGACGCGTTGGGCAAGTTGAAAATAAAAACATAGATGATGATGAAGATATTATTCTAGGTGCAATTAGAATTAGACCTGACTTCTTTGAAGTGTATAGAAATGATGAGTTATTAGAATTGACACCAAAAGAATTCGAACTTTTACTTTACCTTATTGAGAGACAAGGTCGTGTGATAACTAGAGAACATATGTTGAATTCAGTTTGGAATTATGAATTTGCTGGAGACTCTAGAATAGTCGATGTGCACATTAGTCATTTGAGGGATAAACTTGAAGAAAATCCTAAACAACCTCAATTCATTAAAACGGTGAGAGGTTTAGGCTATAAGTTAGAAAGACCAAAGAATAATGATTAAGTTCTATAATAAATTACTAATTATACTTACAACGGTTACTGTTGTAAGTTTTCTTATATTAGGGTTTTTCCTTCATAATTCTAGTTACGATTTAATTTCTAAACAACAGCAAAAATTATTAAAGACTGAATCCAAAAAAGTTTACGATATTGCAAAAAATAATCCTGAAAATCTTAAAGATATTTTAAGTGTCTTTGATCAAGATATTTTACTGCAAAAAGATGGACGAGTGTTATATCGTTCAAGTGAAAAAGATACAAATATATTTAATCAAAATAAAAAGCAAGCTATATCTGATGCAAAAGCTTTTGATGAATATTTTGCAGTAGACAAGTCAGAATCTGAAGTCATGTATGCAAGAACGTATGGTGATTATACAGTTGTCATTGCAAAACATACAGATACGATAGCGATTATTCAAAAAGATATTTGGAAATATTTATTGTTAGTCTTATGTTTTACATTACCTTTAATTTATTTTGTCGTTCGATATATTAACACTTCTTATATTCATCCAATTAAAGAAGTGACATACGCTACTAAATTATTGGCTTCTGGTAAATATCGTGTTAGAGTGCCAGAAAGTAATGTGAAAGAAACGAAAGAACTCTTTGTTAATACGAATGAACTTGCTAGAACATTAGATAATTTAAATAATGAACAGAAATTGCAACGTAATCGATTGGAAACGACTTTAGAGAATATTCCAAGTGCAATTTTAATGTTAGATAGAGAAGGTTATATTGTCATCGCAAACAAGACGTATCATGACTTATTTGATAGAAACAGTCATTCAGAAGGACAGTTATTTAAAGAAGCAATGCCTAATGTTGAGATTATACAGATGATGAACGAAGCGTTAAAATTAGAAAAACCTATGTTTGAACAAGTCGAAATGTATATCAATGATGTTCATAATAAGTTCTTTGAAGTTTCAGTTATTCCAGTATTATCCCGAAAAAAACGAAATCTATTAGGTTTAGTTGTCGTTATGCATGATATAACGAAGTTGAAGAAATTAGAACATATGCGAAAAGATTTTGTGGCTAATGTATCTCATGAATTAAGAACACCAATTACATCGATAAAAGGATTTGCGGAAACATTATTAGATGGTGCTAAAAATAATCCCGAATCGTTAGATATGTTCTTAAATATTATGTTAGATGAATCTAATCGAATTCAATCACTTGTTCAAGATTTACTCGAGTTATCAAAAATCGAACAAAATAGCGAGATACCGAAAGAACAAATATCTTTAACAGAAATTGGCGAACATTCGATTAATACAGTATCAAATGTTGCTTCTAAAAAAGACATACACATTACAAATCATATCGATAAAGAAGTGTATGGATATGGTGACAAAGATAAATTAACACAGGTGTTGATTAATTTATTAACGAACGCCATTAGTTATTCACCGAAATCTAGTGAAGTTATTATAACCATTAAAGAAGTAGATGATGGTCAAATCATTTCTGTGAAAGATAATGGTATAGGTATATCTAAAGATGAACAAAAACGAATTTTTGAAAGATTTTATCGTGTAGATAAAGCGCGTAGTAGAGATTCAGGAGGAACAGGACTTGGTTTATCCATTACGAAACATATTGTAGAAGCGCATAATGGACAAATCAAAGTTGAATCAGAAGTTGGAAAAGGATCTAACTTTATTGTGAAACTCTTTAATAAGTAATCTTCATACAATCTTTACAATTTATTCATATTGAATTAATCATGAACAGATAGAATAAACATAGACCCCTTCATTTTGATGATTATGCGAAATACATTGTGTATTTCGCTTTTTTTATTTATGCGAAACAATCTTATTATATTGTGAGATATGATAAAATATAATCAATATAAAGATGGAGGTATCTTATTGTGGAAAAATTGGTACTGATTGATGGTAATAGTTTATCATTTAGAGCATTTTTTGCTTTGCCTTTATTAACAAATAAAGCTGGCGTTTATACTAATGCTATATATGGTTTTACGATGATTTTAGATAAAATAATTAAAGAAGAAGAGCCAACTCATTTTATGGTTGCTTTTGATGCTGGAAAAACAACTTTCAGAAATAATATGTACAGTGAATATAAAGGTGGTCGTGAGAAGACGCCGGATGAATTAAGAAGCCAATTACCATATATCCGTCAACTTGTGGAAAGTTATCATATTAAACATTATGAATTAGAAAATTATGAAGCGGATGATATTATCGGTACATTATCTCGTGAAGCGGATGAGAAAAATATTAAGACGATCATTATTACGGGTGATCGAGATTTAACTCAGCTAGCAAGTGAAAATGTAACGATTTATTATACAAAAAAAGGTGTAACAGATATTGATCATTACACACCTGAATTTATCGCTGAAAAATATGATGGTTTAGTACCTAACCAAATTATTGATATGAAAGGGCTTATGGGTGATAAGTCAGATAATATACCAGGTGTGCCTGGAATTGGTGAGAAGACAGCGATTAAATTACTGAAACAGTTTGAGACTGTAGAAGGTGTTTATGAAAATATTGATGAGTTAAAGAAATCAAAAATGAAAGAAAAATTAATAGATAACGAAGACAATGCTAAGTTAAGTAAAGAGCTAGCTACGATTAATCGTGAGTCTCCTATTGAAGTCACAATTGATGACTTGAAACTTACAGAACAAAGTAATGACGAGAAGATAAAGTTATTTAAGACATTAGAATTCAAACAATTGCTTGATCAAATGGATGCAAGTGCTGAAGCAACAGATGACCGAGAGATTAAATACTCAACTGATATTGATGACTTTGATTTTGATAATGTAACTGAAGCGGCTATTCATTTTGAAACGAACGAAGCTAATTATTTAAAAGCAGATATACTTGGATTTGCGATTCATGCAAATGACGAAACTTATGTTGTTTCTCTTGATGTTTTAAAAGAACATAAAAAATTACAACAATGGCTTGAAAATGATCAAGTAACATTTGCAACTTATGATGCTAAAAAAACGATTATATTATGTAAAAGATTAGGTATTGAAATTAATGGTATTCAGTTCGATACAATGTTAGCGAGTTACATTTTAGATCCTTCTAGAACAATTGATGATGTATACTCAGTTGTATCAGAATTTGGCATTTATTATGTACCGAATGATGAAAGTATATATGGCAAAGGTAAAAAGTTGCACGTCCCAGAAGAAGATATGCTTTTTGAAAGTATCGCTAAAAAGGTAACAGCAGTTTATGAAACAAAAGATAAAATGACTGAATTACTAGATGAAAAAGATCAATTAAGTCTACACGATGATTTAGAATTACCGTTAGCACGTGTATTAGCTGAAATGGAATATATCGGCATAACGGTTGATAAAGATACTTTAGTTGAAATGCAAGAAGACTTGAAAGTACGTATCGATAAATTGATTGAACAAATTCATCATCATGCTGGTTCGGAATTCAATATTAATTCACCAAAACAGTTAGGTGTCGTATTATTTGAAGATTTAAAACTACCAATTATTAAAAAGACAAAGACAGGATACTCAACTGCAGTTGATGTGTTAGAACAACTGCGCAATGAACATCCAATTATTGAAGATATATTAGTCTATAGACAACTCGCTAAACTTCAATCTACTTATATTGAAGGATTGCAAAAAATGATTACGTCTGAAGGTAAGATTCATACAAGATTTAATCAAACATTAGCTCAAACGGGTCGTTTAAGTTCTGTAGATCCTAATCTACAAAATATACCTATAAGATTAGAAGAAGGTAGAAAAATTAGAAAAGCATTTAGACCAAGTAAAGAAAATCACGTTATTTTTGCTGCTGACTATTCTCAAATCGAATTACGTGTATTAGCAGATATTACTGGTGACGAGCATATGAAAGAAGCCTTTACTGCTAATGAAGATATTCATACGACAACTGCAATGCGTGTGTTCAATGTCAGTAAAGACGAAGTAACTTCAAATATGAGAAGACAAGCAAAGGCAGTTAACTTTGGTATTGTGTATGGTATTAGTGATTATGGTTTAAGTCAAAGTTTAGGTATTACAAGAAAAGCTGCTAAGCAATTTATTGATGATTACTTAGACAGTTTCCCTAAAGTAAAAGAATATATGGATACAATCGTACAAGATGCTAAACAAAAAGGTTATGTAGAAACGCTACTTCACAGAAGAAGATATACACCAGACATCACAAATCGTAACTTTAATTTAAGAAGTTTTGCTGAGAGAACAGCTATGAATACACCAATTCAAGGTAGTGCAGCGGATATTATTAAATTAGCAATGGTACAATTTGCGAATAAGATGAAAGATAAAGATTTTAAAGCTAAATTATTATTACAAGTACACGATGAATTAATATTTGAAGTTCCAGAAGATGAATTAGAAGCATTTCAACCGTTTGTAGAAGACATCATGGATAATGCACTCGAGTTATCTGTGCCATTAAGTGTAGAATCTAGTTCAGGACAAACATGGTATGATGCTAAATAATAAAAGGAAAGAAGATTATATATGCCTGAGTTACCAGAAGTAGAAAGTGTTAAAAAAGTGATAGAACCTAAAATTGTCGGTGCCACAATACAAAATGTAACTTTTTCAGAAAAAGTTGAATTGGGCAAATCGACAGGTAAAGAAACAATTATAAAAGGTAGTTCATTAGCTGTATTCAAAGAACGTACTGAACATTACAAGATTATGAGTGTCTATCGTAGAAGTAAATATATTTTTATGGAAATTGATAACGGTGAAAATAGCAATGTTATCATGTGTCACTTCGGTATGACGGGGGCATTTTTTACAGTTCCAGATTTAAGTCATATTGAAGTTGATAACCATAGGAAGCATTGGCACGTTATATTTGAATTAGATAACGGATTACAGCTTATATACACAGATATTAGAAGGTTTGGTGAATTAAGAGCATTGGAAGATTTAAGTGAATATCCTTCAGTCTTAAAAATTGCACCAGAACCGTTTGTTGAAGAAGCTTACCAACATTACTTAAATAAAGTGATGTCAAATAAATTTATCAATAAACCAATTAAAGTCGCGATATTGGACCATACAGTTATATCAGGTTGCGGTAACATTTATGCTTGTGAAGCTTTGTTAAGAGCGGGCGTTCTTCCGATGAGACCTGTGAAAGACTTAACTTCAAAAGAACGTAAAGCGGTCTTTGATGAAGTGGTTAACGTGTTACAAGAAGGTATCGATAACGGTGGTTCAAGTATATCTGATTACTACAATGCAGATGGTGAAAAAGGGACAATGCAAGAAAAGCATAGAATATATGGTAAAAAAGTGTGTGGTCAATGTGGCGGGCAAGTATTACAAAAAGTCATTGCCACAAGAAACACGCACTATTGTCCAAATTGTCAAAAGTAGGTGTAAAAATGGCGAAAGTAATAGGTTTAACTGGAGGTATTGCTACCGGCAAGTCTACAGTATCTCGTATTTTACAAGATAAAGGGTTTTGTATAGTAGATGCCGACGTAGCTAGTCGAAAAGCAGTCGAAAAAGGTAGCGTTGGTCTACAACAAGTTAAAGAAGTATTTGGAGAAGATGCAATTATAGATGGTGAAATGAATAGACAATATATTGGTTCTATTGTATTTAAAGATTCAACAATGCGAGAAAAGCTAAACAATATTATTCACCCGATAGTAAGAACAATAATGGATAAAGAAAAAGAAGAGGCATTAAATCATGGTAAAAATGTCATAATGGATATTCCGTTATTGTTTGAGAACAAATTGCAAAATACAGTCGATGAAACTTGGTTAGTTTATACAGATCAAGAAACTCAAATACAACGTCTTAAAGAACGTAATCAGTTAAGTGATGAAGAAGCGGAAGCAAGAATACAATCACAAATACCAATAGATGAAAAGAAAGCATTAGCCGATTGTATAATTGATAACAATGGAAGTTTAGAGGATTTACATCAAAATATTGATGATTTACTTAATAATAAGGCATTAAATCTTTAAAATTAAATAAGCTTAAAATGAAAGTGGATGAATAGCATTTGTTATTCTTCCACTTTTTTAAATTATTTTAGAAAAAGATAATAGAAAACGTTTTCAACAAACTTTTAATGTGATATACTAATTGCAATAAATAGTATATCACATTAAAAGGGGTTCTCGACTATGAAGAAAAATATCGCAATTAATGGTTTAGGAAGAATTGGAAGAATGGTCTTAAGAGGTGCACTTAAATCAAATGATTTAAATATTGTGGCTATTAATGCTTCATATCCACCAGAAACAATTGCTCATTTAATTAAGTATGATTCTACACATGGCAAATTAGATGGAGAAATTAAAGCAGTTGAAGATGGCATCATCATTGATGGTCATAAAATTTTACTTGTATCTGAAAGAGATCCTAAATTATTACCGTGGGGAACTTTAGGAATTGATATTGTTATAGAAGCAACTGGTAAATTTAATCATGGAGATAAAGCTATTGCACATATTGACGCTGGCGCTAAGAAAGTTATTTTAACAGGACCATCTAAAGGTGGCCATGTTCAAACAATTGTTAGAGGTGTAAATGATGATGCACTTGATTTAAATGATTTTGATATTGTTTCAAATGCATCTTGTACAACGAATTGTTTAAGCCCGGTAGTCAAAGTTTTAAATGATACATTTGGAATCGAAAATGGATTGATGACAACTGTACATGCATTTACGAATGACCAAAAGAACTTAGATAATCCTCATAAAGATTTGAGAAGAGCACGTTCTTGTACGGATAGTATCATTCCAACTTCAACAGGTGCAGCAAAAGCATTGTCACTTGTATTACCTGAATTAGAAGGGAAAATGCATGGAATGGCATTAAGAGTACCAACTTCTAATGTTTCTCTTGTAGATTTAGTTGTCGATTTAAAACAAAATGTAACAGTTGAAGAAGTGAATGAAGCATTACGTCAAGCTAGTAATGGACCATTAAAAGGGATTATGGATGTTAATGATGAGCCGCTTGTTTCAATTGATTTCAAAACGAATCCACATTCAGCAATCGTTGATGAACAATCTACAATGGTCATTGCAGATAATAAAGTGAAAGTACTTGCTTGGTATGATAATGAATGGGGTTACTCAATGAGAGTTGTTGAACTAGCAAAACAAATTGCTCAAATACTTTCAGAAGTGAGAGAACAAAAAATTTCATAAGTGATATAAGGTACATTTAAAACGTAATGTGGTAAATTAAATACCGCATTACGTTTTTTTATTGAATAATAATACTGTTAAGTATCTATAAGTGCATTTTGAAAAGTAGTGAGCGTTTAAAAAAATAACAAACTACTGTATAATCAACCTATGTAATAAGTATATGAGGGGTGAAACGAATGAGATGTCCAAACTGTAAATATGAAAATTCCAAAGTTGTAGACTCTAGACACGCGGATGATTTAGTAGCAATTAGAAGACGAAGAGAATGTGAATCATGTGGATTTCGTTTCACAACTTTTGAAAGAGTAGAGCTCACACCTTTAATCGTCGTAAAAAAAGACGGCGCAAGACAAACATTTAATAGAGATAAAATATTAAACGGTTTAGTACGTTCTTGTGAAAAAAGACCGGTTGCTTATCAAAAATTAGAAGAAATTACAAATCAAGTTGAAAAAGAATTAAGATCTGAAGGTAACACAGAAGTATCTTCAAATGATATTGGTGAAAAAGTTATGGAACATTTAATGGATGTCGATCAAGTATCTTATGTAAGATTTGCATCAGTATATAGAGAATTTAAAGATGTCGATCAATTATTAAAGTCTATGCAAGGCATATTGAAAGACCGAAAGTAAGGTGAGTATTAATGGCGGAATATTTTAGTGGTATCAAGCCAAGTGATGGCTTCTATGTTAAATCGAATTATAATTATACACATGTACATCAAGATATATTAGTTAGTTTATATACGCCATTAATTGGAACTGATGCAATTGGTGTTTATTTATATTTATCGCAGTTTAATTATCATCATGAAACAGAAGCGTATAATCATTATACAATTATGAATGATTTAAGAATAAATTTATCTAGCTTTAGAGATGCTTTAGACTTGTTAGAAGGTATTGGCTTACTGAAGACATATTTTAAGACGAATCAAGAAGCGCAATCATTTATTTATCAATTAGAGCAACCTGCTACAGCAGAACAATTTTTTAATGATCCTTTATTATCTGTATTTTTATATCAACAAATTGGGAAGTCGAGATATATTAGATTAAAAAATAGATATAAAGATGACAGTGTGACAACAGAAGGTTTTCATGAAGTGACCAAGAGCTTTACTGATGTATTTAAAGTGCCAAAGTTGACGAATGTTGAACAACAAGATGATATCAATATTCGACCCGAATATAAAAGTAAGGGACTCGATTTGTCAGACGTTCAATTTGATTTTGAAATGTTAGAGTTATTGTTGAGTAATCATTTAATTTCTAAAGAGATTTTAAATAAACAGACGAAAGAAGTCATCATACAAATTGCTACATTATACGGTATTACACCGGTTGAAATGAAGTCTATTATCTTAAAATCCATTACAGAGAACCAAACGATTTCACTACAAGATTTAAGAAAACATGCACGTACAATCTATCAAATCGAGCATGAAGGTGAATTGCCGACTTTAGATTTAAAAAATGAAAAGTCTAAAGCAAATTCGCATGCTGAAAACAGTGAAGTGAACTCTTTGTTGTCATGGTTTGAACTGTTGGATACGACAAGTCCAATAGACGTGTTATCATCATTTACGCAATCTGAACCAACAATTGCACAAAAGAGAACTGTTGAAGATATTATTACACGCGAAAAATTACCGTATGGTGTAATTAACATCTTGTTAGAGTATGTAATGTTTAAAAATAATATGCAGTTACCGAAAGCATATATTGAAGAAATAGCTTCGAATTGGAAGAAACTTAAATTATCCTCAGCTGAAGAAGCTTATCATTATGTTAAAAATCTTGATAAACAAAAAGCTGAGAAGAAAAAAGAACGTAAAAATAATGCAAATAACCCATATAAATTAAAATCAATTGAAAAGACACCAGAATGGTTATTAAAACAAAAATCTTCTGAATCAACTAAAGAAGAGAAACAAAATGATCATGAATCAGATGCAGCGTTTGAAAAAAGAAAACAAGCGCTTCAAAAAGAAATGGAAGCTTTTTGGAAAGAAGGTGATCAATAATGGAACCACTTGGACAACATTTGAAACAAAATAAAGATTTTCAAAAACGATTAGAAAAAATTAAAAAAGATACATTGTCTCATAAAGAGGTAAAGGCATTTTTAGAAGAACATCAATCTGAATTAACGAACGAAATGATTGATAGAGATTTAGATCAACTACAAGCATATAAAGATCAATCGAAATGTTGTGAGAAATGTGGGAGTTATGGTACTTGTATCAACTTTGTGAAAGGTCATGTACCTGAACTATACATTGAGAATGACCACATCAAAACAAGGTACTTACCATGTCCGAACAAAATCGAATACGATGAACAAAGATTTGAATCAAGTTTAGTGACATCATTCCAAATGCCAGAAGAAACGTTGAAAGCGACGATCAAAGATATATATATCGATAATGAATCTCGTATGCAAATTATTAAGAAGGCTATGGATATCTGTAATAAAATTGTAGCTGGTGATGAAGTTAAAGGACTATATATTCATGGTCCATTCGGAACGGGTAAATCATATATATTAGGTGCAATTTCAAATCAGCTAAAAGTCAAAAAGCAACCTTCTACAATTATATATTTGCCTGAATTTATTAGAGTGCTTAAAAATGGATTTAATGACGGATCATTCAGTAGTCGATTTGAAGCGGCACGTGAAGCTAAAGTGTTGATGCTAGATGATATTGGTGCGGAAGAACTGACACCATGGGTTCGTGATGAAATATTGGGTCCATTATTGCATTATAGAATGGTCCATAAATTACCGACATTCTTTAGTTCGAATTTTAACTTTGAAGAGTTAGAATTTCATTTGAGCAAGACACGACAAGGTGCAGAAATCACAAAAGCTAGTCGAATAATGGAACGTATTAAAACAATCTCTGAGCCATATGAATTAGATGGTAAAAACTATCGCGCTTAATTTTAGCTTGATATTTTACAGTAGAGTTGTATAATTGAATTATCTTAAATGAATATACAAATTTAGAGGACATGACGTCTATAAAGCATTCACAGAGAGTCTCATTGAGCTGGAATTGAGATAATGCAATATAAATAGTTACTCCCTCAATACATGATGTGTTAATCCACATTCGGCTCAAGACCGTTATCTTATGTAGAGTTATCGTACTTATAAGTTAAGTGCGTTAATGAGGGTGGTACCGCGAGAGATTTCGTCCCTTTGGATGAGGTCTCTTTTTTGTGTTCTTTAATAAAAAAGAGGAGGAAGTCGTTATGAGTGAGATAAATATTAAGTTTCCGGATGGTAATGTGAAAGGGTTTGAACAAGGCACAACTACTGAAGAAATCGCTCAATCTATTAGCCCAGGTTTAAGAAAGAAAGCTGTGGCTGGTAAATTTAATGGTCAGTTAGTAGATTTAACAAGACCTTTAGAAAATGATGGGGAAATTGAAATCGTTACACCTGGAAGCGACGAAGCTTTAGAAGTGTTGAGACATTCAACTGCACATTTAATGGCACAAGCTTTACAAAGATTATACGGAGATGTGAAGTTTGGCGTAGGTCCTGTAATCGAAGGTGGTTTCTACTACGATGTAGATACAGAACATAAAATTTCTAGTGACGACTTTGAAACTATCGAAAAAGAAATGAAACAAATTGTGAATGAAAACTTTAAAATTGAACGTAAAGTTGTAAGTCGCGATGAAGCGAAAGCATTCTTTAAAAATGATGAGTATAAATTAGAGTTGATCGATGCTATTCCTGAAGACGAAAATGTAACACTTTATTCTCAAGGTGAATTTACAGATTTATGTCGAGGCGTACATGTTCCTTCAACTTCAAAAATTAAAGAATTTAAATTGTTATCTACTGCAGGTGCTTATTGGAGAGGTGACTCAAACAATAAGATGTTGCAACGTATATACGGAACAGCATTCTTTGATAAAAAAGAATTAAAAGCATACTTGAAAGTATTAGAAGAAAGAAAAGAACGTGATCACCGTAAAATCGGTAGAGAATTAGAATTATTTACTACTAACCAAGATGTTGGTGCTGGTTTACCTTTATGGTTACCAAATGGTGCAACTATTAGACGTGAATTAGAGCGTTATATTGTAGATAAAGAAGTCGCAATGGGGTATGACCATGTGTATACACCAATTATGGCTAATGTAGATTTCTACAAGAGATCTGGACATTGGGATCACTATCACGAAGATATGTTCCCACCAATGGATTTAGGTAATGAAGAACTTGTGCTTAGACCTATGAACTGTCCACATCATATGATGATTTATAAAAATAGTCGTCATTCATATAGAGAGTTACCAATTCGTATAGCTGAATTAGGTATGATGCATAGATATGAGGCAAGTGGAGCAGTATCTGGTTTACAACGTGTTAGAGGTATGACTTTAAATGACGCACATATCTTTGTTCGTCCAGACCAAATTAAAGAAGAATTTAAACGTGTTGTTAACATGATTCTTGATGTGTATAAAGATTTCGGTTTCGAAGATTACAAATTCAGATTAAGTTATCGCGATCCAGAAGATAAAGAAAAATACTTCGATGATGACGAAATGTGGAATAAAGCACAAGCGGTTCTTAAAGAAGTAATCGATGAAATGGCATTACCATACGAAGAAGCAATCGGTGAAGCGGCATTCTATGGCCCTAAATTAGACGTTCAAGTTAAAACAGCAATGGGTAAAGAAGAAACACTTTCTACTGCTCAATTAGATTTCTTATTACCACAAAAATTTGATTTAACTTATATCGGTAATGATGGTGAAGAACATCGTCCAGTTGTTATTCATAGAGGCGTAATTTCTACTATGGAAAGATTTACTGCATTCTTAATAGAAGAAACTAAAGGTGCATTCCCACTTTGGTTAGCACCAAAACAAGTGGAAATTATACCTGTAAATGTTGACTTACATTACGATTATGCAAGAGCATTAAACGATGAATTAAAATCTCAAGGTGTACGTGTTCATATTGACGACCGTAACGAAAAAATGGGATATAAAATTCGTGAAGCTCAAATGAAAAAAATACCGTACCAAATAGTAGTCGGTGATAAAGAAGTAGAAAACCAAGAAGTAAATGTACGTCAATACGGATCAAAAGATTCAAAAACAGTTGAAAAAGACGAATTCATCTGGAATATTGTGGATGAAATTCGACTAAAAAAGTAATATCCTATTGAAATTTCTGGAATCATCGGGTATAGTTTTAATAGTGAAATTTAATTAAATATTCCTCAGTAATGAGTTAGAGGTTGCGATGTTCAAGAGTAATTATTCAGAAGCGAAATGGCGCGTATGTTGAAATAATGAAAGGGTGCATCGCCGAAACGAATCATATCCATAATATGATTTGTTGGGTCAGTGTTTAATAGATACTGGACTGTCACACTAAGTGATGTGCTACCAATTTGTATGGAATGTTCATATATCGGTCGCATATCTCTTGAGATATGCGACTTTTTTAGTGGCTCGATTGTGGAATGGAGAAAGGAAATAGCAATGAATCAAGAAAAATCAACGAACAATATTCAAAGGAAACTCAAAGATAGACATATCTCTATGATAGCCATCGGTGGTTGTATTGGTACTGGTTTATTTATGACTTCTGGCGGAGCGATTAGAGATGCTGGACCGGGTGGTGCATTACTAGCATATGCAATAGTTGGCTTGATGGTCTTCTTCCTTATGACATCATTAGGAGAAATGGCGACTTATTTACCAGTCTCAGGTTCTTTTAGTACTTACGCAACTCGATTTGTCGATCCTTCACTAGGATTTGCATTGGGATGGAACTATTGGTTTAACTGGGTTATTACAGTTGCAGCTGATATTACAATTGCATCTCAAGTTGTGAGTTACTGGGAACCATTAGAAATCATTCCATCATGGTTATGGAGTATCATTTTTATGGTTATCATATTTGGCCTTAATGCACTTTCAGTTAGAGTATACGGGGAAAGTGAATACTGGTTTGCATTTATTAAAGTAGCTACAGTAATTATTTTCATTGGCGTAGGTTTATTAACGATATTTGGTTTACTAGGTGGCGAATACTTAGGATTCGATAACTTTGTAGCAGGTGATGCACCATTCTTAGGTGACTCGAACGTTAATACATTCTTACTTGTATTAGGTGTATTCTTAGTTGCGGGATTCTCATTCCAAGGTACCGAGTTAATTGGTATTACAGCTGGAGAATCTGAAAATCCTGAAAGAGCAGTTCCTAAAGCGATTAAACAAGTATTCTGGAGAATTTTATTATTTTACATTTTAGCAATCTTTGTAATTGGTATGATTATTCCTTATACAAATCCAAACTTAATGGGTGGAGACGAAATTGCGAAATCACCATTTACACTAGTATTTGAGAATGCAGGTTTAGCATTTGCTGCTTCATTTATGAATGCTGTTATTTTAACTTCAGTATTATCAGCAGGTAACTCTGGTATGTACGCTTCAGTTAGAATGCTATTCTCAATGAGTAAAGATAAATTAGCATCACCAGTATTTTCAAAAACAAATAAATCAGGTGTTCCATACACAGCATTATTTGCAACAGCAGTAGTTGTTATACTTATATTTGCAATTGAGCATTTAAGTGGTGGCGCATACGAATATATTATCGCTGCTTCAGGTATGACAGGCTTTATTGCTTGGTTAGGAATCGCAATCAGCCATTATAGATTTAGAAGAGCATTTGATCTACAAGATTATGATAAGACTAAATTAAAATATAAAGCTAAATGGTTCCCATTTGGTCCATTGTTTGCATTTGCTTTATGTGCGATTGTAATTGTAGGACAAGATGTTGATTTCATCCAAACTGGTGAATTCGAACCAAGAAGATTCTTCATTACTTATATGGGTATTCCTGTATTTTTAGCGTTTTATATTTTCCATAAACTAAAATATAGAACTAAAATGATTCCACTTGATAAAGTTGACTTAAGTCAAGATGTGGATATGAAAGAATTTGAAAAGAATATTAAATAAACATTGACATAAGGGTTTATAATTGGTAAGATTAGTTTTGTTGAATACGAAACGGACCAAGTAGAAGCATACCCGCTTCTCACCTGTAGTGACGCGTAAAGCAGTTAGCAGGTACAATAAACCTTTAAAGTTTATGGATGAGAACGGGTGCATTATGCATTCGTTCTTTTTTTCTTGGACGACTTCGTAAAATTCTAGGAGGTGTCAACCATAGCTAAAGATCAGACTCAAGTTAACGACAAAATTCGTGCAAAAGAACTTCGCCTTATTGGCCAAGATGGTGAGCAAATTGGTGTTAAATCTAAATATGAAGCCCTTGAAATGGCTGAACGAGTAGATTTAGACGTTGTAATCGTAGCGCCTAATGCTAAACCACCTGTTGCAAGAATTATGGATTACGGTAAATACAAATTCGAACAGCAGAAGAAAGAAAAAGAAATGCGTAAGAAACAAAAAGTAGTCAATGTTAAAGAAATTCGATTAAGTCCAACTATCGAAGAACATGACTTCGAAACTAAATTGAAACATGCTCAAAAATTCTTATCTAAAGAAGATAAAGTTAAAGTATCTATTAGATTTAGAGGTCGTGCGATCACGCATAAAGAAATTGGTCAACGTGTGTTAGAACGCTTTGCAGAATCTTGTAAAGACATAGCAACAGTTGAACAAAGACCTAAAATGGAAGGGCGTTCAATGTTCTTAATGTTAGCGCCAATTTCAAACGACAAATAAACCGAAATTATAGGAGGAAATCTCAATGCCTAAAATGAAAACTCATCGTGGAGCAGCAAAACGTGTTAAAAGAACTGGTTCAGGTCAATTAAAACGTTCTAGAGCGTTCACTTCACACTTATTCGCAAACAAATCTACAAAAGCAAAACGTAAATTGCGTAAAGCTTCATTAGTTTCTAAATCAGATACTAAACGAGTTAAACAAATGTTAACGTACGTAAAATAATAAACATAGCGGACTAATGGTCCATTTTAAGGAGGAATTATCATGCCACGTGTTAAAGGTGGAACAGTGACGAGAGCTCGTCGTAAAAAAGTTTTAAAATTATCTAAAGGTTACTTTGGTTCAAAACATACATTATATAAAGTTGCTAAGCAACAAGTTATGAAATCTGGTAACTACGCTTACCGTGACCGTCGTCAGAAAAAACGTGAATTCCGTAAATTATGGATTGCACGTATTAATGCAGCAGCTCGTCAAAACGACATCAGCTATAGCCGTTTAATGAATGGTCTTAAAGTAGCTGGTATTGAAATTAACCGTAAAATGCTTTCTGAAATCGCTATTTCAGACGAAAAAGCATTTGCTGAATTAGCTACTAAAGCTAAAGACGCTTTAGCTAAATAATTGCATTTCATTGTTGTATAAGCTGTCAATAAAGTTATTAACTTTATTGATGGCTTTTTTTATGAAATAATATAGTAGAAAGTGCGTCTTCTTTACGCTTCAAATTCGCTTTGATAAAATAGTGTAGAAATAAGAATAAGGAGTTTATTATGTCTAAATTTGATGAAATGATTACAGTAGTACCACGTAAATTAATATTTAAAGACGAAGCTTATCAATTTGATGGGTTTAAATCTATTCAAGATGAAGAAACTAAGTATATTTATGAAACAATTTGTCGATTTGAAACAAAACGTCGTGGCGATATGGAAGAAGATCCTTCATATAAACAACTTATTTCATATTGTATATTAGAAAATGAGGACGACGAAGTACTTGTATATGAGAGATTAACAGGTGGTGGCGAAAGTCGATTACACGGTTTAAGTTCAATTGGCGTAGGCGGACATATGAATGATGTTCCTGAAGCTGTGACAGTTGAAGAGGTAATCAGAGAGAATGCTGCAAGAGAACTTGAAGAAGAAGTTGGCTTAAATAAACAAGATGTAGCTAATATGGAGTTAATTGGATTTATAAATGATGATCAAGATGAAGTAGGAAAAGTTCATATTGGTGTTGTTTTTAAATTAAAAGTTAATAAATCTAGCGTTGAAGCAGTCGAAACAGATACATTAAAAATTAAGTGGGCTGATCAAACAGAATTGTTGAATCATAAGAATTATGAAACATGGAGTAGTCTAATTATAGATGGTATATACAGAAGAGGTGAGTAACCTTGAGTGAAATTATTCCATTTCCAAAATTAAAAAAACAACTGGTTAACAATATTAATCTTGCGATTCGAAATGAACAATTTGATGAAGCGTATGAATTGTTTGAAACATACGAGCAACATTTTGAGATGGATGATGACTTATCAATAAAGAAATGTGAAGTCTTAAAATCTTGCGGTTACTATCTTGAATTGCGAGAAGAAGCGAGTATATTGCTGAATCAAGGTCATCCATTCTATGACAAAATAGTCATTTATTTTGTAGAAAGTTTATACTTTTTAGAACAATATCAAACGGTAGTTGAAATTATAAATCAAATTAAAGATGAAAATATCGAACATGCTACGAGAATGGCATTGCTACCTATTCAAGATATGGCTAAAGAAAAGTTGAACCAAAGGCAATTGAAAGCTTCAGAGGTATTAAGAACATTTCAAGAAACACAATTTGAAGAACAAATTAATCTACTTATAGATTTAATTGATCATCACTTAGGTATATTTAATTTAACTTTAGCTCAAATTATTGAGAATGAAGTATTGCATCCTAATGTGCAAAGTTTAATATTAGAATACTTAAGATTAAGCGAATGGTCAGCTGAAGTTAAATTCAATAAAATAGATGAGAATATTACAGTTATACCGACAGAATTACCTGGTATAGAAAGAACAAATTTTACACAAAATATCATTCCTAAAGTAATTGATCAACTTGAAATTGATAGCCCAGCATCTATAGAGTTAGCTAAAAGTTTATTAAACCAACATGCTATTATTTTGTATCCAATTACACTAAATGATATAAATGATGATGTTTTAGTTGCATGTTACTTGAAACTTTTATCAGAACGTTTTAATATAGACGCTAACTACGAAAGTGTGACTCAACAAGATTGGGACATATTCATTGAAGTCATTCAAAAATTGCAATGAATATAAACACTATAGTTGAAACATTAGAAAGCTATGTTATAATTAAAGAGTTGAAAATTTATAAAATTAGGATAATCACGGAGGTTTTTATTCATGACAGCAACATGGGAAAAGAAAGAAGGTAACCAAGGTTTATTAACTGTTACGGTTCCTAAAGAAGAAGTAGATAAAGGATTAGACAAAGCATTCAAAAAAGTTGTTAAACAAATTAATGTACCTGGTTTCCGTAAAGGTAAAATGCCAAGACCATTATTTGAACAAAGATTTGGTGTTGAATCATTATACCAAGATGCTTTAGATTTCATTTTACCTGAAGCATATGGTAATGCAGTAGAAGAGGCAGAAATCAACCCAGTTGATCGTCCAGAAATCGACGTTACACAAATGGAAAAAGGTAAAGAACTTATCTTTGAAGCAACTGTAACTGTTGAACCAGAAGTTGAATTAGGAGACTATAAAGGTCTTTCAATCGAGAAACAAGATCGTGAAGTAACTGACGAAGAATTCAATCAAGCAATTGAAGATGCAGTAAGCCGTCAAGCTGAATTAACAGTTAAAGAAGGCGAAATCGCTGAAGGAGACGTTGTTAACATTAACTTCGATGGTTATGTTGATGGTGAAGCTTTCGAAGGTGGTCAAGCAGAAGGTTATGATCTTGAAATTGGTTCTGGATCATTCATCCCTGGATTTGAAGAACAATTAATCGGTCTTAAAGCTAACGATAGCAAAGATGTTGTTGTCACATTCCCAGAAGAATACCACGCTGAAGAATTAGCTGGTAAAGAAGCTACTTTCAAATGTGAAGTTAACGAAGTGAAATCTAAAGAAATTCCAGAATTAGATGACGAGTTAGCACAAGAACTTGATGAATCAGTTAGCACAGTTGATGAATATAAAGAAAAATTACGTAAAGACTTAGAAGAAGCTAAAGTTAATCAAGCAGAAGCAACTGAAAAAGAAGAAGCTATTACAAAAGCTACTGACAATGCAAAAGTTGATATTCCAGAAGCTATGATTAATACAGAATTAGATCGTATGATGCAAGAATTTGAACAACGTATTTCTCAACAAGGTTTAAACCTTGAGTTATACTATCAATTCTCAGGTCAATCAGAAGAAGAACTTAAAGCACAAATGAAAGAAGATGCTGAAAAACGCGTTAAAACTAATTTAACTTTAAGAGCTATTGCTGATGCAGAGAATATCGAAGTATCTGATGCAGATGTTGAAGCTGAATTCGCTAAAATGAGCGAACAATTTGGATTATCTGTTGAAGATATTAAAGCAACATTAGGTAATAACGATATTTTAGTTAATGACCTTAAAATCCAAAAAGTTATCGATTTATTAGTAGCTGAATCAGCTGGAGAATAATAATTATTCGGTATTAAAGTAACTATAGTAGCAGAATATTTCTGCTACTATTCTTTTTTAGTCCGTTTAATTTGAAAAAGTAAAAAACATTTAGTATAGTCTAAAAAGAATAGGGGTGTAAAAATGTTTAAATTTAACGATGGTGAAGAAAACTTAAAATGTTCTTTTTGTGGTAAAGAACAGGATCAAGTTAAAAAACTTGTTGCTGGTAGTGGCGTATATATTTGTAATGAATGTATAGAATTGTGTTCTGAAATTGTAGAGGAAGAATTAAAGTCACAAGAACCAGAACAGTTTACTGATGTTCCTACACCTAAAGAAATTATGGAACAATTAAATGATTATGTTATTGGTCAAGAAAATGCGAAAAAATCATTAGCTGTAGCTGTTTATAATCATTATAAACGTGTACAACAACCTTCTGAAAGTGAAGATGGTGTTGAATTACAGAAAAGTAATATTGCATTAATCGGACCTACTGGTAGTGGTAAAACATTGCTTGCACAAACGTTAGCTAAATCATTAAATGTACCATTTGCAATTGCAGATGCAACAAGTTTAACTGAAGCAGGTTACGTTGGTGAAGACGTTGAAAATATATTATTAAGATTAATCCAAGCAGCAGATTTCGATGTTGAAAGTGCTGAAAAAGGTATCATTTACGTGGATGAAATTGATAAAATTGCACGTAAATCAGAGAATACGTCAATTACACGTGACGTATCTGGTGAAGGTGTACAACAAGCATTGCTTAAAATATTAGAAGGTACGACAGCAAGTGTACCGCCTCAAGGTGGAAGAAAGCATCCAAACCAAGAGTTTATTCAAATAGATACAACAAATATTCTGTTTATCCTTGGTGGTGCCTTTGATGGTATTGATGAAGTTATTAAACGTAGACTTGGTGAAAAAGTTATCGGCTTTAGTAGTTCAGGTGATGAAATTAGTGACGAAGAATCATTATTATCACAAATTAGACCTGAAGATTTACAGGCTTATGGTTTAATTCCTGAATTTATTGGTAGAATTCCAATTGTAGCTAACCTTGAAACATTAGATGTTGATGCATTGAAAAATATTTTAACGCAACCTAAGAATGCGTTAGTTAAACAATATACTAAGATGCTTGAATTAGATGATGTTGAACTACAATTTGATGAACAAGCACTTACGGCTATTAGTGAATTAGCAATAGAACGTAAAACAGGTGCACGTGGACTTCGTTCAATTATTGAAGAAGCTTTAATCGATATTATGTTTGATATTCCATCTAGCTCTGATGTAAGTAAAGTAGTTATTACTGAAGATACAATTAGAGATCATAAATTACCAAACTTATATGATAGTGAAGGTAATTTAATCAATGATGAAAAAACATCAGCATAATCACATATGATTATAAAGGCTGAGACATGTTATTAACTGTCTCAGCCTTCTTTAATGTTTAAAAGTGATTTGATAGACCTATCGTTACTGTGTTTAAAATATAAGTAAGATAAGATATAATAAAAGAAACAAACTTGTAGGAGAAAACGATGAAAATTAATCCGAATAATGTAGATATTATAATCAGTGCAGTAGATCCAAAACAATATCCTGAGACTGGTTTGCCAGAAATAGCACTTAGCGGACGTTCAAATGTTGGGAAATCAACATTTATCAATACGTTAATTTCAAGAAAAAAAGTGGCAAGAACGTCATCGAAACCAGGTAAGACACAAACATTAAACTTCTTTAATATCGATGAGCAACTTATCTTTGTAGATGTGCCAGGTTATGGATATGCTAAAGTTAGTAAAAAACAAAGAGAACAGTTTGGTAAGATGATTGAACAGTACTTAACAACTAGAGAAGCATTAAGATGTGTAATTCAATTAGTTGATATTAGACATAAACCGACTCAAGATGATGTGTTGATGTATAACTATCTGAAACATTTTGAAATACCAACTATTGTCATTGCGACTAAAGAGGATAAAATTCCTAAAGGTAAAGTACAAAAGCATTTGAAAATCATTAGACAAACATTAGAATTAGATCCTGAAGATAAATTGATTAGTTACTCATCTTTAAATAAAGATAAGACAGACAATATTTGGGCATTATTGTCACAATTTATTTAAACAAATTACTCACATTTCTAGATTAGAAATGTTATAATTTAGACATTGGACATAAATTAATGGGGGCGTTAGAAGTGCATGTTGTTGTAGTAAGCGTAAACTATAAGACTGCAGATGTTGCAATGCGTGAAAAACTAGCTTTTAATGATCAAGAAATTGAGAATGCGCTTGTAACACTAAACAATCAAAAATCTATATTAGAATGTGTAATCTTATCGACTTGTAATAGAACTGAAGTATATGCTGTTGTAGATCAAATCCACACTGGTAAATATTATATTCAGTCATTTTTAGCAGATTGGTTTGATCAATCTTTAGATACAATTAAACAATATACAAATGTTTTAACTGAGAATGATGCAGTGGAACATTTATTTAGAGTGACTTCTGGACTAGACTCAATGGTTCTAGGAGAGACTCAAATTCTAGGTCAAATGAAAGACGCATTTCAAATTGCTCAAACAGAGGTTACAACTGGAACAATGTTTAACCGTCTATTTAAACAAGCAATTACTTTAGCAAAGCGTGCGCATCATGAGACAGATATTGCGTCAAATGCTGTTTCAGTATCTTATGCAGCTGTCGAATTATCTAAAAAAGTTTTAGGTAAATTAGATAATAAGAAAGCATTAATCATTGGTGCAGGGGAAATGGCTGAGTTAGCAGTTGCGAATTTAAATGGTAGTGGCGTTAAAGACATCACTGTTTTAAACCGTACAGTAGCAAAAGCGGAATCTCTTGCGATGCAGTATAAAGGTGTAGCGAAAAGCATCAATGAATTACAATGTTCATTAATGGAAGCTGATATTGTGATCAGTTCTACTAGTGCTGAACATTATGTATTAACTAAAGATATGATGCGTGATGTAGAGCGTTTTAGAAGGAATAAACCGTTAGTATTAATTGATATTGCGGTACCTAGAGATATAGACCCAGGTGTAAATGATTTAGATTCAATGTTTAATTATGACGTGGATGATTTAAACGGACTTGTTGATGCTAATTTAGCTGAACGTGAACAAGCAGCACGTGAAATTGAATTATTAATTGCTAAAGAAATTGATAAACACGATGAATGGGTGAATATGTTAGGTGTTGTGCCAATTATTACGGCATTAAGAGACAAAGCATCACATATACAACAAGATACAATGATGAGTGTTGAAAGAAAGCTTCCTGATATGACTGACAGAGAGCGTAAAGTTATTTCTAAACACATGAAGAGTATCGTCAATCAACTATTAAAAGATCCGATTACACAAGCAAAAGAATTATCAACGGACAAAAAATCAAAAGAAAAATTAGAATTATTCCAAGAAATCTTCAATATCTCAAGTGAAGTTGAGCGAATAAATGAAACTAAGAAAGAATTAAAGCAAGATCAATTGTCTGCTAAAACAGTTGAATCTTAATACAAAATAATGGTGATGCTATGCAAGATGTAATTTCTGTACGTTTGCATGAAATAGTATTAATTATTTACATGATTTGTTTAGGGTGCTATTTTTATGACTTTATTCAAAAGAATTCTAAAGTTAGAAAGTTTGGGTATTATGCGCTAGGGATTGTTTGGATTTTTCAAACAATCTTTTTGTGCATGTATATTGTTACAACGAAACAATTCCCTGTACTAACAATTTTTGAAGGATTTTATTTTTATACATGGATGATTATCACTGTTTCATTAGTTTTAAATTATTTTAAATCCACAGATTTAACAGTCTTTATTATCAATTTGATTGGATTTGTATTTTTAGTTATTCATACATTTAGACCAGAACAGTATGACACAGAAAATACTGCTGCAAATATAATGAATGAATTACTTTTAATACATATTTCTTTAGCTATTTTAAGCTATGTTCTTTTTGCATTGAGTACATCACATGCAATTTTGTATTTGTTACAAAGAAAAAATTTAAAAGAGAAAAAATTTAATCAAAAGTTCTTTAGAATGGGCAGTATTGACCAATTAGAACAAAATGTATTCAGATTTACATTAGTAGGATTTTTAGTCTTATTAATTAGTTTAATACTTGGCATTCAATGGGGACTTATTATAATTGGTAGTGAAATATGGATTGATAGTAAAGTAGTCGGTTCCTTAATTGTCTTACTACTTTATGGTATTTATTTGTTTTTAAGAGTAAGAAAATCAATCAACACAAAAACGTTAGTTATAGCAAATATTATGATGTTTCTCGTGTGTATGATAAATTATTTGGTGGTCTCAAAATTTTCAGGATTTCATCAATGGTTTAACTAAACAATGGTGGAGGAAATTATGCGTAAAATTATTGTAGGTTCTAGAAAAAGTAAATTAGCTATGACGCAGAGTCAGCAATTTATAGATAAATTAAAAGAAAAACACCCAGATTTAGATATTGAAATTAAAGAAATCGTTACGAAAGGTGACAAGATTGTTGATGTTCAATTATCTAAAGTCGGTGGTAAAGGATTATTCGTTAAGGAAATACAACAAGCATTATTCAATCATGAAATTGACTTTGCAATTCATTCCTTAAAAGATGTTCCAAGTGAATTGCCTGATGAATTAACATTAGGATGTATTCCAGAACGTGAAAATCCATTTGATGCATATATCGCAAATAACCATGTCAAACTTGCAGATTTGAAACCAGGTAGTATCGTTGGTACAAGTTCATTAAGACGTGGTGCACAATTATTAGCAAAATATCCTCATTTAAAAATTAAGTGGATTCGTGGAAATATTGATACACGCTTAAATAAATTAGAAACTGAAGACTTCGATGCGATTATACTTGCTGCAGCTGGATTAAAACGTATGGGCTGGAGTGATGATATCGTTACTGAATATTTACAAGAAGATACGATGGTACCTGCTATAGGGCAAGGTGCACTAGGTATCGAATGTAGAAGTGATGATCAAGAATTATTAGATATTCTTAAATCAGTTCATGATGAGAATGTAGAAACATGTGTAACATGTGAAAGAACTTTCTTAAATGAAATGGATGGTAGTTGTAAAGTGCCAATAGCTGGTTACGCAACACTTGAAAATGATGAAATTTCATTTACAGGTTTAATCATGTCTCCAGATGGTAAAGAAAGATATGAATCAACAATAAAAGGAACTGACCCTGTTGAAATAGGTAAACAAGTTTCTGAAGAATTAAAAGCACAAGGTGCATATGAAATCATTAAGAAATTGAACGAAGAAGCATAATAAGGAGTCGTTAACATGAAGCCAATCATTGTGGTTACAAGTACAAGAACTGTTCAACGTGAAGATGTCGAAATTCGTCATTATCCGTTCATTGATATTGTTCCTATCAAATTTGAACAATCTTGTTTAAAACCGCACTATGATTGGCTTATTTTTACGTCTGTAAATGCGATCAAAATATTTGAACCATATTTAAATCAAATAGAAGTCGATCGTATTGCTGTTATCGGTACAAAAACTAAAAAAATAGCAGATCAGTACAATATCCCAGTAGATTTAATGCCAGATTCATTTACTCAAGAAGGTTTATTACATGAATTTAAAGATCAGTTCACAAACCAATCTATATTAATCCCGTGTAGTAAACAAGCTAGGGATAAACTGGCGAAAGAACTTATGAAATGGGATAATCAAGTACAAGTACTGCATCTATATGAACCTGTTACAAATATAGAAAATGTTAGAAAAGTACATGAACTGATACAACAGCAAGAAGTAACGCATGTTACTTTTTCAAGTTCATCGGCTGTATCAAGTTATTTTGATAACTATCATCGAATTCCAGACTCAGTCGAAGTTTATGCAATTGGTGCGATAACAGAGCGAAAGTTAAATACATATCATCAACCTTCTAAAGTAGCAGAAGAATACACATTAGAAGGCATGATAAATACAATTTTGAAAGAGGTAAAATCATGAAATTTGATAGACATAGAAGACTTAGATCATCTCAAGTTATGAGAAATATGGTGAAAGAAACGTATGTTCATAAATCAGATTTAATATATCCGATTTTTGTAATTGAAGAAGATAATATTAAAAACGAAATATCTTCAATGCCAGGTATTTATCAATTAAGTTTAAACTTATTAGAACAAGAGCTTAAAGAAGCTTATGATTTAGGCATTAGAGGTGTTATGTTCTTTGGTATACCTAATGAGAAAGATGCTTGTGGAACAGGTGCTTTTATTGATGATGGTATTATACAAAAAGCAACACGATTATCTAAAAGTAAATTTCCAGATATGTTAGTTGTAGCGGATACGTGTTTATGTGAATATACAGATCACGGACATTGCGGTGTGATAAACGAAGAAACAAAAGATGTAGATAACGACCAATCATTAGAATTACTTGTGAAAACAGCTGTATCACAAGCTAAAGCTGGTGCAGATATTATTGCGCCAAGTAATATGATGGACGGATTTGTTGCTGAAATTAGAGAAGGCTTAGATCAAGCAGGATTTATAAATATTCCTATTATGAGTTATGGTATTAAATACGCATCTAGCTTCTATGGCCCATTTAGAGAAGCAGCAGAAGGAGCACCTTCATTTGGTGATCGTAAGACTTATCAAATGGATCCAAGTAATCGATTAGAAGCATTCAGAGAATTAGAAAGTGATATTAAAGAAGGTTGCGACATGATGATTGTTAAACCAGCACTAAGCTATTTAGATATCATTAGAGATGTTCGTAATCGCTCAGACTTACCAATTGTTGCATATAATGTAAGTGGAGAATACAGTATGACAAAAGCAGCTGCATTAAACGGCTGGATTGATGAAGAAAAAATCGTGATGGAACAAATGACGTCAATGAAACGTGCTGGCGCTGACATGATTATTACTTATTTTGCTAAAGATATTTGTAAATACTTAGACGGAGGAGACTACTAATATGAGATATGAACGTTCAATAAATGCCTATGATGAAGCTGTAAATTTAATGCCAGGTGGCGTAAATAGTCCAGTACGTGCTTTTAAATCAGTAGATACACCACCGATTTTTATGGACCACGGACAAGGATCTAAAATTTATGATGTAGATGGTAATGAATATATTGATTATGTGTTAAGTTGGGGACCATTAATTCTAGGTCATACACATGAAAAAGTAAAAGCTGCATTACATGAAGCAGTTGATAAAGGAACTTCATTCGGTGCATCAACTGAACTTGAAAATAAAATGGCTAAACTTGTTATTGAACGTGTGCCATCTATTGAAATGGTAAGAATGGTTTCTTCAGGTACAGAAGCGACATTAGCCGCATTACGTCTTGCTAGAGGATATACTGGCAGAAATAAAATATTGAAATTTGAAGGCTGCTATCACGGACATAGTGATTCATTATTAATTAAAGCAGGTTCTGGCGTCGCGACTTTAGGTTTACCAGATTCTCCTGGTGTACCAGAAGGCACAGCAAAAAACACTGTAACTGTACCATATAACGATATAGAAGCAGTAAAAGTTGCATTTGAACACTTTGGTGAAGATATTGCAGGCGTTATTGTTGAACCAGTTGCTGGTAACATGGGCGTTGTCCCACCTGTTGAAGGATTCTTAGAAGGTTTACGTGATATTACGAAAGAATACGGTTCATTACTTATTTTCGATGAAGTCATGACTGGATTTAGAGTTGGCTATAACTGTGCACAAGGTTACTTTGGTGTGACACCAGATTTAACATGTTTAGGTAAAGTTATTGGTGGTGGACTACCAGTTGGCGCATTCGGTGGTAAGAGAGAAATTATGGAAGAAATAGCACCAGTCGGTAATGTATATCAAGCTGGTACACTTTCAGGTAACCCATTAGCAATGACAAGTGGTTACGCAACACTAAGTGAATTAACTGAAGAAAGCTATCAATACTTTAACGAACTTGGAGATTTACTTGAAAAAGGTCTTAAAGAAGTATTTGCGAAACACGCTGTACCGATTACGGTTAATCGAGCAGGTTCAATGATAGGTTATTTCTTAAATGAAGGACCTGTAACTAACTTTGAAGAAGCAAATTCTTCAGATTTAGAACTATTCAGCAAAATGTATAGAGAAATGGCTCAAGAAGGCGTATTTTTACCACCTTCACAATTTGAAGGTACATTCCTATCTACTGCTCATACTAAAGAAGATATTGAAAAAACAATTCAAGCTTTTGATACAGCATTAGAAAGAATTACAAACGAATAAAACTTACCTCAAAATATAGAAACATAAATGATATAATCTTTTTGAGGTGTTAATCATGAATAGAAATAAATGGAACATTGTATTTGTATGCTTGTTAGCCATTATACTCGGTTTTGTGTTACAAAGTATTCACATGATATTACCGTGGATGTTTGGACCTATATTTGCGAGTTTAATAATGATTAAAGTATTAAAACGCACGATTAAATGGCCAGTATGGTTAGGTAATATCGGTTTACTTATATTAGGGATACAAATGGGCTCAACATTTACGCCTACTGTCCTTCATGATATTAAAGATGAATGGCTACAAATTATATTAATGTCAGTATTTATTTTAATACTAGCGTTAATTGTGTCTATAGCATTTAGAAAAATTGCAAATGTTACATTCGAAACAGCATTATTAAGTGCAATTCCAGGTGCTTTAAGTCAGATGGTTATAATGGCAGAAGAAAATAAAAAAGCAGATTTATTAATCGTTACATTGACTCAAACATCTCGAATCATGTTTGTCGTCATATTAGTTCCAATTATTTCATCTATTTATGGTAATGATGGTACGGCGTCAGGACAAATTGAAAAAGCGCCATCTATATTTACAGCGCTAGATATCTCAGGACTATTTGTGATACTAATAAGTATCCTCGCTTTATTTTATATATTCTATAAAATTAAAGTACCTGTACCTCAGTTACTAGCACCGATATTTGTTTTATTAGTATGGAATTTATATACTGGACAAATCTTTTCATTGGATTATCCGATCATTGTCGTTGCACAAGTATTATTTGGCATAAGAATAGGTGTTCAAATATCTGATTTAATTAATAATTTAACGAAAAAAACGATATTTGCTATCGCATTTCAAAATGTATCACTGATTATTGGTGCATTTGTACTAGTTTTTGTATTTGAGATATTTATAGACGACAATATAAATGACTTATTCTTAAGTGCAGCACCTGGTGGTATGGCTCAAATTATCGTTGTAGCATTAGAAACTGGTGGAGATGTCGCGATGATATCAAGTTATCATATATTTAGGATATTCTTTATTCTACTGATCGTTGCACCGTTAATTAAAATATTCTTAACAGTTAGATCTAGAAAATATGGAAATTAAATTGAATCAATATTGACTTATATGGATTCTGCTTATATTATTAAAGTAATCGAATATTTATCAAGGAAGAGTAAATCATTGATTAATGATAGAGAGTGCATGGTTGGTGTAAATGCATATTAATGATGATTGAAGGTAGCCTTAAATTGAACGTTAATTGAAACTAAGTAGGTTAATGCGTGTGCGAGCGATAATCGTTAGAGTGCAATATAAGTGATTATATTGAATTTAGGTGGTACCACGGTTTAACCCGTCCTATTTATTAGGACGGGTTTTTTATATTATAAAGGGAGTGATTTTAATGGAAATGGAACCTAAGTATAACCCTAAAAAGGTTGAAGAAGGCCGTTATCAATTTTGGTTAGATCATAATTATTTTAAGCCAAGTGAAAATAAAGACAAGGAAACATACACAATTGTTATTCCACCACCAAATGTAACAGGGAAGTTGCATTTAGGTCATGCATGGGATACAACTTTACAAGATATTTTAACAAGAATGAAAAGAATGCAAGGCTATGACACATTGTATTTACCTGGTATGGACCATGCAGGTATTGCGACTCAAGCTAAAGTTGAAGGTAAATTAAGAGAACAAGGTTTATCAAGACATGATTTAGGAAGAGAAAAATTCCTTGAGCATGCTTGGTCATGGAAAGAAGAATATGCTGACTTTATTAGAGCTCAATGGGCTAAATTAGGTTTAGGATTAGACTATAGTCGTGAACGCTTTACTTTAGATGAAGGTTTATCTCAAGCAGTTAAAAAAGTGTTTGTTGATATGTATAACAAAGGTCTTATCTATCGTGGTGAAAGAATTATTAACTGGGATCCACAAACTAAAACAGCTATTTCTGATATTGAAGTTATTCACGAAGATATTACAGGTCATTTCTATCATATTAAATATCCTTTTAAAGACGGAGAAGGCGCAATTGAAATTGCAACGACACGTCCTGAAACGATGTTAGGTGATACAGCAATCGTTGTTAACCCAAATGATGATCGTTACAAACATTTAATTGGTAAATCCGTTATCTTACCGATTATTGGCCGTGAATTACCGATTATTGGTGATGACTATGTTGATATTGAATTCGGTAGTGGTGCAATGAAAGTTACACCAGCTCATGACCCTAATGACTTCGAAATTGGTGAAAGACATCAACTTGAAAAAATTAATGTAATGAATGAAGACGGTACGATGAATGAGCTTGCAGGTAAATATAATGGCTTAGATCGTTTTGAATGCCGTAAACAATTAATCGAAGACTTAAAAGAAACTGGCGAATTAATCAAAATAGAAGAACATGTTCATTCTGTTGGACACTCAGAAAGAAGTGGCGCAGTAGTTGAACCTTATTTATCTACACAATGGTTTGTTAAAATGGAGCCATTAGCTAAACAAGCATTAGACAATCAAGATACAGATGGTCGTATTAATTTTGTACCAGAACGTTTTGAAGGCACATTCAATAGATGGATGGAAAACATTCGTGACTGGACAATTTCAAGACAATTATGGTGGGGTCATCAAATTCCAGCATGGTACCATAATGAAACAGGTGAAACATACGTTGGTGAAGAACCTCCAGCAGATATCGAGAATTGGACTCAAGATGAAGATGTTCTAGATACATGGTTTAGTTCTGCATTATGGCCATTCTCAACATTAGGTTGGCCAGATGAAAACAATGAAGATTTCAAACGTTACTATCCAACTAATACGTTAGTAACAGGTTATGATATTATTTTCTTCTGGGTATCAAGAATGATTTTCCAAGGATTAGAATTTACAGGTAAAAAGCCGTTCAATGACGTTTTACTACACGGTTTAGTAAGAGCTGAAGATGGCCGTAAAATGAGTAAATCACTTGGTAACGGTGTTGACCCAATGGATGTAATAGATGAATATGGTGCAGATAGTTTAAGATACTTCTTAGCTACTGGTTCATCTCCAGGTCATGACTTACGTTATTCTACTGAAAAAGTTGAAGCGGTATGGAACTTTATCAATAAAATTTGGAATGCGTCTCGTTTCAGCATTATGAATATCGGTGAAGATTTTAAATTTGAAGATATAGATTTATCTGGTGAAAAATCTGTTGCAGATGAATGGATCCTTACACGATTAAATGAAACGATTGCGAACGTTACGGATTTAAGTGATAAATATGAATTCGGTGAAGTTGGCCGTGTATTATATAACTTTATTTGGGATGAATTCTGTGATTGGTATATCGAAATGAGTAAAATACCAATGAATGGTGATGACGAAGCTAAAAAACAAATGACACGTTCAGTACTAGCTTATACGTTAGACCAAACAATGCGTATGCTTCATCCATTAATGCCATTCGTAACAGAACATATTTGGCAAGCATTACCACATGAAGGCGAAACAATTATTCAAGCTTCATGGCCAGAAGTAAGACCAGAATTATCAAATGAAAATAGTAAAGTATCTATGCAACTATTAGTTGAAATCATTAAATCTGTAAGACAAGCACGTCGTGAAGTGAACACGCCAATGTCTAAAGAAGTACCAATTCACATTGAAGCTAAAGACGAAAAAGTGAAAAAACAACTCTTAGACAATAAAGACTATTTAATGCGTTTCTGTAATCCAAGTGAGCTAGTGATTGATACGAAAGTTGATATTCCAGAAAAAGCAATGACTGAAGTTGTATTTGGTGCAACAGTTGTATTACCTTTAGAAGGTTTAATTGATATGGATAAAGAAATAGAAAGACTTGAACAAGAACTTCAAAAATGGCAAAAAGAATTAGATCGTGTTAATAAAAAATTAAGCAATGAAAAATTCGTTGCAAATGCACCTGAAAAGATTATTAACGAAGAAAAAGATAAAAAAGTTAATTATCAAGAAAAATATGATGGTGTATTAGCAAGAATTGAACAACTGAAAGGCTAGGAAATCTTATGAATTATTTAGATAGTTTACACTGGATACATGAACGCACGAAGTTCGGTATTAAACCAGGCGTTAAAAGAATGAAGTGGATGCTCGACAAATTAGGTAATCCTGAAGAAAAGATTCAAGCAGTTCACGTAGTCGGTACAAATGGTAAAGGTTCAACTGTCAGTTATTTAAGAGAAGCCCTAGTAGCTAATAACTATGAAATCGGTACTTTCACATCGCCATATATTGTCACTTTCAATGAAAGAATCAGTATTAATGGAACACCAATCACAGATGATGAATTGGTTGAGTTAGTTCAGATAGTTAAACCAATATCTGAACGACTTGAATCTGAAACTGATTTAGGTCCTGCTACTGAATTTGAAATCATTACATTAATGATGTTTGTATATTTTGGTACAGTACATCCTGTAGATTTTGTCATCATTGAAGCGGGATTAGGTGCTTTAAATGATTCAACGAATGTATTTCAACCAATAATGACGGTGTTAACAAGTATCGGTTTAGATCATACTAATATTTTAGGAGATACGTATATGGATATTGCAAGAGAAAAAGCTGGTGTCATTAAACCAAGTGTTCCTCTTGTATATGCGATTAAGCCTAAAGATGCGTTACATTTCGTTAGAGAAGTAGTTGAGAAAAATTACAATAAAGGTCTAGAACTAGATCGCGATTTTCATGTACTATCAGATGATACTGAATTTACGTATCGATATGGTAGTTATGAATTAGAAAACATTCAACTCAAAATGATAGGTCAACATCAGCATGAAAATGCTGCACTAGCGATCACAACACTTATTGAAATGTATCAAAGAGGTATGATTCAATTAAACTTTAATACAATGATTGATGCGATAGAACATACAACATGGTCAGGTCGAATTGAAAAAGTTCAAGAAGAACCACTTATTTTAATAGACGGTGCCCATAATAGAGAAAGTATTGATGCGTTAGTAGATACATTAAAACAATACTATTCTGACAAAAAAATCGATGTATTATTTGCAGCGATAGATGGTAAGCCAATAGGGAAAATGATGAATAGCATAGAAGAAATAGCCAATAGATTTTATGTAACAACATTTGATTTTCCAAAAGCATTACCAATAGATGCAGTATACGATTATTTAGAGCACCACCATATTGAAAAAGTTCAAGACTATCCTCAATTTATTGAACAATACGACGGAGAATTACTCGTTGTAACAGGAAGTTTATACTTTATTAGTGAAGTAAGAAAATTATTTAAAGATTAATATAAAATGCCGGCAAAGTCATTGACTTTGACGGCATTTTTTTATGGGCATGCACGAATAAAATCGAAGATTTTTATATAATATTCAATATTTTCTGATAATAGTGTATGATGGTACTTATAAATAGGGGGGATTAATTTGAAAGATTTAGTTGGAAAATTTATAAGGTTCAAGAATCCTCATACATATGCTATATTGCTTTTCATTATTGCTATGAGTTGTTTGCTGACATATGTCATACCTTCTGGGGAATTTGACAGGAAGTCTGTTGATGATCGGGAAGAGGTTGTTTCGGGTACATATCATTTAGTAGATAGTGAACCTTCTGGCTTTTTAGAAATATTTAGATCAATACCTGAAGGATTAATCAGTGGTGCTGATATTATCTTTTACATATTTTTAGTTGGTGGTGCTTTTGGCATTATTCATAAGACAGGTGCCATTACAAATGGTGTCAATGCCGCGATGAATAAGCTTGGTAAAAACGGTAAGTTAATGATTCCACTAACGATGTTCATTTTTTCATTGCTTGGTTTCTCTATAGGTTTAGCTGAAGAGACGATTATTTTTGTTCCAATCGGTATAGCGATTGCTAGAGCAGTCGGATATGATGCAATGACAGGTGCTGCAATGATTATCATGGGCGCTGCTGCTGGCTTTCTCGGCGGAATGCTCAACCCATTTACAGTTGGCGTTGCTCAACAGATTGCAGAAATTCCACTTTTTTCTGGATGGGAATTTAGAACAATTATTTATATTTGTGTATTAATTGTAGGTATTGCATACGTTATGTTTTACGCTCGAAAAGTTAAAAAGAATCCAAAGAAAAGTTTAGTATATGAGTTAGAACAACAAGAAAAAGATCAAATAGGACCGCAAGAAGAAATTGGTAGATTTACAAAGCGACAAATGTTTTGTTTAATTTTATTAATTAGTGCAATATGTTTTAACGTATTTGGTATTTTTACATTTGGTTGGTCATTTAATGAAATGAGTGCCAATTTCTTGCTAGTCGGATTATTGGCAGGTTTTATTGCTGGTCTAGGTTTTAATGGTACTTTCGATGCATTAATCGAGGGTATGCAGTCTATTTTATTTGGAGCATTAATTGTTGGCTTCGCTAAAGCAATCGTCGTTGTATTAGAAAATGGTAAAATTATCGACACAATCGTTTATTATTTAACAAATACAATTCAAGATTTACCAGCAAGTATTACGGTAGGGATGATGTTTATCATACAAATGATTTTGAATTTCTTCATCCCATCTGGTTCTGGTCAAGCGATGACGACTATGCCATTAATGGTGCCAATTTCTGATTTATTGAATATCAATAGACAAATGGCAGTACTTGCCTTCCAATATGGTGATGCAGTGAGTAATAGTATTTTCCCAACATCAGCTTCATTAATGGGAGGATTAGCTGTAGCAGGAATCTCATACACAACTTGGGTTAAATTTATTTGGAAGTTATTATTACTGTGGGTTGTTATCTGCTTAGTTGGTATTATTATTGCATTAGCCCTAGGTTATTAAATTTTAAAATTTTACAAAACTTGAAAAACACATGCTATCTTTAGGTGTTTTTCAAGTTTTTTTAATGGATTTATAAAGCGTTTAAAAGTATTAGAGCTATTTACTAACAAAATGCGATTATAAATATTGAGGTGTTATTTGGTATATTAATTTATATCAAAAAGGAGTTAAAAAGCATGTTCAAAATGTTTATATTCGGTGCAATCATTGCAAGTTATATGTATCAACTTACGGGTGTGAAGAAAGTGAACTTTCATTTGTTAACGAAGCGTTCTGTTTGTGAATCATGCCATACATCACTTAAACCAATAGATTTAATACCCATTGTAAGTTATGTAGCATTGCGCGGTAAATGTCGTTATTGTAAGAAGGATATTCCAATAAGTTTATTAATTTGTGAAGTCTTTTTAGGCATACTATTTCTCACTCCAATTCTTTCAACAGTTCAACTAAATCCTCTTTTGTATTACCTCTTAATTATCTTTTTAATACCTTTGTCCATTTATGATTTCCATCATTTTGTCATACCGAATCATATGCTCATCATTATGTTAGTATGTAGTGTTTATTTATTTGGAATAACGCGAGAACAATTTATTTACGCACTGATTATCATATTAATTTTGCACATCTTATATTTCATATCAAGGGGAGGGCTAGGTTATGGAGATATTAAATTATTTTCGTTACTCAGTTTAATTTTATCGGTATCACATTTTATATTATGTTTTATGTTTACTTTTATATTTGCGGGTGTATTGATCACACTTTATGTATGTATCACACGAAATAAAATTCAAAAAGTACCACTCGTTCCTTTTTTGACACTTGCAGTTATATTTGTACAATTATTCCAAATTGAACTTAATGATTATTTTTTAGGAGGCTACTATGGTTATTAAAATTAAAGATTTACAACATGAAGATAAACCGAGAGAAAGACTTAAATCATATGGTCCGGATAAATTAACAAATAGAGAATTATTGGCGATCATTATTAATTCAGGAAGCAAACAATACTCCAGTCTAGAATGTGCAAATAAAGTATTGAATTTAGTTGAAAATACTAGAGAGCTAAGACATTTAACATTGTCTGAATTGCTAAGTGTTAATGGCATTGGTGAATCTAAGGCAATTACAATTTTGGCAGTTATTGAATTAGCTAAAAGAATGCATAGCAATACTGTTCTCGACAAAGTAGAAATCAATGAACCACAAGATGTTGCAGATTATTTAATGGAAAAATTAAGATATTTAAAGCAAGAACACTTTGTGGCTTTATTATTAAATACAAAGAATCAAATTATACATGAACAATCGATTTTTATTGGTTCATTAAATATGGCTGTTGTTCATCCGAGAGATTTATTGAGAGAGGCAGTTAAGCATTCTGCTGCTTCAATTGTGATTGCACATAATCATCCAAGTGGTGATCCAACACCCTCCTTAGAAGATATTAAAACGACAAAGCGCATATTATATTGTTGTGATTTAATGGGTATCGACTTATTAGATCATATTATCATTGGTGATGGTGAATTTATTAGCATATTTGAAAACGACTATATCATGCGTGAAGACTTAGAAATTAATAATATAACTGAATGATTCAATGTTATAATGTAATTAAAAATGAGTCAGGAGTTTTTATTTTGCAAATCATAACGTTCATATTTGTCGTATTACCGTTACTATTTATCATTTCTTTATTTCAACGCAAGAAAAAGCGACCAATTGTTAGAAAAGACTATGGCATCACTTTGGTGTTAGGTATCATAGGTGTATTCTTAGCATCTATTATTCTTACTTTAACTAAAGATGGTTCTGCACTTTCAATTAATTTAATGTTCGGTTCAATTGTTGCAGGAATTGCTTGGGGTATTCTCGTTTCAATTACATTATTCATTTTAAACAAAATATTAAACAAATAAATAAAATTGTAAATTTTCGGATATTATATTGACATTAATTTTTGAAAAGGCTATCATTAACTTAAATTTATGAGAGAGGAGGTAGTGACTTATGAGAAACATCAGAAGAAGATTTTATAAACAAACAACATCATACATCACTACCCCTACGTTAAATATGAAGCATTAGGGAGTAGTATATTCACTTCCTTTAGAATGTAATTTAAGCACACGCTTTCTTTAAGGATGCGTGTGCTTTTTTGTGTTTAATGATAGGGGTTAAGGGGGGACAACATGTTTCAAGCAATTAAAAAGTTAATGTGGTTTTTTAAAGGTCATTGGAAGAGATATACGATTGCAATTATTCTGTTGCTAATTGCGAACGTTGTAGAAGTATTGCCACCTTGGATAGTAGGGCAGACTATAGATAAGATAAGTGACCGTTCTTTGACTGAACAAATATATCATCAATTAGTAATTATTTTTATAATTGTATTAATTTTGTCTTATATCGTGAATTATATTTGGAGAACTTTAATTTTTTCAGGTTCTCAAATACTTGAGTCACTTATGAGACGTAAACTGATGCAAAAATTTTTATCTATGAGTCCAACATTTTTTGAGAAAAATCGAACTGGAGATTTAATGGCAAAGTCTACAAACGATTTGAATCAAATTAGAAATACTGCAGGGATAGGGATTTTAACTTTAATTGATTCTACGACATTTATGGGAACGATAATATTAACGATGGGTATTACAGTGTCATGGAAGCTTACACTATTTGCACTGATTCCATTACCTTTACTAGCCATATTAGAAATTGAATTAGGTAAAAGAATTCATAAACGCTATTTAGTTTCACAAAAATCGTTTGGTGATATGAATGACAGTGTTCTTGAGTCTATTGAAGGTGTACGTGTTACAAGAGCGTATGTACAAGAAGATAAACTCAACAAAGATTTCAAAAATATGACCGAAAGTGTCGTAGAAAAATTTATGAATGTTGAAAAAATGGATGCGTTTTTTCAACCAATAACGATTATTATCACTGCTATGAGTCAAGTGATCGGAATAGGTTATGGAGCATTTCTCGTTAACAGTGGTGAAATGACAATTGGTGGACTAATTTCATTCACCGTATATTTAAATATGCTCGTATGGCCAATGTTTTCAGTTGGTATTTTGATTAATATTATGCAAAGAGGTAATGCGTCTATAGATCGTGTTGAAGAAACATTAAATGAAGCGGAAACAGTAATTGATGTAGAAAATAAAGGTATGCCTTCACATGATATAGGTATGAATTCGGTTGTGTTTAAATATCCATCAAGTGAATCCATAAACTTGAACAACATCAATATTATACTAGGTAAAGGTGAAACTTTAGGTATTGTTGGTGCAACTGGTTCTGGGAAGACGACGTTAATCAAACAAATTTTGAAAGAATATCCTACTGGTGATGGAGAAATCGTACTTGGAGATACTAATATTAATCAAATTTCAAAAAGTGATTTAAGAAGTTTAATTGGTTATGTATCTCAAGAAAATATTTTATTCTCTAGATCTATTAGAGATAACATTAGATTTGGTAAATCGAATGCTACCGACAATGAAATCGAAGAAGCGATCAAATTAGCATACTTTGAAAAAGATATCGAACGTTTACCTCAAGGATTAGAAACATTAGTAGGAGAAAAAGGTATAGCTATTTCTGGAGGTCAAAAGCAAAGAATAGCAATTGCTAGAGCATTGATAATGGATCCTAAAATATTAATTTTAGACGATGCACTATCGGCTGTTGATGCAAAAACTGAAAAGAAAATTATACAAAATATACAAAAATATAGACAAGGTAAAACAACCATTATTGCGACACATCGATTATCTGGTGTTAAACATGCTAATCAAATTGTTGTCATGGACCACGGAGAAATCACGGAGTCAGGTACACATGATCAATTACTCCAAATGAATGGTTGGTACAAATCTCAATTTGAAAGACAACGGTTGAAGGAGGTGTATAGCAAGTGAGTATTGTAAATCAACTCTTTCCATTTGTTAGCAAATATAAGAAAAGATTCATCATTGGTATTGTTATATTAATTGGAGCAGTGGGGTTCGAATTATTAGGGCCATTGGTTGCGATGTATATTATTGATCATTATGTTAAAACATCTGCTTCACAAATTATACAATTACGACCAGTGCTACTATTATTGAGTTTGTTCTTTGTAGTGTCACTTATTCATGCGATATTAAGTTATTTTCAAACACTCGTTCTTCAACGTGCAGGATCAGATGTAATTAAAGAGTTAAGAATTAAGCTCTTTGAACACGTTCAAAAGTTACCGATTAAATACTTTGATAATTTACCAGCTGGAAAAGTAGTAGCTAGAATAACGAATGATACGCAAATGATACTCGAACTATTCACTGTTATATTACCAAACTTTATTTCAGCTTTTATTACGATGATAGGTGTCATTATTGCGATATTCTTTATTAATATTAAAATTGGTTTTATCGCATTGATTACAATACCTTTCGTAATACTTTGGTTATTGTGGTACAAAAAAGTAACGGGTAAATACAACTATGTCATTCGAGAAAAAAATAGTGATATGAATGCACTTATCAATGAATCTATAAATG
Organism: Mammaliicoccus sp. I-M35; assembly: GCF_022386455.1. NCBI lineage: Bacteria > Bacillati > Bacillota > Bacilli > Caryophanales > Staphylococcaceae > Mammaliicoccus > Mammaliicoccus sp. I-M35. Next base: position 372,524 of record NZ_JAJNIL010000001.1, on the reverse strand, counting down.
GTATGAATATCATTCAAGCATTTAAACAGGAAAAACAAATTATGAATGATTTTGATGAAATGAATCAAGCGTATTTAAACAATTATAAAAAAATCATACAATTTGATTCGCTGACAGAACATAATTTGTTAAGTACGATTAGAAGTATTGTGTTTTTAATGTTAATTGTCGTATTTGGAACACAATTTCTAAATTCTTCTGTTGCAATTTCAGTCGGAACGTTATATATTCTTGTAAATTATATAACAAGATTGTTTGATCCATTGTTTGGTGTATTAAATGTATTGGGGCAATTAGAACAGGCAAGAGTTTCTTGCGTAAGAGTATTTGAAATGATGAATGTCTCTGAAGAAAAGATGCCAGAACATCAAATTCAGTTGCCTAAAAAAATAGAAGGTCGTGTACATTTTAAAGATGTATCGTTTGCTTATAATGAAGGTGAATACGTCTTGGAAGATATCAATTTAGATGTCGATAAAGGACAAACAATTGCGTTAGTTGGACATACAGGTTCTGGGAAAAGTTCTATTATGAATTTACTATTCAGATTCTATGATCCTACTAATGGAACAATTGAAATTGATGGTATACCGACCATTAAGACTGATAAAAGAGATATGCGTAAACATATGGGCATTGTATTACAAGACCCATACTTATATACAGGGACTATTTTATCCAACATTACATTAGACGATCCTAAAGTAACACGAGAAAAAGCTGTTGAAAGTTTAAATGCAGTAGGTGGAGATAGAGTGTTAGAACACTTTAAAAAAGGTATTGATGAGCCAGTTATAGAAAGGGGTCGAACACTAAGTTCTGGACAACGACAAATCATTTCATTTGCGAGAGCACTTGCATTTGATCCAGAAATTTTGATTTTAGATGAAGCAACATCAAGTATTGATTCTGAAACGGAAGAAATTATACAAAAAGCAATGACTGTGTTGTCTAAAGGACGAACATCATTTATTATTGCGCACCGACTTTCAACGATTAAGAATGCTGATCAAATTATTGTTCTTGATAAAGGTCGCATTATTGAAAAAGGCAATCATGATGAGTTAATCAAGTTAGAAGGGCAATATTACAAAATGTATCAAATGCAGTCTTTAACAGATTAATCGTGTTAAACAAACTAATGGCCTGGGATATATTATCCCAGGCCATTGTTTTATATTTTTTAAACTCATCATTGCGGTCACATAAAGTAAAGTACGCCTTGATATATGAAGTAAATAACTAAAGCGATGATTGCTAATTTTATTACAACTCTTAATAATCCAACGAAAAATCTAAAAAAGATAATTAAAAACAAGATAGCTAAAAATATATATATTAATTCCAAATTTATCACCTCTTGAATTCATTATAAAGAATAAACTCATTAAATACATCAGACTACAGAATGATTAAAGATTTAGGTCTAAAGCCCGATGATGATATTTGAGCAATTTTCGTATAATATAAATGAATGAGAGGTGTCTATAATTTTGAGATGGTTATTTAGATTAATTAGAAATTTATTAGCGTTATTAGCAATTGTCATTATCATTGTTATTGTATATAGAAACGTACCAGCATTGAGTGATTTAAATCCGTTTGATCATAGTAATGAACAAACGACTGAAGAAATGGCTCCACAACATGCAAATGCAACTTATAAAATTGAAGATAATCCATTATTACAAAATGTACCATTAGGTCAAACTAAACAAGCATTTAATTGGATCAATAAAAGTGAATTCATGGATGTTTCAGGACTAGAACGTATGGGATTTGACGACAACTATGTTGCAGGGCAAAGAGGAACAGAGTATATCTTGTATAAATTTGGGGAACCAAAGATGTATGTTTATCAAACAGAGCAAGATTTAATGAATGATTTAAGTGCAATGCACTCAAATATAGAATTATTACCTAAAACTGCATATTAAATTTTTATTTCGGCAGTCTCTTACTTTATTTAAAGTGCTGTGTAAGCTAAAATAGTAATATCATTGTTAATGAGTCATTTGAAGATTAAGAGGTGTTCGGATTGTCGAATTTTTTTAAAAATAATAAAATAATGATTTTTCTAATTTCTATGGTTTTATTAATTGTAATTGTTGGTTATTCAGTGAGAGCGCAATCTGCATCGCTTAGTGAACAATATGCGAGTGATACATCATCGTTTGGTGGAAGAATCGTATCTTATCCAGTTACTTTTGTTTCTGATTTCTTCTCTGGAATTTTCACTTCAGACGAAGACGTTGATAAACTAAAAGAAGAAGTAAAAAGTACAGATCAAATCAAAGCTGATAAAGCAAGATTAGAAAAAGAAAACAAAGCCTTAAAAAAAGAATTGGATATGAAGGATATTTCGCAATTCAATCCAATATCAGCTACTGTAATCGGTAGAAGTCCAGATCAATGGATGAATACAATCATTATTGATAAAGGAAAAAAGAGCGGCATGAAAGAAAATATGGCTGTCATTACGAGTGAAGGTTTAGTAGGTAGAATTAAAAAAGCAAACCAATTTTCTTCACAAGTTGAATTAATATCTACAAGTGTTAAAACGAGTAAGCTTTCAGTAGATATACAGCAAGATGATGATAATATCTTTGGTATGATTAATCGATATGACGAAGATAAAGATTTACTTGTTATTAGTGATATCGATAATAAATACAGTATCAAAAAAGGATCTAAAGTTGTAACAAATGGTTTAGGTGACCAACTTCCTAAAGGTATATTAGTTGGTAAAGTTGAAAAAGTAGAAAATGATGAATATGGTTTATCTAAAGTTGCTTACATCAAGACATCTACAAACATTAAAGAATTAAACCATGTATATGTTGCTAAACGTGATCCAGAAACGATACCTTCATCTGAAGAAAGTGGTGAGGAATAATGAGATTTTACGTTATTCCTTTAATTGGTGTCTTATTATTTTACTTAGATTCATTATTAACACGTTTATCACCTTTACATTTATTTGGTGAGACATTTATTATCGTGCCTCGATTAACATTTTTGTACTTACTCATAATTGCTGTATACAAAAATCCTAAAGTTGCCATTATTTTAGCAATCGTTACAGGTATTTTTACAGATATTTATTATGGCGGTATATACGGTGTCTATACATTTGGATATGCTATTTTTGTGATTATGATGGATAAACTATTTAAAGTATTTTATAGAGATATTTTGATGATGGTTATTCTCTTAATATCTTCAGTTGTATTACTTGAAATATGGGTCATGGTTTTTTATGGATTTTTAGGCATTGCCTCTATTAATATTGGCCAAATTATTCTATTTAGATTAATTCCAACTGTCATATTTAATTTAATATGTTTAATCATCATTTTCCCATTTGTATTAAAATTATTAGAAAGAAATACTAATTAATGAAAGATTATTGACATCAATAGCTGTAGGTGGTACTCTATTGAAGTTGAGTAGTTTCTAGCTACATACAACCGCTCGATCATAGGTCTTAAAGTACGTATGTCACCTATGAATGGCGTGACTTAAAAAATTAGGAGGTGCAAGTATGTTTGCTATAATTGAAACTGGCGGAAAGCAAGTTAAAGTAGAAGAAGGTCAAACAATTTGGGTTGAGAAATTAGACGTAAATGAAGGTGATTCATTCACATTTGACCAAGTATTATTTGTAGGTGGAGATTCAGTTAAAGTTGGATCACCTGTTGTTGAAGGTGCTTCAGTTACTGCTAAAGTTGAAAAACAAGGACGCGGTAAAAAAATCACTGTATTCAAATACAAAGCTAAGAAAAACTACAAACGTAAACAAGGTCATCGTCAACCTTACACTAAATTAACAATCGAAAAAATCAACGCATAATTTATGATTAATGTAGATGTTAGTTTGAATCAAGAAGGGCAAGTTACAGATATTGAAATGTCTGGACATGCTGATTCAGGTGAATACGGTAAAGACTTAGTCTGTGCCGGTGCTTCAGCAGTTGTCTTTGGTACAACAAATGCTATCATTGGATTAACTGATGAGTCGCCTGATATAGATTACAGTGACGACGGTGGATATTTTCATATACGTAGTGTAAACTTAGAAAATGAACAAGCGCAAATATTATTACAAGGCCTTATCGTTTCTTTGAAAACAATCGAAGAAGAATATGGGCAATATATTAAACTAAATTACAAGTGAGGTGTAACTCATGTTAAAATTAAACTTACAATTTTTCGCATCGAAAAAAGGGGTAGGTTCTACAAAGAACGGTCGTGACTCTGAATCAAAACGTTTAGGTGCTAAACGTGCTGACGGTCAATTCGTTACTGGTGGTTCTATTCTTTATCGTCAACGTGGAACTAAAGTTTTCGCTGGTGAAAACGTAGGTCGCGGTGGAGACGATACATTATTCGCTAAAATCGACGGCGTTGTTAAATTCGAACGTTTTGGTCGTGACAAAAAGAAAGTATCTGTATACGCAGCTGCTGAATAATCTTTATATTTAGATGAGGCTGGGACATGTATAATTGTCCCAGCCTCAATCATTATGTTGGCAGTTATTTATATAAATATGAATGGTACGTTTTATTTATAATGAAGGTATTCAGAAATGCAGTTTCTTTTTTTATTCATAATATTAAAATGTTATAATGAGTGTTATGAATAATGATAATAAAGGTGATGGAATGAATAATTTAGATGTGTATTTAAAGTCTAGACATGATTTTGTGAATCAGTTCCAATTGTTATATACATATAAACAGTTAGGAAAACATGAAGAGGTTGATTTATTAATTGATGAATTGTACAAAAATCTCAAGCAAGAACAGTTGTTTTTAAATGCACCGTGTAGAAAATTTGTTCATAATGTATTTGAATACAAACTATCTTTGTCAGGCTCTAAGTGGACATTTGAAATTGACAACTCAAATATCGATTATTATCAAAAGAACTTAGAAAGAACAGATAATACTTTAGCAAATATATTTAATGATTTGAAATATGTTGTGATTAACGATATGGATGAAAAAAATATTCATATTAGTCTTACAGTAGAAGAGGAATTTGTCACAATGATTATTTGGTTAAGTGCGACTAATCAGGAGCTTAATCAAATTGAACAATCATTTTCTAAATATAACGTTGAAATTTTATCAGAAAGTCAAAATCATATAGAATTAGAATTTTTTATTAACATAAAAGAAATAGAGGTGTAAACATGTTTATAGATCAGGTCAAAATATCGTTAAAAGCTGGTGATGGCGGTAACGGTTTAGTAGCTTTTCGTCGTGAAAAGTATGTTCCATTTGGTGGACCAGCAGGTGGCGACGGTGGTAAAGGTGCGTCAGTCGTATTTGAGGTAGATGAAGGTTTACGTACTTTATTAGACTTTAGATTCCAAAGAAAATTTAAAGCTGATAAAGGTGAAAATGGACAAAGTAGTAATATGCACGGTCGTGGAGCAGACGACTTAATATTAAAAGTACCACCTGGTACAATTATTAAAAATGCTGAAAATGAAGAGATTTTAGCTGACCTTGTTGAACATGGTCAACGCGCTACAGTCGCTAAAGGTGGCCGTGGTGGTAGAGGTAACTCAAGATTTGCTTCAGCAAGTAATCCGGCACCAGATTTCTGTGAAAATGGTGAACCTGGTGAAGAACTTGAAGTCATGTTAGAACTTAAACTTATGGCAGATGTAGGTTTAGTAGGTTATCCAAGCGTTGGTAAATCAACATTATTATCTATCGTTTCCAAAGCAAAACCAAAAATCGGTGCTTATCACTTTACGACAATTAAACCTAATTTAGGTGTTGTCCAAACAAATGATGGTCGAGGATTTGTAATGGCAGATTTACCGGGTTTAATTGAAGGTGCTTCAGAAGGTGTTGGTTTAGGCCATCAATTCTTAAGACATATTGAACGTACAAGAGTAATTGTTCATATAATTGATATGAGTGGTATGGAAGGCAGAGACCCATATGAAGATTATGTTACAATTAATCAAGAATTAAAATCATATAATGAAAATCTTTCTAGAAGACCACAAATTGTTGTTGCGAATAAAATGGATTTACCAGATTCAGAAACACAATTAGAAATGTTTAAAGAACAACTTCAAGAAGATGTTAATATTATTCCTATTAGTACAGTTACACGTCATAACGTTGATAAACTACTATATCAAATTGCTGATTTATTAGATGAAACTGAAGGAATGGACTTCGATTCAGTCGAAGAAGAAACTGGCGTACATCGTGTTGTCTATAAACACGAAAAATCACGAGATCATTTTGTTATTACAAGAGATGACGATGGTGCCTATGTTGTATCAGGTAATTCGATTGAAAGATTATTCAAAATGACGGACTTTAATCGTGATGCAGCAGTTAGAAGATTTGCAAGACAAATGCGTTCAATGGGTATTGATGATGCCTTAAGAGAACGCGGTGCTTCAAATGGTGATATTGTAAGAATTTTAGGTGGAGAATTTGAATTTGTCGAATAGGGCGTGTTCCAATTGAAAAAATCAAATGAATCAACAAAAAGGTTTTATTTAATCAGAGAAGATGTTTTGCCAGAGTCAGTGCAAAAGACAATCAAAGTTAAAAATGCATTATTAAAAAATAATAATTTAACGATTTATGATGCAGTTAAAGAATTTAATTTATCTAGAAGTGCTTTTTATAAATATAAAGATACAATATTTCCAATTGATAGATTAGAAGAACAGACCAAAAATTTAACATTAATTTTATATGTACAAGATGAAGTGGGAATGCTCGCAACTGTCTTGAATAAAATTGCTGAAGTTAAAGGTTCTGTACTTACCATACATCAAAGTCTACCAATAAAGGATAGAGCAACGATTACTATTTCTCTTAATGCTGCAAATATTGAGTTATCATTAGAAGAGTTAATGGATGCAATTAAAGAAAGTCCATATGTTGATGAAGTAGAAATTATTGGAATGAGTATGTAAAGGAAGTTGTCTAAATGTATGCATATATAAAAGGAATCGTTACACAATTATATCCTTCTCATATTGTAGTTGAGGCAAATGGTATAGGTTATGAAATTCAAACACCTAACTCATATCGTTTTCAATCTCAATTAGATAAAGAAACGCAAGTATATACACAATTAATTGTGCGTGAAGATGCCCAATTATTATATGGATTTGTGAATCTTGAAGAAAAGGATATGTTTTTAAGCTTAATTAAAGTGACAGGTATTGGACCGAAGTCAGCTTTAGCAATTTTAGCGACAAGCACGCCTAATGAAGTAGCAATTGCTATAGAAAATGAAAATGAATCATATTTAACAAAGTTTCCAGGTATCGGTAAAAAAACAGCAAGACAAATTATTCTTGATTTAAAAGGGAAATTAATCATCACAGAAGAGTCTGAGTTATTCCCAGAAAGTAAAGATGCCGGTCAAGATGTATTAGAAGAAGCTTTGTTAGCTTTAGAAGCATTAGGTTACTCTAAACGAGAAATTACAAAAGTTAAGAAGAACCTAGAAAAAGAATCATTTGATTCAGTAGATGCTTGTGTTAAAAGAGGTTTAGCATTACTTATTCAGTAAATGAGGTGATTTTTTGGATGAGCGATTAATGGATGAACATGGGCACGAAGATGATATCCAAAGTGAACTTTCATTAAGACCAGATACTTTAAATCAATATATTGGTCAAAACAATATTAAATCAAACTTAGATATATTTATTAAAGCTGCTAAGTTAAGAGAAGAACCTTTAGATCATTGTTTACTTTACGGTCCACCTGGTCTAGGTAAGACAACTTTAGCTCATATTATATCTAATGAGATGAATGTTAATTTACGAACTGCAAGCGGACCTTCTATTGAAAGACCCGGTGATTTAGCAGCCATACTTTCTGCGCTACAACCTGGAGATGTACTTTTCATAGATGAGATACACCGATTAAGCAGAGTTGTTGAAGAAGTGTTATACCCTGCAATGGAAGATTTCTTCTTAGATATCGTTGTTGGTAAAGGTGAAGAAGCAAGAAGTATTAGAATCGATTTGCCGCCATTTACGCTAGTAGGTGCCACAACGCGTGTCGGGAGCCTTTCAGCACCTTTGAGAGATCGTTTCGGTGTGCATCTTAGATTAGAATATTACGACGATAATAGTTTACAAGAAATTATAAAGCGTACTGCTGAAGTATTTGAAGTAGACATTGATCAAAATAGCACGGTTGAGTTATCTAAACGAAGTAGAGGGACACCTCGTATAGCAAATCGTTTATTACGTAGAGTGCGTGATTTTGCTCAAGTAGAAGGTGACGAAGCAATTTCTATAGATATTACAAAGCATGCTTTAGATTTATTGCAAGTAGATGAAGAAGGACTCGACCATATAGACTATAAAATTATGCACTGTATCCTGAATAATTATAAAGGTGGTCCAGTTGGATTAGATGCAATAGCAGCTACAATAGGTGAAGAACGTATAACACTTGAAGACGTTTATGAACCTTATCTCATCCAAAAAGGATTTATAGAAAGAACGCCAAGAGGTCGTCGTGCAACTGCATTAAGTTATGATCACTTCGACGTAAAAAAGGATTAGGAAAGAGGCAAAGTTTGTGAATATTGAAGATTTCGATTTTGATTTACCTGAATCATTAATTGCACAAACACCACTGTTAGATAGAGAAAGCAGTAGGTTATTAAAATGTAATAAAGTAACAGGTGAATTAGAAGATTTAACATTTAAAGAAGTTGTCAATCAACTTTCACCAGGGGACTGTTTAGTATTAAATGATACGAAAGTTATGCCAGCAAGGTTATTTGGTATCAAAGAAGAAACTGGTGCAAAAGTAGAAATGCTAATGCTAACGCAACAAGAAGATAATGAATGGGAAGTATTGATTAAACCAGCTAAACGTATTAGAGTTGGTCAATCTGTGTCATTTGGAGAAGGTAAAATTATTGCGACTTGTGTCAAAGAACTTGAACAAGGTGGACGCATTATGAAACTTTCATACGAAGGTATTTTACAAGAAAGATTAGATGAACTAGGTGAAATGCCTTTACCACCATATATTAAAGAACGTTTAGATGACCAAGATAGATATCAAACAGTTTATGCTAAAGCAGTTGGGTCTGCAGCTGCGCCTACAGCAGGTTTACATTTCACTGAACATTTATTACAAGAAATCGCTGATAAAGGCGTCCACATTGCTTTTATTACATTACATGTTGGCTTAGGTACATTTAGACCAGTTAGTGTAGATAATATAGATGATCATGAGATGCATTCAGAATATTACCAAATGACTGCTGAAACGGCTGATTTATTAAATCGTGTAAAAGCAAGTGGTCATAAAATCATATCTGTAGGTACAACATCTACAAGAACGCTAGAAACAATTCGATCTAAAAATGACCAATTTGTTGAAGAAAGTGGTTGGACAGATATATTTATTTATCCGGGATATGAATTTAAAGCGATAGATGGATTAATTACCAATTTCCATTTACCAAAATCAACACTTATCATGTTGGTATCTGCATTATCAACTAGAGAACATATTTTAAATGCATATAAACATGCTGTTGAAGAAAAGTATAGATTCTTTAGTTTTGGCGATGCAATGATTTTAATATAGAAAAGGAGTAACAATATGCCTGCAGTAACATATGAGCACATTAAAACTTGTAAGCAATCAGGTGCAAGACTCGGGATTGTGCATACACCTCATGGTTCATTTGAGACGCCAATGTTCATGCCTGTTGGAACTAAAGCAACCGTTAAGACAATGAGCCCTGAAGAGCTTAAACAAATGGAAGCAAAAATTATACTTAGTAATACCTATCATTTGTGGTTACAACCTGGAAGTGATATCATTTCTAAAGTGGGTGGATTACATAAGTTTATGAATTGGGATGGACCTATACTTACTGATTCTGGTGGTTTTCAAGTATTCAGCTTAAGTGATATGAGAAAAATCGAAGAAGAAGGTGTACATTTTAGACATCATTTAAATGGTTCTAAATTGTTCTTAAGTCCTGAAAAAGCGATGCATATTCAAAATGATCTTGGTTCAGATATTATGATGGCGTTTGATGAATGTCCTCCAATGCCATCTGAATATGAATATGTAAAAAATTCAATTGAGAGAACATCAAGATGGGCGGAAAGATGTCTAGAAGCTCATCGTCGCCCTGAAGATCAAGCTTTATTTGGTATTATCCAAGGTGGAGAATATAAGGATCTTAGAGAGCAAAGTGCTAAAGACCTCGTTTCACTTGATTTTCCTGGCTATGCAATTGGTGGTTTGTCTGTTGGTGAACCTAAACCTGTCATGTATAGAATGGTTGAACATACAACGCCATTAATGCCATTTAATAAACCAAGATATTTAATGGGAGTTGGTTCTCCAGACGCATTAATCGAATGTTCTATTAGGGGCATCGATATGTTTGATTGCGTATTACCTACACGTATAGCTAGAAATGGTACATGTATGACATCTCAAGGTAGAGTCGTTATAAAAAATGCTAAATATCAGCAAGATTTATCTCCACTTGATCCAGAGTGTGATTGTTATACATGTAGAAACTATACTAAAGCATATTTGCGTCATCTGATTAAAGCAGATGAAACATTTGGAATTCGTCTTACTACATATCATAATTTGTATTTCTTATTAAAACTTATGGAGAACATTCGCCAAGCAATAAGAGAAGATCGATTACTTGATTTCAAAGATGAATTTTTCGAGCAGTATGGACTAAATGTAGATAACCCCAAAAACTTTTAAAGGAGATTGAATATGGAAGTATTAGTACAATTATTACCTATTATCTTAATTTTTGCGCTTGTTTGGTTCTTAATGATCAGACCACAACAAAAGCGTGCTAAAGAACATCGTGAATTATTAAACCGTTTAGAAGTGGGTCAAAAAGTAACTTCAATCGGTGGTATCAAAGGTACAGTTAGAGCAGTTGATGAGTCTATCGTTGTTGTTTCTGTAAACGATAAAGGACACGAAATTACATTTGAAAAACCAGCTATCAAACAAGTAGACCCTTCATAAAATAGTTTACTTTTTTAGGAAATTGGTTTAATATTATGTATCATATTTGATGTTAAAAGACATGGTTATCCATGTCTTTTTTTCATTCATGAATGTTATGGCTATTCAACTATAGTTGATGTATGCTATAACATATATAGTGAATTAAATATATGTAAGAGGTGTTATCGTGAAAAAGCGGAGTAGAATTATAGCCTTTTTACTTCTTGCAGTGTTGGTTTTTAGTTTAATAGGATCAACAACAAAAGATATAACAAAGAATGTAAATTTAGGTCTAGACTTACAAGGTGGTTTTGAAGTATTATATCAAGTTAATCCTTTAGACAAAGGTGATAAGATTGATAATGATGCGGTTAAATCTACTGCAAAGACTTTAGAGTCACGTGTAAACGTATTAGGTGTTTCTGAGCCGAAAATTCAAGTTGAGGAAGGTAATCGTATTCGAGTTCAATTAGCTGGTATTAAAGACCAGAATGAAGCTCGTGAAGTACTTTCAACACAAGCGAATTTAACAATCAGAGATGCAAAGGATAGAGTTTTACTATCTGGTAAAGATTTAGTTCAAGGTGGCGCTAAGCAAGGCTTTAAGGACAATACAAACGAAGTAGCCGTTACACTTAAGCTTAAAGATGCCAAAAAGTTCAAAGAAGTAACTGAAAAAGTTTCTAAAATGAATCCTAATTTAATGGTCATTTGGATGGACTATGAAAAAGGAGACAGTTACGAGAAAGAAGCTAAAAAAGAACAAGAAGGTAAAGAGCCAAAATATATTTCTGCAGCAACTGTAAGCCAACCAATCAATTCAGAAAATGTTGAAATTTCTGGTGGATTTAATGGTGAACAAGGCGTTAAAGAAGCAAAACAAATTGCAGACTTATTAAATTCAGGTTCACTACCTGTTAAATTAGATGAAGTGTATTCTACATCAGTAGGTGCGCAATTCGGTAAAGATGCATTAGATGAAACAGTACTTGCTTCTACAATAGGTGTAGGTATTATATTCTTATTCATGCTTATTTACTACCGATTACCTGGTGTTGTAGCAGTCATTACATTAAGTGCTTATGTTTACTTAACATTAGTAGCATTTAACTTTATTTCAGGGGTATTAACATTGCCTGGACTTGCAGCCTTAGTATTAGGTGTAGGTATGGCCGTTGATGCTAACATCATCATGTACGAACGGATAAAAGATGAATTACGGATCGGAAGGACACTACAACAAGCCTTCAAAAAAGGTTCTGGTTCTTCATTTATTACGATATTAGATGCTAACTTAACAACAATTTTAGCAGCGCTCGTATTATTCGTATTTGGTGAAAGTTCAGTAAAAGGTTTCGCAACAATGTTATTACTTGCGATTCTAATGAGTTTTGTAACTTCAGTATTCTTCACAAGAATATTATTAGGTTTACTAGTAAACTCAAATTACTTCAAGAAAAAATACAATTGGTTTGGTGTTTCTAAGAAAGATAGACATGATATTAGTGAAAGATTAGATGTTCATGATTTAAGAACAGTCTATGACAAAATTAATTTCGTAAAACTTGCTAAACCATTATTAACATTTAGTATTATTACAATCATAGTTGGTGCCATCATCGTATCAATATTCAGATTGAATTTAGGTATTGATTTCACAAGTGGTACACGTGTTGACTTACAATCTGATCAAGCTATCAAGACTGAACAAGTTTCAAAACAGTTTAAAGATATGGGGTTAGAACCATCACAAGTTACAACAAGTGGAACTGGAAACAAAATGGCAACCGTACAATTTAAAGATGCATTAAACAAATCTGAAATACAAAAAGTTAAATCTGACTTTGGTAAATCATTGGGTCATGATCCAAACGTAAGTACGGTTTCACCAGTTGTTGGTCAAGAGTTAGCTGGAAACGCATTAAAAGCAATGCTTTATGCAGCAATAGGAATTGTATTATACGTATCCTTTAGATTTGAATGGAGAATGGGTACAACTGCAGTACTTGCGTTATTACATGACGTATTTATGATTGTAGCAGTATTCAGTTTATTCAGACTCGAAGTGGATATTACGTTTATTGCAGCAGTTCTAACAATAATTGGTTATTCAATTAATGACACAATCGTTACATTTGACCGCGTAAGGGAAAATTTACGTAAAGTGAAAGTGATAACGAAACCAGAAACTGTTGATATGATCGTTAACTCATCTATTAGACAAACGATGACAAGATCAATCAATACCGTATTAACAGTTGTAATCGTAGTTGTCGCATTATTAATACTTGGATCATCAAGTATCTTCAACTTCTCATTAGCACTATTAATCGGTTTAGTATCCGGGGTGTTCTCATCAGTATTCGTCGCAGTACCTTTATGGGGTATCTTGAAAAAACGACAACTTAAAAAATCAGAAAATGGTAAATTAGTTGTATATACTGAGAAAAAATCTAACGATGAAAAAATATTAGTTTAATAAATCATGTACCTGTCCTTAGTAAAAGGGCAGGTGCTTTTTTATTTTAGAATATAGGTTTAACTAAGGCGCCCCATAATTACAAAAGTCCATAGAAATGTAACCAAGGCAGCCTATAGTAACAAAAGTCGTCTGAATTGTAACTAAGGAGTGCCATAGTAACAAAAGTCCGGGGAATTGTAACTAAGGAGTGCCATAGTAACAAAAGTCGGAGGAAATGTGACTAAGGCGCCCCATAATTACAAAAGTCGTCTGAATTGTAACTATGGAACCCTATAATTACAAAATCCCGACAAATTGTAACTAACAGCTGCCTTTTTATTCATACATACTCTTTGCTCATGTTTTATTTGTTTAGTAGAGAAAGTATGATATTTCATGTATAATGTTTTGAGTAGAAATGAGGAGATTTGATATGACTAAAGCTTGTTATCAATGGAAAAAATCAGAGCTCAATCAAAATATTGATCCGCAAATCATAAAAAAATATAAAATTTCGCCACTTTTAGAAAAAACTTTAATTTCAAAAGGCTATACGTCTGAAGAACAAATTGAAAGTTTATTATCTAATGAAGTGTTATTCCACGATCCGATGTTACTAAGTGATATGGAAAAGGCAACTTCGAGAATACATAAAGCTATTGAAAATGATGAAAGAATATTAGTATATGGTGATTATGATGCAGATGGTGTCACATCTACAACGATTCTCGTTAAGACTTTAGAGTCTATGGGCGCTACAGTAGGTTGGTATATTCCGAATAGATTTACTGAAGGATATGGACCAAGTGAAGCGGCATTTAGAAATGCACATGATGAAGGTGTTTCTCTTATCATTACAGTGGATAATGGTATTCAAGGTCATCACGAAATTGATATTGCCAATGAACTTGGTATTGATGTGATTGTGACAGACCATCATGAATTTGGCGAAACAAAGCCTAATGCATATGCGATTGTTCACCCTATGCACCCTGATTTTAATTATCCGTTTAAATATTTAGCTGGTGTAGGTGTTTCATATAAACTTTCTAAAGCACTTAAATCAGATATATCAGATGCATTCTTAGGACTAGTTGCTATCGGTACGATTGCCGACTTAGTGAGCTTAACGGATGAAAATAGATATATGGTTAAACAAGGGTTACGCATATTAAATGAACAACCTTTACCAGGGATAAAAAGTTTATTATCCGTAGCTGATTTTACGGATGAAGTAAGTGAACAAACAGTTGGCTTTATTATCGGACCTCGTTTGAACGCAGTTGGTCGATTAGATGATGCCAGATTAGCTGGAGAGTTGCTTATGAGCGATGATGACGATGAAGCGATGTTCTTAGCTGAAGAAGTGGACCAATTTAATACAGAACGTAAAGCAATCGTTGAAAATATTACGAATGAAGCTATGGAGCTAGCTGAAATTGAAATGCAACAAAATGCCCAATTTCTAATACTTGCAAAAGAAGATTGGAATGAAGGTGTATTAGGTATTGTGGCTTCAAGAATAGTCGAGAAGTATCATTTACCAACAATTGTATTAAATGTTGATATTGAGCAAAACCACGCTAAAGGTTCAGCAAGAAGTATTGAACAAGTTTCAATGTTTGAATTTCTAACAAACCATAGCGACTTAATTCGTAAATTTGGTGGCCATCATATGGCAGCTGGTATGACATTAGATATTGACGCGATTGAACCATTGAAGAAAGCTTTGAATGAAGATATGCACAACATAACAGAAGGTAAAAAATTATTACCACAGTTAATCGTTGATGCAGAAATAGAAACTTCAGATATTACGGTTGATAACATATTTGATTTAGAAAGATTAAGACCTTTTGGTACTGATTTATTAGCACCACTATTTTCAATTAGTAATGTTTCGGTTAAATCTGTTAAAGGTATCGGTCAAGGTAATAAACACCTTAAATTAACTTTAACAGACAAAAATATTGCAGCTTTACATTGGAATGCGGGACATCTCATTCATGATATTTCTAATGATACGACAATCAATGTTGCAGGTAGTTTAAATGTTAATGAATGGAATGGACATCAATCACCACAAATTATTCTTAAAGATTTAGCGTTGAGTAATAACCATGCTATTTTTGATTATAGAAGTAAAAATAAACATGACTTGTTAAAAATTGATCAAGAAAATGCATTGTTTGTTATTAACTCATCATCAGAGAAAATAAATGAGCAATATATATATTATGGTGATACGTATCCAAATGAAGTCGAAACGTGTGTGTTAAGAGATTTACCACAAGATTTAGAATCATTCAAACAAACTTTATCTAATATTAAAGCCGAAAAATATTATTTAGTATTTAAAGGGCAAACAAATTCATACTTTGAAGGTATTCCAAGTGATGAAAAGTTCAAACAAGCTTATAAAGCTTTATATATGAATCAATCAACAAATATTCAAAATGATGGCATGAAATTATGTGAAGCATTAAAAATTAAACCTGATCAATTGAAATTCATTTTGAATTGCTTTTATGAGTTAAACTTTATTACAATGAATCGTGGTATAATTGAAATAAATAAAGATGCGGGAAAAAATGACATTCAAAACGCACCGTTATATCAAGCAAGAAAACAACAAATAGAAATAGAAAAGACATTGTTGTACAATGATAGCCAATCATTAATTAAGTGGATGCATTCATTGTTAAGTGATGTTGAGGAGGAAGTATAATGGATTTAAAACAATACGTTTCAGAAGTACAAGATTGGCCAAAACAAGGTGTTAACTTTAAAGATATTACGACAATTATGGATAATGGTGAAGCATACAAGTATGCTACTGACCAAATCGTACAATATGCTCAAGACAAACAAGTTGATGTTGTAGTTGGACCAGAAGCAAGAGGATTTATTATTGGTTGTCCTGTGTCATACGCAATGGGTATTGGCTTTGCACCAGTACGTAAAGAAGGGAAATTACCTCGTGAAGTAATTCGTTATGAATATGATCTTGAATATGGATCAAATGTGTTAACGATGCACAAAGATGCAATCAAACCAGGTCAACGTGTATTGATTACAGATGATTTATTAGCAACAGGTGGTACAATTGAAGCGGCAATTCACTTAGTAGAATCATTAGGTGGAATCGTAGTGGGTATCGCATTTTTAATTGAACTTAAATATTTAAACGGCATTGAAAAATTAAAAGGTTACGATGTTGTTTCGTTAATTTCATACGATGAATAAAATAGTCACTTTGTGGCTATTTTATTTTTAATTATTATAATTAACGGTGGCATATTACTATTGAAAATTGCTATAATAGTAATATTCAAGAGAATTTTATTTGATGAGGTGGTGTCCCTATGAATAAAGAATATCCATACAGTGCTGATGATGTTTTATATAAAGCTAAAAGTTACTTATCTGAAGATGCATATCGTTTAGTAGAAAAGAGTTATGATTTGGCTTTTAAAGCACATCAAGGACAAATTAGAAAAAATAATTTGCCATATATCATGCATCCTATTCAGGTAGCGGGTATTTTAACCGAAATGAAATTGGATGGTCCAACTATAGTTGCTGGATTCCTTCATGATGTAATTGAGGATACACCTTATACGTATGATGATTTGGTAGAAATGTTTAATGAAGAAGTAGCCATTATTGTAGATGGTGTTACAAAATTAAAAAAAGTTAAATATAAATCTAAAGAAACGCAACAAGCTGAAAATCATAGAAAATTATTTATAGCAATTGCTAAAGATGTCCGAGTTATATTAGTTAAATTAGCAGATAGATTACATAATGTTCGTACTTTAAAAGCGATGCCTAAAGAAAAACAAAAACGTATTGCTAAAGAAACGTTAGAAATCTATGCACCACTTGCGCATAGATTAGGGATCAATACAATTAAGTGGGAACTTGAAGACATCTCATTAAGATATATTGATAGTGTTCAATATTTTAGAATTGTTAATTTGATGAAAAAGAAAAGAAGCGAACGAGAAACGTATATTGCAAATGCGATTAAAGATATAGAGTCTGAAATGGAAGTTATGAATATTTCTGGTGACATAAGTGGTAGACCTAAACATATCTATAGTATTTATAGAAAAATGGTCAAACAGAAAAAGCAATTCGAACAAATTTTTGACTTACTTGCGATCAGAGTAATCGTTCCTTCAATCAAAGATTGTTATGCCGTGCTAGGTCTTGTCCATACATTATGGAAACCAATGCCTGGTCGATTTAAAGACTATATTGCTATGCCTAAACAGAATATGTATCAATCGCTGCATACTACAGTCGTTGGTCCAAATGGAGATCCGTTAGAGATACAAATCAGAACATTTGAAATGCATGAAATTGCAGAACATGGGGTTGCTGCACACTGGGCATATAAAGAAGGCAAAAATTTAAGCAATAAATCAGAAGAATATTTACAAAAAATGAGTTGGCTACAAGAAATCGCTGAAACTGACAATACATCACCTGATGCAGAAGAATTTATGGAATCTTTAAAATATGACCTTCAAAGTGATAAAGTGTATGTCTTTACACCTGAAAGTGATGTAGTTGAATTGCCATATGGTGCAGTTCCAATTGATTTTGCATACGCTGTTCACAGTGAAGTAGGTAATAAAATGATAGGTGCGAAAGTTAATGGCAAAATCGTTCCTATTGATTATAAGTTATCTACTGGTGATATTGTTGAGATTAGAACGAGTAAACATTCATATGGGCCAAGTCGAGATTGGTTAAAAATCGTTCGATCTTCAAGTGCGAAAAGTAAAATCCGCAGTTTCTTCAAGAAACAAGACCGTTCTGCCAATATTGAAAAAGGTAAATTCATGATTGAAGCGGAAATTAAAGAGCATGGCTACAATGTAGATGAAGTATTAAATGCTGAAAACATTAAACTTGTTAACGAAAAATATAATTTTTCAAATGAAGATGATTTATATGCTGCAGTTGGTTTTGGTGGCATAACTGCCTTACAAGCTGTTAACAGACTTACAGAAAAGCTTAGACTTGAACGTAAGAAACAATCGCTTAACCAAGTGCAAGAAGTCAATAAATCCATTCCAATTAAACAAGATATTAGAACAGATACTGGTGTTTATGTCGAAGGTTTAGATAACATGCTTATTAAACTTTCTAAATGTTGTAATCCAATACCTGGTGATGAAATCATTGGCTATATTACAAAAGGTCACGGCGTTAAAGTTCATCGTAAAGATTGCCCAAACATCGTTAACGAAAACGAACGATTAATCGATGTTGAATGGGTTAAAAATACAAATGAACAAAAAAATTATCAAGTAGACTTAGAAATTACAGGTTACGACAGAAATGGTTTATTAAACGAAGTACTTCAAGTTGTGAATGCCATTAAAGTACAATTAGTAAAAGTTTCAGGTAAAGCTGATATAGATAAAAATGCTGTTATTAACATTAGCGTAATGGTTAAAAATGTGAATGACGTATATAGAATTGTTGATCGAATTAAACAATTAGGCGATATTTATACAGTAAGTCGTGTATGGAATTAAGAGGTGAATTTTTTTGAAAGTTGTTCTACAAAAAGTAAGCCAAGCTAAAGTGACATCTGAAAATACTCAAAATGAAATTAAACAAGGATTCTTATTATTAGTCGGTGTTGGACAAGAATCTACTTATGCAGATGCAGATGTTATCGCTAAGAAAATAGCAAAGACAAGAATTTTTGAAGATCAAGAAGGTAAAATGAATTTAGATATACACCAAGTCGGTGGTGAAATCTTGTCGATATCACAATTTACAATATATGCTTCAGTAAAAAAAGGTAATAGACCTGGATTTACAAATGCTAAAAGTCCAGATGAAGCATTAAAGATTTATGAATATTTTAATGAACAGTTAGCTTCTTATAACATTAACGTGAAAACAGGAGAGTTTGGCGCACATATGGATGTGTCATTAATCAATGATGGACCAATTACGATTATATTCGAAAGTAAGGATGGTAACATTCAATGAACCGAATTAATTTATGGTTTAAAAAGAGGAGAATAAAGCCTGTTCCTGTCATCAGTGTTGTCATTTTACTGATTGTTTTGTTAATCATTATTATTTATTTATTGATTCCTAAAGAGGACGAACCTAAAACATTATCTATGAAAGAAGATGGTGAGTTAAGAACTGGCCCTGCCGCTTATTATCCTATTATCTTTGATGTAAAAAAGGGAGATAGTTTTGATATAACAGATAGAGAAGGAAAATGGTTCGAAGTCAAAAATGATCAAAATGAAAAAGGCTGGATTGCTGGTTGGCATACAAATCTTGATATTAAAGAAGATGTTAATCCAGTATTAAAACCATTAAAAGGAAAAGTGATTATTTTAGACCCTGGTCATGGTGGAAGTGACCAAGGTGCATCGAGTTCAAAACATAAAGATGTAACCGAAAAAGTCATTACATTAAAAACTGCAAAAGAACTTAAAGAAATGCTTGAAGCTGAAGGCGCTAAAGTGAAAATGACGAGAACTAAAGATGAATATGTTAAATTAAAAGATAGACAAGGTGATGGAGATGTCTTTATTAGTATCCATAATGATGCATTAGATTCATCAGCACCACATGGTTTAACAGTTTATTACCATCATGATTCTCAAAAAGAATTTGCAGATACGTTACAAACTTCAATCAATCAAAAATCCATACTATCTGATAGAGGTGTACGAAACGAAAACTTCCAAGTGATTCGTCAAACTAAAATGCCTGCTGTATTGTTAGAGTTAGGTTATATTAGTAATCCTACAGATGAAGATTTAATTGTTGATAGAAAATATAGACACATTGTAGAAACAGGTATTGTTGACGGTTTGAAAGTTTACTTTTCAAATTAGATATTGACTACTACAGATTATGGGTTTAATATTAATATAAATTATGAAATAGATTATATACCGTTTATTCTTGAATAGTATGCCGATATAGTAGGAGACAGAGAGTATAACATTTGCTGAAAGTTATATGAATACTGCGTATACTTTTGAACACAAGAAGAGGGAATCTTACGAAAATAAGATCGGTTAACATCCGTTATAATGTTGTTAAGTGAGTATTTAATGGATCATTAAATACTAATTAGGGTGGCAACACGGATAATTCGTCCCTTGTATGTATATGCATACAAGGGACTTTTTATATTTTAAAGGAGGAAATATTATGATTAATATACCACGCGGTACACAAGATTTATTACCAAAAGACACTTATAAATGGCAATACATTGAGAACAAATTACATGAGTTAATGAAAATATATAATTATAAAGAAATTAGAACACCAATATTTGAAAGTACTGAACTTTTTAGTAGAGGTGTCGGTGATTCAACAGATGTTGTACAAAAAGAAATGTACACATTTAAAGATAAGGGTGATAGAAGCATTACATTAAGACCTGAAGGCACTGCAGGTGTTGTTAGAAGTTACATCGAAAACAAAATGCAAGGTGAACCTAATCAACCAGTTAAGCTTTATTACAATGGTCCAATGTTCCGATATGAAAGAAAACAAAAAGGGCGTTATCGTCAATTCGTTCAATTCGGGGTAGAAGCTATAGGATCAGAAAATCCTGCTATTGATGTTGAAATTATTTCAATGCTCGTACACATATACAAATCTTTCGGATTGAAAGACTTAAAATTAGTCATCAATAGTATTGGTGATGCAGAATCAAGAGCTGATTACACTAAGGCATTACAAGCGCACTTTGAACCAGTAATTGATACTTTCTGTAGCGATTGTCAAAGTCGATTACACACAAATCCAATGCGTATATTGGACTGTAAAGTAGACAGAGATAAAGAAGCAGTTAAAAATGCGCCTAAAATTACGGAATACTTAAATGACTATTCTAAACAATATTTCGAAGAGGTAAAAAGTTTATTAGACGAACTTGGTATCGAGTATGAAATAGATACGAATTTAGTACGTGGGTTAGATTATTATACACACACAGCATTTGAAGTAATGAGTAATGCTGAAGGATTTGGTGCTATTACAACTTTATGTGGTGGCGGTAGATATAACGGCTTACTAGAATTACTTGATGGTCCTAAAGAAACAGGTATTGGTTTTGCATTGAGTATTGAACGTTTGTTACTAGCGCTTGAAGCTGAAGGTATTGAAATTGAAGAAGAAGAAACTATCGACTTATTTATTGCAACAATGGGTGAAGAAGCGGATAGAATGTCAGTTCAATTAATCAATCAATTAAGAATGGCTGGTATTAGTTGTGATAAAGACTATTTACAACGTAAATTAAAAGGTCAAATGAAACAAGCCGATAGATTAAATGCGAAATATACGATTGTATTAGGTGAGAATGAATTAGAAAAACAAGAAGTGGAAGTTAAAAATATGGAAACTGGTGAAAAGACACTTGTTTCGTTATCAGAATTAGAGAATTATTTAAAGGTGGAATCATAATGGAAAAAAGAACAACATATGCTGGTAAAATAACTGAAGAATATATTGGTCAAACCGTTACTTTAAATGGTTGGGTACAAAAAAGACGTGACTTAGGCGGTTTAATATTTATTGATTTACGTGACCGCGAAGGCGTTGTACAAATTGTCTTTAACCCAGACTTCTCTCAAGAAGCTTTAAGTGTTGCTGAGAAAATCCGTTCTGAATATGTTATTCAAGTTAAAGGTTTAGTAACTAAAAGAGACGAGAAATCAATTAATGACAAAATCAAGACGGGTAAAGTTGAAGTACAAGTCTCTGAAATTACAATTTTAAATGAATCTGAAACACCTCCATTTTCTATAACAGATATGAATGATATTGATGAAAATGTAAGATTAAAATATCGTTATATTGACTTAAGAAGAGAAAGTTTAGCTCAAACATTCAAAATGAGACATCAAATTACACGTGCAGTAAGAAATTACTTAGATGAAGGTGAGTTTTACGAAGTAGAAACACCTGTGTTAACTAAATCTACGCCAGAAGGTGCGAGAGACTATTTAGTACCATCTCGTGTACATGATGGAGAGTTCTATGCTTTACCTCAATCTCCACAAATATTTAAACAATTATTAATGATTGGTGGATTTGATAAATACTATCAAATCGTTAAATGTTTTAGAGACGAAGATTTAAGAGCGGATAGACAACCTGAATTTACGCAAATCGATATCGAGATGAGCTTTGTAGATCAAGAAGACGTTATCAAAATGAATGAAGGTCTTATGAAACGTATCATGAAAGATGTAAAAGGTATTGATATTACAACGCCATTCCCACGTATGACATACGCTGAAGCAATGGAAAGATACGGAATTGACAAGCCAGATACAAGATTTGGTATGGAACTGATTAACTTATCAGAACTTGCTTCAAAAATGGACTTTAAAGTGTTTAAATCTGCAGTTGAAAATGGTGGAGAAGTTAAAGCAATCGTCGTTGAAGATGGTGCGGCTGATTACTCTAGAAAAGATATCGACCAATTACAATCATTTGCAAGTATATATGGAGCTAAAGGTTTAGCTTGGGTTAAAGTAACAGAAGAAGGCTTAAACGGTCCAATTAGCAAATTCTTTGATGAAGATATTACTGCTGAATTATTAAAACAAACTGAAGCTAAAACTGGAGACTTAGTATTATTTGTAGCAGATAAAAAAGATGTTGTAGCAGCAAGTTTAGCGCAGTTAAGAAATAAACTTGGTAAAGATCGTGGTTTAATTGATCCAAATAAATATAATTTCTTATGGGTAACTGATTGGCCATTATTTGAATACGATGAAGAATCAGAACGTTATGTTGCAGCGCACCATCCATTTACTGCACCTAAAAAAGAGCATGAAGAAATGCTTGAAACTGATCCAACAAATGTTGAAGCGAATGCATACGATATCGTTTTAAATGGTTTTGAATTAGGTGGAGGATCTATTAGAATTCATAAATCAGAACTACAAGAAAAAATGTTTAAAGCGCTTGGATTTACTGAAGAACAAGCACAAGAACAATTTGGATTCTTAATTGAAGCGTTCAAATATGGTGCACCACCACATGGCGGAATTGCTTTAGGTTTAGATAGATTAGTTATGTTATTGTCAGGAAGAACAAACTTAAGAGATACAATTGCATTCCCTAAAACAGCAAGTGCTTCTTGTCTATTAACAGATGCGCCAAGTGAAGTATCTAACAGTCAGTTACATGAATTACATTTGCAACTTGATTTAGATGAAAAATAATTAAAAGTATAAATACTTGTTATTTAGAAGAATTATGATAAAATAAATTTATAAGGTAGTCATCTGAAGTGTTCGTAATAAGCTTTTTATATTTTGACCTAACACTTTTGATCAAGGGAGCCTAATTGGTTTTCTTAATAGCGCATACGCCTCGTAAGGAGGACATGCAAAATAAGAAACAGGGCACCCACCTGTATATAGCAGGCCAAAATGATCTAGCACTTAATATTACGGCACAATTGGATTCTATCGGTACGCAAGACTTTATGTCTTGCGTATTTTTGTGTAAAGGAGTAAATAATGATGAAGCATCAATTTTCAAGAAATGAATTAGCGATTGGTAAAGAAGGCTTAGATTTATTAAAAAGTAAAACAGTAGTTGTCCTTGGTGTAGGCGGTGTAGGTTCATTTGCTGCTGAAGCACTAGCGAGAACTAATATTGGTCATATCATATTAATAGATAAAGATGATGTAGATATCACAAATGTAAATAGACAATTACATGCATTAACAACAACAATTGGTCAATCAAAAGTAGATTTAATGGAAGAGCGTATTAAATTAATTAATCCTGATTGTAAAGTCACTTCATTGCATATGTTCTATACTGAAGAAACTTACGAAGCTTTATTTAATGAATACGACATTGATTACTTTGTAGATGCTAGTGATACAATCATGTATAAAGTTCATCTTATGAAAGAGTGTTTAGAAAGAGGTATTAATGTTATCTCAAGTATGGGTGCTGCAAACAAAACAGACCCTACTAAATTTGAAATAGCTGATATTTCTAAAACACATACAGATCCTATGGCGAAAATTATACGTCTAAAATTAAGAAAAATGGGCATTCATAAAGGTATTAATGTTGTATTTAGTGATGAAAGTCCAATTATGATAAGAGAAGATGTAAAAGAAGTTGTAGGCGATAAAAACGCAAAAGTTAGAAAGGCGCAAATGCCACCATCATCTAATGCTTTTGTACCAAGCGTTGTTGGTTTAATTTGTGCAAGCTATGTTGTGAATGATATTTTGAAAGATATCCCAGTAAAAAGAATCAAAGATAAATAGCTAACAGCTTTGATAATAAAAAATGAGACTGGATACGTCCAGCCTCATTTTTTTAAGTTGCGATATATTTCTGCTAATTTTTGTTCAGATTTAGATGTGAGTTTAGGTTGATAATATTGTTTGCCTTTTAAAGTATCAGGTAAATATTGTTGTTCTACATATCCATTTTCATAATTATGTGGGTATTTATAACCAATTGCATTTCCTAATTCTTTTGCACCTTGATAGTGTCCATCTTTCAAATGTTTCGGAACTAAACCGGCTTTACCTTTTCTGATGTCTGATAGAGCTTCATCAATAGATACAATAGCTGAATTAGATTTAGGTGATAAGCATAGCTCGATGACCGCTTGGCTTAATGGTATACGTGCTTCTGGAAAGCCGAGACGTTCACTCGCTTCAATAGCTGATAATGTTCTAGCTGCAGCACCCGGAGAAGCTAAACCGATATCTTCATAGCTAATTACGAGAAGGCGTCTTGCAATAGTAGGTAAATCTCCCGCTTCAATTAATCTAGCTAAATAATGTAGCGCTGCGTCGACATCACTACCTCTAATAGATTTTTGGAATGCACTCATAACATCATAATGTTGATCACCATCTTTATCGTGTTGGAAAGCGTTCTTTTGAATACAAACTTTCGCATCTTCAATCGTGACATGACGTTTGTCATCTTGAACATCAGCACTTAGTACAGCAAGTTCGAGTGCATTTAAAGCGCTTCTCACATCGCCGTAACTTGCTTTTGCGAAATATTCTAAAGCATCTTTGTCTACAACAGGAGCGTATGATGCTAATCCATTTTCTTCATCTTCAATTGCTCTGTTTAAAGCAATGATGATATCATCTTCATTAAGAGGATATAGTTCAAAGATTTGCGTTCTGCTTCGTATAGCTGGGTTGATAGCATGGTATGGGTTTGACGTCGTTGCGCCAATAAGAACGATTTTGCCAGATTCTAAATGCGGTAATAAGAAATCTTGTTTTGCTTTATCTAGACGATGAATTTCGTCTAGTAAAAGTATAACTTGTCCAGACATTTTGGCTTCTTCAACGACAAGTTGCATATCTTTTTTAGTGTTAGTGACAGCGTTAAGTTGTCTAAATTTATATTGAGTACTCCCGGCAATAGCTTGGGCGATACTCGTTTTTCCAATTCCCGGAGGTCCATAAAATATCATAGAAGTTAACTTTTTAGTGTTAACCATTCTTCTAATAATGGCTTTTGGACCGACTA
The DNA here is from genome assembly GCF_022386455.1 of Mammaliicoccus sp. I-M35. Classification (NCBI taxonomy): domain Bacteria; kingdom Bacillati; phylum Bacillota; class Bacilli; order Caryophanales; family Staphylococcaceae; genus Mammaliicoccus; species Mammaliicoccus sp. I-M35. The sequence goes on along the minus strand of NZ_JAJNIL010000001.1, from coordinate 346,474 downwards.
AATGTTCTTGGCTTATCACATCGTCAATCGTTTGGGGACGCATTCTATAAGCTAATGGTTCGTTTTTCATTTGGAATCAACCTTTCTAATTACTCAAAGTGTACAAAAAATGATAAAATGAATTAATAATATTTTTTTAGAAAATAAGAGGTGTAGTACATGAAAATTTCTACTAAAGGACGATATGGCTTAACACTTATGATATCGTTGACTAAGCGTTATGGTCAAGGATGTACATCTTTAAAGTCAATCGCTGAAGAAAACAATTTAAGTGATTTATATTTAGAACAATTAGTAGGACCGCTACGTAATGCTGGTCTTATTAAAAGTGTAAGAGGTGCCAAAGGGGGCTATCAATTACAAAAAGCACCATCAGAAATTACAGCTGGTGATGTGATTAGATTGTTAGAGGGGCCAATTACACCTGTTGAAGGTATAGAAGACGAGCCACCTGCACAACAACAATTGTGGATTCGTATTAGAGACGCTGTAAAAGAAGTTCTAGATAATACAACACTAGAATACTTAGCAAATTATACAAATGAAGATGAACTAGAAGGCTATATGTTCTATATCTAGTTCACAAATTAAATAGGATAGCAATCTTCAAGACGAATATTGAAGATTGCTATCTTATTTTTTATTTCTTAACTGTATGGATTTCATGCCTAACTGCACAAAATATTTCGTTATTTTAACAGTTAAGCATGAATATGTGTTAAGTAGTGTAATATTCCCCTTCAAGATTATTTTCATATTAAGATAGTTGTACACTACAACAAAGGGGAGAGTATATGAAAAATTTAAAACGATACATATTAAGTGTAGTAGCAGTTTTATTATTAAGTTTCATTGCATTACCGTTTGAAGTTAACGCAAAGACAGATGGTCCGTCATCTAGAGTTATATTACCGAAAAATGATCGTACACAAATTACGAATACAACGTCTGCACATTATCAATCGATTGCATTCGCTGATATCGGAGGTACATCAATTGCATCAGGTGTAGTTGTCGGTAAAAATACCGTTCTTACAAATAAACATGTAGTAGATGCTACGAATGGTGATGCTTCTGTACTAAAATTCTCACCAGCAGCAAATGGCGATGGGAATTTCCCAGCTGGTACATTTACAGCAACTGATTATAAAGTAGCGCCAGGCGGTGAAGATTTAGCAGTCGTTACAGTCGGTAAAAATAGTAAAGGTCAATCTATTGGTGACGCTGTTCAAGCAGCGACAATCGCAGATACATCTTCAGTTAAAAAAGGTGATAACATCACAGTAACAGGTTATCCAGGAGATAAACCTATTGCGACATTATGGGAAAGTAAAGGTAATATATTGTCTGCTTCAGGTAGTGACGTATCTTACGACTTAAGTACTTATGGTGGTAATTCAGGTTCACCAATCTTTAATGCAAATAACCAAGTTATTGGTTTACATTATGGTGGCGTACCAGATAGCCATAATAGTGGCGTGTTATTTAACAGCAACGTTCAACAATTTATACAAAGTAATTTAAAATAAAAAAACGATCATAAAGTGATGACTCATCACTTTATGATCGTTTTTTTATGCTTCCCCGTATACATCATCTACAATTTTCTTGAATGATTCATATGATTGGTATTGTTTATCTAAATCATAAATATAGCTCACTGCCATAATTTCATCTACATTGTATTTGTTTTGGAAATCTATCAATTGTTGTTTTACAGTTTCTTCACTACCAATGAAAGATGTGTTTGTTTTAGACTGCGCCATATATTTTTCTTGTGGTGACCAAATGTTTTCAAGTTGATCAGTAGGGGGTTGTAATGGCATGCGCGCATTTCTTACAATACTTAAGAACATCAAGTGCATAGTTGAAGATAAATAAGTCGCTTCTTCATCTGTTTCGCCAACAATGACATTTAAACAAACGGTCATGTATGGCTCATCTAAATATTCTGATGGCTCAAATAAGTCTCTATATATTTCGATTGCTTGAGCCATTTGATCTGGTGCAAAGTGTGCTGCAAAGACGTATGGTAAACCTAATCGAGCAGCTAAATGTGCAGAGTCCGTTGAAGATCCTAACACATATATCGGTATATTTGTATCTACACCTGGATATGGTCTTACATATGATTGTTGTTCTTCAGGACCAAAATATTGTAGTAATTGTTTAATATCGTCACCAAATGTATATACACCTTTATGTGAATCTCTTCTTAGTGCAGAAGCGGTCATCATATCGGTACCTGGTGCTCGTCCTAAGCCAAGATTTAATCGATTAGGAAACATTGTAGCCATTGTTCCAAATTGCTCAGCAACAATAAGAGGCGCATGGTTTGGTAACATGATACCGCCTGAACCTACTTGAATAGACTCTGTATGTTCAAGTGTATGTTGAATGAGTAAAGCAGTTGCAGAACTTACTAAATTTGGTGCATTATGATGTTCTGCAATCCAGTAACGTTCGTAGCCTAATTTTTCTACATTTTGAGCAAGTGATACCATATTCTTAATAGCATCTTGTTCCGTTTCACCTTTTCTAAGTGGAACTAGATTTAATGCAGAAACTGGGAATTTTGATTTCATTTTGTGACGCTCCTTACATAATTATATATTGGAAGTATATCAACTGTATTTATGTTGTACTATTTAATTGCTCAACAACATTTGACTAATATGTAACTAAAAGTTATAATTAATGCAAATTTACAGAGAGGTGGCATCAACAATAGGCATGGATATCCAATAATTTTTTGCGCTAATAGTAAATAACGTAAAAAACCATTGTATTACGCAATGATGATTGGATAAGTATGTCTATAATATGATGTTGCCGTTACAAACTGAGAATAGTGTAATGGTGCGTCTTCATGTGTAATACATGGGTATAGGAGGCTACATTATGCTATTTTTATTTGAAGAAAAAGCATTAGAAGTTGAACATAAAGTATTAATACCCGAGTTGACTTTTTCAATAGAGGACCATGAACATTTAGCAATCGTTGGTGTTAATGGTGTTGGAAAGTCTACATTATTAAAAGTGATTCACCAAGATCAAACAGTTGATTCAGCGATGATGGAACAAGATTTAACACCTTATAATGATTGGACAGTTATGGATTATATAATTGAATCTTACCCAGAAATCGTCAAGGTTAGATCGCAACTTAATCATACAGATATGATTAATAAATATATTGAGTTAGATGGATACCTTATAGAAGGAGAAATCGTAACAGAAGCAAAAAAGCTCGGCATAAAAGAGGAACAACTAGAACAGAAAATTTCTACTTTAAGTGGTGGAGAACAGACAAAAGTTTCATTTTTAAAAGTAAAAATGTCTAAGGCATCGTTATTATTAATCGATGAGCCAACAAATCATATGGATTTAGAAATGAAGGAATGGTTGACGAAAGCTTTTAAACAAGAACAACGTGCTATATTATTTGTATCTCATGACAGAACATTCTTAAATGAAACACCAGATGCTATATTAGAATTGAGTCCTGATGGTGCTAAGAAATATATCGGTAAATACGATAAATACAAACAACAAAAAGATATAGAGCATGAAACATTAAAGCTACAATATGAAAAGCAACAAAAAGAACAAGCGGCTATTGAAGAAACGATCAAAAAATATAAAGCGTGGTATCAAAAAGCAGAACAAAGTGCTTCTGTGCGAAACCCGTATCAACAAAAACAATTAAGTAAGTTAGCGAAACGATTCAAATCAAAAGAACAACAATTAAATCGTAAACTTGATCAAGAGCACATCGCTAATCCAAATAAAAAAGAGAAAGCTTTCTCAATACAACATCATGATTTTAAATCACATTATTTAGTTCAATTTAACCATGTGTCGTTTGCATATGATAATAGGAAGATATTCGAAGATGTATCTTTCTATATTAAGCGAAATCAAAATGTGATTATAGAAGGCAGAAATGGAACAGGAAAATCAACTTTAATCAAATTGATACTCGGTGAACTCGAGCCGACTAAAGGTGATATAACTGTTCATCCTGAATTAGAAATTGGATATTTCTCTCAAGATTTTGAGAACTTAAATATGCACAATACTGTTTTAAATGAAATATTAGAAATTCCTGAAATGAAAGAAGCAGATGCAAGAACCATTTTAGCAAGCTTTTATTTCGATAAGAATAGAATAAATGATGTCGTTGAAACACTGTCCATGGGTGAAAAGTGTAGATTACAATTTGTAAAATTATATTTTTCAAATCCTCATATTATGATTTTAGATGAGCCGACAAACTATTTTGATATTGGCATGCAAGAAAAAATCATTCAATTAATACAATCATTTCAAGGTTCAGTCCTTATTGTATCTCATGATGATTATTTTAAATCACAAATTAAAGACCAAATATGGACGATCAAAAATCATCAAATGACGCATGAAAATGTTCAAGTTAAAGATCCAATTAATACAGAATCTATGAAACATCAATTAAAAGAATTAGAACAATATACAGAAGAAAGAAATCGTGAAACAGAGTTCTAGTCTTTTCATAAAAATGGTGCTAGAATAGGTACATTGAAAACTAAGAAAGGACGTTCAACATGAAAGTATATGCAGATTATGCAGCAACTACTCCAGTTAAGCCCGTTGTAACTGAAAAAATAACAGAAATATTATCTGAACACTTTGGAAACCCGTCATCTATTCATTCAATTGGGAGAGACGGTAGAAAGTATTTAGATCAATCAAGACGAGAGATTGCTACATTATTAGGTGCAAAGCCTCAAGAAGTTATTTTTACAAGTGGGGCAACAGAGTCTAATAACACAGCAATAAAAGGTATAGCACGAAAACGAAAACATATAGGTCAACATATTATAACGAGTAGAATAGAGCATCATTCTGTATTGCATGTCTTTGAAGAACTTGAACGTGAAGGTTTCGATGTTTCGTATATAGATGTAAATTCAGAAGGTATTGTCGATATTGATGCTTTGAGACAAGCAATCCGACCTGATACGACATTGGTGTCAATTATGTTAGTGAATAATGAAGTCGGTACAGTTCAACCTATGTATGATATTGCGGAAGTCATAGAGAATACGGATATCGTATTTCATGTTGATGCTGTTCAAGCTATCGGTCATATGCCAATAGAATTCGATGAAATGCCAGTTGATATGTTAAGCATAACTGCGCATAAATTTGGCGGACCAAAAGGAATAGGTGCATTGTTGGTAAAACAAGGTGTTCAGTTCGAAACGTTTATACAAGGTGGCGAACAAGAAGTAAAGCGAAGAGCAGGTACAGAGAATGTTCCATATATATGTGGAATGGCAACAGCGCTGAAAGACGCTTATGAACATATGAATGAAAGTAATATTCATTTAATGAACTTAAAAGAAAAGCTCATTGTAGGTTTACAACAACGTGCAATTCCGTTTGAACTTAATGGTAGTATGACAGATACAACTGGTCATATCACAAATTTATATTTCCCATTTATTGAAGTTGAAACGATGTTAACGTTACTTGATATGGCAAATATATATGTTTCAAGTGGATCTGCATGTACAGCCGGTTCAACATTACCATCTCACGTTCTAGAAGCGATGTTTGGTGAAGATAATAGAGTGAAACAATCTGTAAGATTTAGTTTCAGCTCATTAACGACTGAAGAAGAAATTAATTATATCGTAAGTACGATAATGAAAATATATCAACAATTTAAGGAGGAAGAAAATGAATAATCAATCTACCCGCGTTGTCGTTGGGATGAGCGGGGGCGTAGATAGCTCGGTAACTGCACATATATTAAAAGAACAAGGTTATGATGTAGTTGGAATTTTTATGAAAAATTGGGATGACACAGACGAAAATGGTGTATGTACAGCTACTGAAGACTATAATGATGTCATCGAAGTATGTAACCAATTAGATATACCTTATTATGCAGTTAACTTTGAACAAGAATATTGGGATAAAGTATTTACGTATTTCTTAGACGAATATAAAAAAGGTAGAACACCTAACCCAGATGTAATGTGTAATAAAGAAATTAAATTTAAAGCATTTTTAAATCATGCACTTAAACTAGGTGCGGACTATGTTGCTACAGGTCATTACGCACGTGTTAATCGTGATGGTGATAAAGTAGAAATGCTACGTGGTGTAGATAACAACAAAGACCAAACTTATTTCTTAAATCAACTTACAAAAGATCAATTATCTAAAGTGATGTTCCCAATTGGTGAATTAGAAAAAAGTGAAGTAAGAAGAATTGCTGAAGAACAAAACTTAGCAACTGCTAAAAAGAAAGACTCTACTGGTATTTGTTTTATTGGTGAGAAAAACTTTAAAACATTCTTATCTCAATACTTACCTGCTCAAAACGGTAAAATGCAAACATTAGACGGTGTTGATATGGGTGAACATAGTGGCTTAATGTATTATACGATTGGCCAAAGACATGGTCTTGGTATAGGCGGAGACGGAGACCCTTGGTTTGTAGTCGGTAAAAACCTAAAAGAAAACATCCTATATGTAGAACAAGGTTTCCATCACGAAGCATTATATAGTGACTATTTAATCGCTTCTGATATTTCATTTGTGAATGATCTTGATTTCTCACAACCGGTGAAATGTTCAGCAAAATTTAGATATAGACAAAAAGATACACAAGTAACTGTAGAAAAAATTTCTGACAATCAAATTAAAGTGATATTTGACGAACCAGTGCGTGCAATTACACCTGGTCAAGCTGTCGTATTATATGACGGTGATGTTTGTTTAGGTGGCGCAACAATCGATGAAGTATATAAAACAGAAAAGCAATTAGATTATATGGTATAAAATATATAGACTGAGATAAATTTATGTCTCAGTCTATTTTTATTTTTGTTATAATAGCAAGTAATGATATTTAAAGGAGTCACAACATGCATAGTGAAGAACAAATTGTTAAATTAATTCAAAATAAAAAATTCGACGAAGCATTGTCGCATTTATTTGAAAATATAGAAGAAGATCCAAACGAAGTAACCAATTATATCAATGCAGGGACAATATTAGCAGAAGCAAATGATATTGAAAGAGCTGAGAAATTCTTTCAAAAAGCCATTACTGTAAACGAAAGTCATGGTGGTGCTTATTATAGTCTTGCAAATTTATACTACAACCAACAGCGCTTTGAAGAAGCGATTAAATTATATCAACATGCGATTAAAAGAGGGCTTAATGATGCAGATACTAATTTTATGTTAGGAATGAGTTTCAACGAATTAGGTGCACATACTGAAGCTTTACCGTATGTAATGAGAGCTCATGAGCTAAATGAAGATGATGTAGAAATTGGATTCCAATACGGATTAACATTATGCCAATTAGAAATGTTCGATGAGGCCATTGTGCAACTAGAAAAAATATTAGAAAAAGATTCTAAACATGTTGACGCATTATACAATTTAGGATTGGCTAAATATATGAAAAATGAAAATGCTGAAGAAGCACTTGTTTATTTTAGAAAAGCGGTCGACATTCAACCAGATCATTTATTAAGTGGTCATGCTATCAACATGTTTGAACAATTATTAGAAGAGGAGGACTAACATTGGAAAACTTATCTTTATTTGATCTTTCACATGTAAAAGGTGAAGTTATTAGAATTCTTTTTCAAAACAGTGATAACTATTATACCGTTATTAAAGTCGATGTGATGGATTCAAATGAAGATTTTGATCAAGAAGTCACAATTGTTGGTTACTTACCTCAAATAGTTGAAGGAGAAACGTACCTTTTCAAAGGTAAAGTAACAAACCATCCGAAATACGGTAAACAACTACAAGCTGAAACATTTGAAAAAGAATTGCCACAAACGAAACAAGGTGTTATCCATTACTTATCGAGTGATTTATTTAAAGGTATTGGTAAGAAAACAGCAGAAACAATCGTGGACAAACTTGGTGAAGATGCACTTCAGAAAATTATAGATGACCCGGATGTCCTTAAAGAAATACCTAAACTCAATAAGCAAAAAAGAGACACGATTGCAGAATCCATACGTGAAAATCAAGCCATTGAACGCATTATGATTAAACTTAATGAACTTGGATTTGGACCGAAACTTGCGATGGCAATTTATCAATTTTATAAAGATGAAACACTTAATATTATTAAGCAATCTCCTTATCGTTTAGTGATGGATATTAATGGTATAGGTTTTCAAAGAGCTGACCAAATAGCTGAACAAGTTGGGATATCTAAAGATCATCATGATCGACTTGTAGCAGGTGTGAGTTACTTTTTAGACCAACAATCATTACAGAATGGTCATACATTTTTACCTGTTGATATTTTGGTCAACGGGGCATATGAATTGTTAAATCATAATCAACCTGAAGTTGTAAATAAAGATCAGATTAATGGTGTCATTATCGAAATGAGTGAAGAAAATAAACTTATTATCGAAAATGATAATTGTTTTTTACCTTCACTTTATTATTCAGAAGCAAAAAGTGTGCAAATCATTCATAGACTTTATCAACATCAAGATGAGCTCAAAGAAATTGAGAAAAGTGATCTTCAATTACACATTGGTCAAATTGAAGATATGAATGATGTTTCATATGCAGATGGACAAAAATTAGCGTTAGAGACAGCTATTAATCATAAAATGATGCTTTTAACAGGTGGACCTGGAACAGGTAAGACGACCGTTATTCGAGGCATTTGTGAGTTGTATTCTGAAATACACGGTGTGAGTTTGAATTATGATGATTATCAAGAAGGGACAGACTTTCCAATTGTATTAGCAGCACCGACTGGACGTGCAGCAAAGCGTTTAAGTGAATCAACGGGACTAGAAGCGATGACAATTCATAGATTAATTGGATGGAGTAAAGATACGCAACCGGATGATGTGTTAGATAATGATATTCATGCCCATTTAATCATTCTAGATGAAATGTCTATGGTAGATACATGGTTAATGTACCAATTTTTAAGAGCAGTCCCTGATTATGCCCAAATCATATTTGTAGGTGATGAAGATCAATTACCATCAGTAGGTCCGGGTCAGATTTTTAAAGATTTGATTGATTCTAAAGTTATACCGAGAGTGAACTTAACAGAAGTTTATAGACAACAAGAAGGATCATCTATCATAGATTTAGCGCATAAAATAAAAAATGGATTGCCTGTTTCTATCAATGAAAAACATCACGACCGTTCATTTATTCCGTGCAGTAGTAATCAAATTGCGACAGTTGTAGAAAAGGTCGTTCAAGGTGCCGTAAATAAAGGATATAATATGCAAGATATTCAAGTGCTAGCTCCAATATACCGTGGACCAGCTGGTATTAATAAATTAAATGAATTATTGCAAGATATATTAAATCCGAAAGATGAAGATACACGATTCCTTCAATATGGCGATATTGAATATCGAGAAAATGATAAAGTACTACAACTTATTAATCGTCCAGATGATAATGTATTTAATGGTGATATTGGTGTAGTAACAGGTGTTTACAAAGCAGAAGAAAATGCACTTGGCAAAGATGTCGTCATTGTAGATTATGAAGGGAATGACATAACATACACTAAACAAGATTTATCAGAAATTACACATGCTTATTGTTGTTCAATTCATAAATCACAAGGGTCAGAATTCCCGATAGTCATCATGCCTATTGTCAGACAATACTTTAGAATGTTACAAAAGAACATTCTATATACCGGACTTACACGTGCGAAACAGTCGCTTGTCGTCTGCGGTGAAGAACAAGCCTTTAACCAAGGTATTCAAACGCTAGGTCATGAGAGAATGACATCGTTTGATACGAAATTAAAAATGTATTTCGATACTGATGTTGAAGAAGATACGGAGTCTGAAACAGAATCTATTCAAACGAAACATATTATTTTAACTGAAGATAATATGTTTGAAATAGATCCAATGATTAATATGAATGATAAAACACCATATGATTTTATGAAATAATTGACATCTAAAAATCGAGTGATTATAATCAAATAGAATACAAAAAAGAAACCGAGTAAATAATTGATTGTTTAAGAGACATGTTGGCTGGTGAGAAACATGACAATGATTATTGAACGCTACTTCTTTTATAAAAGTTTAATAAACTTAAAGTGATGACTTATAGTCATAACTAGGGTGGTACCGCGATACGTTCGTCCCTTTTTTAGGGGATGGACGTTTTTTTATTTTAATTGAGGAGTGAAGACAATGAAAAAATTAAAAGCTAGTGAAATCAGACAAATGTATATTGACTTTTTTGTTGAAAAAGGACATATGGTAGAACCATCTGCACCTTTAGTGCCAATTGATGATGATACTTTATTATGGATAAACTCAGGTGTTGCGACTTTAAAAAAATATTTTGATGGTCGAGAAATCCCTAAAAATCCTAAAATTGTAAATGCTCAAAAAGCAATTAGAACAAATGATATTGAAAATGTTGGTTTTACTGCAAGACACCATACATTCTTTGAAATGTTAGGAAACTTTTCAATTGGTGATTACTTTAAACGTGAAGCAATTGAATATGCTTGGGAATTTTTAACGAGTGATAAATGGATGGCAATGGATCCAGAGAAATTATATGTAACGATTCATCCTGAAGATACAGAAGCATATGATTTATGGCATGATTTGATTGGTCTTGAAGAAAGTAGAATTATTAGAATCGAAGGTAACTTCTGGGATATCGGTGAAGGACCTTCTGGACCTAATACTGAAATATTCTATGACAGAGGCGACACATACGGGAAAGAAGATCCAGCTGAAGAAATGTATCCAGGTGGAGAAAATGAACGTTATTTAGAAGTGTGGAATCTAGTATTTAGTGAATTTAACCATAATGCTGACCATACTTATACGCCACTTCCAAATCAAAATATTGATACAGGTATGGGTCTTGAGCGTATGACATCTATTTCTCAAGATGTACCAACGAACTATGATACAGACTTATTTATTCCAATTATTGAACAAGTCGAAGCGGTTAGTGGATTAAAATACTTAGAGAATAAAGAACAAGATATCGCATTTAAAGTTATTTCTGATCATATTAGAACGATCAGTTTTGCGATTGGTGACGGTGCGTTACCTGCAAATGAAGGTAGAGGATATGTATTAAGAAGATTACTAAGAAGAGCTGTTCGTTTTAGCCAATCACTTAATATTAACGAACCATTCTTATATAAATTAGTTGATATTGTAGCAGAAATTATGGAACCTTATTATCCAAATGTTAAAGCACAAAGTGACTTCATTAAAAAAGTTGTAAAATCTGAAGAAGAACGTTTCCATGAAACACTTGAAGAAGGTTTAGCAATTTTAAACACAATGATGGCATCAGCTATGCAACAGGATAATGTATTATCTGGATCAGATGCATTTAAATTATATGATACGTATGGTTTCCCAATCGAGTTAACAGAAGAAATCACTGCTCAAGAAGGCATTTCAATAGATAATGAAGGTTTTGAAAATGAAATGCATCAACAACGTGAAAGAGCAAGAGCTGCACGTCAAAAGACGCAATCAATGCAAGTTCAAAATGAAGTACTTGGTAGCATTAATACACCAAGTAAATTCGTTGGCTATGACGTAACAGAAGCACAAACAGAAATTACAGATATTATATTTAATGGTGAATTAGTTGATGAAGTAGAAAGTGGAGAAAACATCCAATTTATTTTAAGAGAAACACCATTTTATGCAGTATCAGGTGGTCAAGTAGCGGATAAAGGTATCATTCGTCATGATCAATTTGAAATTGAAGTGACAGAAGTTATAAAAGCACCTAATGGTCAAAATTTACATGCTGGACATGTGACATTTGGACAAGTTCATGTTGGTGAAACTGTAGAAGCTATTGTTAATAAAGATGATCGTAAATCAATTATCAAAAACCACTCAGCAACTCACTTATTACATGCAGCTTTAAAAGAAGTTTTAGGTACGCATGTTAATCAAGCAGGTTCATTAGTTGAAAGTGATAGATTACGATTTGACTTCTCACACTTTGGTCAAGTTACACAAGAAGAATTAGAAACAATCGAAAAAATTGTTAACGAAAAAATTTGGCAAAACATTCCTGTAGTAATCGAAGAAATGCCAATAGAACAAGCTAAAGAAAAAGGCGCTATGGCATTATTCGGAGAAAAATATGGTGATGTTGTAAGAGTTGTTGAAATGTCATCATACTCAATCGAGTTATGTGGTGGTATACACGTACGTAACACAAGTGAAATTGGTATCTTCAAAATTGTTTCAGAATCTGGTACAGGTGCAGGTGTTCGAAGAATCGAAGCTGTAACAGGTAGAAAAGCATACGAAACATTAAAAGAAACAGAAACAATCCTTAAAGATGTTATGCAACATGTCAAAATTAAAGACCAATCAAGAACAATTGAAAAAATCGAACAAATTCAACAACATAATAAAGACTTAGAAAAAGAAGTTCAACAAAAGAACAAAACAATTACTGAATTAAAATCAGGCAATATTGAAGATAGCGTTGAAGAAATTAATGGTATTAAAGTACTTTCACAATTAGTTGAAGCTGAAAATCCAAAAGTATTAAGATCAATCATGGATGATTTTAAATCTAAAATGCAAGATACAGTTCTATTATTAGCTAGTGTCAACGGAGATAAAGTTTCACTTGTGTCTTCAGTACCTAAAGATTTAACGGATAAAGTTAAAGCTGGTGACATTATTAGAGAAGCTGCTCAAATTACAAACGGTAAAGGTGGCGGTCGTCCTGATATGGCTCAAGGTGGCGGAACAGATCCATCTAAAGTAACAGAAGCATTACAGTTTGTTAAAGACTACATTAAAACGCTATAATTTTACGTGTAATTAGAATATGATATAATTAATATTAAGTTAATGGAGTTAGGGAGTGTAAATAAAGATGAATAATTTTGATAAAACTATGAAATTTAACTATGATGATTTTCCAAAAGAAAATGTCAAAACAGTACTACAAAATGTTTATCGAACTTTAGAAGAAAGAGGCTATAATCCAGTAAATCAAATAGTCGGTTATTTACTTTCTGGCGATCCAGCTTATATACCTAGACACAACGAAGCAAGAAATCAAATAAGACGTTTAGATAGAGATGATATTATGGAAGAGCTTGTATCACACTATTTAAAGCAAGAAAATGAATTCAATGCTTAAAAACAGGATAATAGGTTTAGACGTCGGTAGTAAAACAATAGGTGTAGCTGTAAGTGATGCGATGGGTTGGACAGCTCAAGGTATAGATACACTCCGCATTAACGAAGAAAACGAAGATTTTGGAATTGACCAACTTATAAAAATCATTGATGAATATGATGTTGATACTGTCATTATAGGATTGCCAAAAAACATGAACAATTCTATTGGTCCTCGCGGAGAGACATCCATTCAATTCAAAGATTTACTTCAACAAGAAAGACCAGAATTAAAAATGGTAATGTGGGATGAAAGATTAAGCACAGTTGGTGCTGAACGCACATTATTAGAAGCAGATGTTTCTCGAAAAAAAAGAAAAAAAGTAATAGACAAAATGGCAGCTGTATTTATATTACAGGGTTACCTAGATTCTATTAAATAATTGATGAGGAGAATGAATAATGACTGAACATAATCACGAAGGACATTTAGAAATTAACAATGAGGAAGAATTATTAACATTAATAGACGAAAATAATAATGAAGTCTTATACCGTAAAGTATTAGAATTCTATCACCCAGAATTCAAGAAAGAATACATCATCTTAGCTGAAGAAGGTACAGCAGATGATGAAGAAATTGAATTAATCCCAATGATCAATGAAGCTAATGACGACGGTGAAGGTGGTAAATTATTACCAGTTGAAACTGACGAAGAGTGGGATATGATTGAAGAAATCGTTAATACTGAAATGGACGATGTTTAAAATTTAATATGTAATAGTACACTTTACCCCTAATGTGATATAATCATTAGGGGTATTTATTTTACATAAGGAGTTACATATGGAAAAAAATAGTATATATAAAGATGCGAGATTATTATCTAAGTATATTAGTTTAACAATCATCAGCATCCTCTTTTTATTACTTATATTAATTACTTTAATAGGCTTAATTGTAGTAGGTATTAATGTGAAACCTGTTAACGCCGATAGCAATGAGCAAGTTATTGTCAATGTTAATCCAAACACAAATACTGAAATGTTAAGCCAAGAGTTATCCGATAAAAAAATAATTAGAAATGCTACTATTTTCAAATATTATTTGAAACTTAATAATATTTCTAGCTTTCAAGCTGGGGAATATAAGTTTTCACCATCAATGTCACCAAGAGATATTGCGAAAAGTTTAGAAACTGGAAAAGTGTATTTAAAAACAGCAGTCCAATATGATATAAAAGAAGGTTCGAATATAGAATTAATTGCTGGTATTTTAGAAGAAAATACTTCTATTAGTCGCGAAAGCTTTTTAAAGAAAATGAGAGATCAAGATTTTGTGAAAAAATATCAAAAAAAATATCCCGATATGTTAACGGACGAAGTATTAAATAAAAACTTAAGATACCCATTAGAAGGCTATTTAGCACCAAGTACGTATCAGTTTTCAAAAAAAGATGTGACGATTGATGACGTTACAAATGAAATGCTGAATGAAACTTACCATACAACTTATAAAATATATAAAGAAAATGGTGGCTTTAAATATACGACTAACTATGAAGAAAAGAAGATTACTTTCCATGAGTATTTAACGTTATCATCAATTGTAGAATCAGAAATGAAAAACGTGACAGATAAATCGAGATATATTTCAGTACTGTTAAACAGAATTGAAAACAATCCACAAATTGCTTTGAATTCAGATGCGACTGTAAGATATGCAAATAAAAAAGAGACAACTGAAGCATTATCAGATAAAGATTATAAAAATGATTCAAAATATAACACATATGCACATAAAGGATTACCTATAGGTCCAATATGTAATATATCTGATGAAACAGCTAGAACAACGGTAAACCCTCCGGAAACAGATTATTTTTACTATACAACAACTAAAAAGGGTAAAGTATTATTTGCAGAGAACTTAAAGGAACAAGAAAAGAATAGAGATAAATAATATAACAAGAACGCTTTTAAATTTTAAAAGCGTTCTTGTTATATATATACTTACTTTTTATTCGAAAATATGGTAAAATATCTAATGTTTATGAAATCATATTGCAGATATGACTGATACATACTAACTAGTCAGGAGACTAGTTGGGTTTTTTATTATATTCGAGTGTAAGGAAGTAATGACATGGAAAAAGATATAGAATATATCGAACAATTGTTGTTTCAAAATTCATCAAATATCGATGAATTAAGGCATTATGCTGAACAATATAATGTTCCAATAATGGACAAAATCTCCACAGAGTTTGTTAAACAATTAATTAGAATTAAAGATGTGAAAAGTATTCTAGAGATTGGAACGGCAATTGGATATAGCGCGATGCATTTTGCTTCATGTGATCCGAGTATTAATGTGTGGACGATTGAAAGAAAAGAAGAAATGTATGAACAAGCTCTTTCAAATATTAAAGACTTTGGTTATGAAAGCCAAGTTAATGTTATCTTTTCTGATGCATTAGAAGCTTTTGAATTATTACCTACCGACCAGTCATTTGATATGATTTTTATCGATGCTGCTAAAGCACAATCACAAAAGTTTTTTGAGCTTTATGAACCACTGCTTAAAGATGATGGCATCATTATTACAGACAATATTTTATACCATGGTTTTGTAAGTAATATTGAAATTGTAAGAAACAGAAACGTTAAACAAATGGTTAAGAAAGTTCAAAAATATAATCATTGGTTAATGAATCATGAAAATTATAAAACGACATTGATTAATATTGGTGATGGAATGGCCATTTCTAAAAAGGAGAAATTGTAATGACAGAATTACTAGTGACACCTAAGTCCGTTGAACATATTGAACAATTAATCAAATTAGGTGCTGATGCATTTGTCATTGGTGAAGAAAAATTTGGATTAAGACTTGCTGGTGAATTTAAAGAACCAGAACTTCGTGAAGCCATTAAGCTTATCCATGAGCATGGTAAAAAAGCATACGTAGCGGTAAATGGTATTTTTCATAATGAACATATTGATGATTTGGAATCCTATATTGATCTGTTACATGAATTAAAAGCAGATAGAATCATTTTTGGCGATCCAGCAGTTGTTATGGCAATGAAACATCGTGAGAATCCTATACCTTTAAATTGGAATGCTGAAACAATCGTGACAAATCATTTTCAATGTAATTATTGGGGTGATAGAGGTTCAGCTAGAGCAGTGTTGGCTCGTGAGTTAAGTATTGAAGAAGTACTAGAAATTAAAGAAAAAAGTAATGTCGAAATTGAAGTACAAGTACACGGCATGACTTGTATGTTCCAGTCTAAAAGAAAATTACTTGGTAATTACTTTATGTATCAAGATAAAGTCATGAAAATTGAAAATCGTAAAGAAAATAAAGACATGCTTTTATATGATGAAGAAAGAAGTAATAAATATCCAATTTATGAAGATTATAATGGTACACACATTATGAGTCCGAATGATATTTGCTTAATCGAAGACTTAGAGGATTTATTAGAAGCACAAATTGATGCGTTTAAGATTGACGGCGTACTTCAAACAGAAGAATATATTAATATCGCGACTGAGCAATATAGACAAGCGATTGACTTATATAACGAAGATCCAGAGTTATATGAAGATGAAAAATTTATGTTAGTTGAACCTATTGAAGAGGTTCAAAAAGATCATCGTCCAATGGATCAAGGATTTATGTTCAAACAAACAGTTTATTAAGTTATATTAAAGGAATGATATATATGAAAGTTCTAGAACCTATTGGCGCTAGTCGTCAAACAAAGATAAAAAAACCAGAACTTCTAGCGCCTGCAGGAAATTTAGAAAAACTCAAAATTGCTGTTCATTATGGTGCGGATGCAGTGTTCCTAGGTGGACAAGAATATGGTTTAAGGTCAAATGCTGATAACTTTACGATGGAAGAAATAAAAGAAGGCGTCCAGTTTGCAGCAAAATATGGCGCGAAAATTTATGTTACAACAAATATTTTTGCACATGATGAAAATATTCCAGGGCTAGAAGAATATTTAAAAAATCTAAATGAAACGGGTGCACACGGTATTATAGTTGCCGATCCACTTATTATAGAAACGTGTAAACGTGTTGCACCTAATTTAGAAATCCATTTAAGTACACAACAATCTTTATCAAATTACCGTGCAGTTCAATATTGGAAAGAAGAAGGGCTTGAGAGAGTCGTTCTAGCTCGTGAAACGAGTGCTGAAGAAATGCGCGAAATGAAAGAAAAAGTTGATATTGAAATAGAAACATTTATTCACGGTGCAATGTGTATTGCATATTCTGGTAGATGTACATTAAGTAATCATATGACAGCAAGAGACTCAAATAGAGGTGGCTGTTGTCAAAGTTGTAGATGGGATTATGATTTAATTTCAGTAGAAGAAGATGGAGAATTAGAGCCATATTTCGATGGTAATGAGATCACACCTTTTGCAATGAGTCCAAAAGACTTGAAATTAATCGAATCAATACCTAAAATGATGGACATCGGTATAGATTCTCTAAAAATTGAAGGTCGAATGAAATCTATTCATTATATTGCTACTGTTGTATCTGTATATCGTAAAGTAATTGATCGCTATGCTGAGGATCCAGAAAACTTTAAAATTGATCCTAGATGGTTGATTGAATTAGATAAATGTGCGAATAGAGACACTGCACCAGCGTTCTTCGAAGGTGTACCACATTACGAAGAACAAATGTTTGGACACGAATCAAATAAAAAAACACCTTTTGATTTTTGTGGATTAGTGTTAGACTATGACGAAGTATCACAAATAGCTACCATCCAACAAAGAAATTATTTCAAGCCAGGACAAGAAATTGAATTTTTTGGACCTGAGATTGAAAACTTCACTCAAGTCATTGATAAGATATATGATGAAAATGGTGAAGAGCTAGACGCAGCCAGACATCCACTTCAAGTCATTCAAATAAAAGTGGATCGTCAGATTTATCCAAATAACATGATGAGAAAGGGAATCGTTTGATGGGAAAGACTACAATTATAGGTATTGCAGGGGGTTCTGGTTCAGGTAAGACTTCTGTAACATCCGAAATTATGAAAAATTTAGATGGATATAGTGTTGCATTAATAGAACAAGATTACTATTATAAAGATCAATCACATATGTCTTTTGAAGATAGATTGAAGACTAACTATGATCATCCATTCGCTTTCGATAATGAAAGATTAAAACAAGATTTAACAAGAATTAAAGATGGACATGCAATTGAAGTGCCTACGTATGATTATTCAAATCACACGAGAAGCGATAAGACGATTAGATTCGAACCTAAAGATGTTATTATACTTGAAGGTATATTCGCGCTTGAAAATGAAGATTTACGTAATTTAATGGATGTTAAGATTTATGTTGATACTGATGCTGACTTAAGAATTTTACGTCGTTTAACGAGAGATATTAAAGAAAGAGGACGTACGATGGAGTCAGTAATTGATCAATACTTATCAGTTGTAAGACCGATGCATATCCAGTTTATTGAACCAACTAAGAAATATGCGGATATCATCATCCCTGAAGGTGGTAGTAATAAGGTAGCTATTGATATTATGACTACGAAAATTCAATCGTTAGTTAAAAATATTTAAATAATTATAAAGTAAAGGAAGATGGAAGAATGGAAACACAAAAAGAATTTCCTATGACACAGGAAGGTTTTAACAAATTAGAAAAAGAACTTGAAGAATTAAAAACAGTTAAGCGACCAGAAGTCGTTGAAAAAATAAAAGTAGCACGTAGTTTTGGTGACTTATCTGAGAACTCTGAATATGATGCAGCTAAAGATGAGCAAGGTTTCATTGAGCAAGAAATTCAAAAAATTGAAAATATGATTCGTCATGCTCAAATTATTGAAGATAATGGTTCAAAAAATGACGTGCAAATCGGTAGAACTGTAACATTTACTGAAATTCCAGGTAACGAAGAAGAAAGCTACAAAATTGTAGGTTCAGCAGAAGCAGATCCATTCGAAGGTAAAATTTCTAATGAATCTCCAATTGCTAAAGCTTTAATTGGTAAAAAATTAAACGAAGAAGTAAATGTTCCATTACCAAATGGTAACGAAATGAAAGTTAAAATCGTAAAAATCGATTAATCGTATAATAATTTAATAGAAAAGCTGTAGAAACGTATGAAACAAACGTTTTTACAGCTTTTTTTTTATATATAAATCATGGTATTATGATAAAGTATAATTGATTTAATTATCTGATTATTAAAAGCGTTAACAAAGGGGTGGTAAAATTGGATATTAAGCAAGTGAGTGAGACGCATTTTATGATTTATGAACAAAATGAAATCAGTCCAGAAATAAGGAATAAAATTTCGACAATCGCTTTACATATTGAATCATTGCAGCATCCTGCTGTTATAAGTGTGACATCATCATATCGATCAATCATGGTCGCATTTGATGTTAAACATTATACATACGAAACACTCCTTGATGAACTAGACTTACATCATTTAAATCTTAATCAAGAAAATGCATCACGTTCAAAAAAATTGATAACATTACCAGTTGTATATGGTGGTGAATTTGGACCAGACTTAAATATTGTTGCTGAGCATGCACAATTATCAGAAGAAGATGTGATTCAAATACATACGGAAGAAAATTATTTAATTTATGCAATTGGATTTTTACCTGGCTTTCCATTTTTAGGAGGACTAAATGAGAAAATACATACACCTAGAAAGGAAACTCCTAGAAGTAAAATCGTCCAAGGATCTGTTGGAATTGCAAATAATCAAACAGGACTTTATCCGAAATCATCACCAGGCGGATGGCAAATTATTGGTCGCACGCCGATAGATGTTTTTAACTTAGATCGAGAGCCTATGATTTTATACGAAGCTGGAGACTATATTGCTTTTAAAGCAATTCATCAAGAAGAATTTACAAGAATCGAAGACGAAATTGCAAATGGCACATTTGATTATAGTCAGTTAGTAGGTGAATTGAAATGAAATGTATAAAACCCGGTTTGTTTACAACTGTTCAAGATATTGGTCGATCAAAGTTTGAAAAAGATGGATTTTCTGAAGCGGGTGTTATGAATCAATATTTATACAGTATCGCAAATGCTTTAGTGGATAATGACAATGCACCTGTTTTAGAAGTGACTTTAAATGGTCCTACATTGAAATTTGAAGAATCGAACATCGTTGCATTTGTTGCGTATGATGCTGATATACAGCTTGATGATCAAACAATACCAGTAAATACAGCAATTTATGTAGAAAAAGGGCAAGTGCTCAATATAAAGACTATTTCATCTGGGGCGAGAGGCTATTTAGCTTTTCATAAGTCTTTAAATATTGAACCCATATTAGACAGTGTATCGACACATACTAGAAGTGGCATAGGTGGCATGAATGGAAGAATATTAAATAGAAATGATGTTTTGAAATTCAAAGATAAAACAATCAACCATGACATTATAGGTAATACGTTTAATATCAATCAATTAGAAGATGCAAACATCATTCCAATTATGGAAGGGCTACAATTTGATGAATTTACATCAGAAGCACATGACCAACTTGTTAATCAATCATATACAATATCAGAAATGTCAGATCGTATGGGTTATCGATTAAATGGGGATGAACCGCTTGAACATAAGCACAACGCAGACATTATTTCTGAACCGATTGCACCAGGTAGTGTACAAGTTCCTATTAATGGTCAACCGATTATATTGCTTAATGATCGTCAGACGATAGGTGGTTATACAAAGATTGCTACAGTTAGTTTTATAGGTAGAGAAAAGCTCTCTCAATTAAAAGCAAATGACAGCATTACTTTTAAATGGATTTCATTTGAAGATGCCACGCTTGAATATCAAACATATATTAAACAATTAGAAGCAGATATAGATGATATTAAACTGAAAAAATATAAAGATTTAAGCAATATTCGTCCTAAATCTAAAAAAATCGCAAAACTTATAAAGGGGAATCAGTCATGAATATAGAAAAGATAGAAGAACTTATTAAACTCATGAGACAAAATCAAGTAAATTATATGAAATATAAAGATGAAACGGTCGAAGTCGAGTTAGATTTAAAATCAACATCAAATAACGTGACTACAACACCAGTCAATAATGTTGAAGAAAACACGCCATCAGCAAATCAGGAAGAACAGCTTAATACAATAGAAGCGGAAATTCTTGGAACATTTTATTTACAAGATGAAGAAACATTACTAAATCCACTTGTCAAAGTTGGAGATGAAGTGAAAAAAGGTCAAGTTGTCGGTTATATCGAATCAATGAAAGTGCTCAATGAAGTTATAAGTGAGTATGACGGTATCGTTAATGATATTCAAATTAATCATGGGGATCCTGTTGAATACGGACAAACGATTATCACATTGAAATAAGGGGGATTTATATGATTAAGCGTTTACTGATTGCAAACAGAGGTGAAATTGCGGTAAGAATCATTAGAACATGTAGAATGATGAATATCACAACAATCGCAATATATTCCAAAGCAGATAAAGATAGTTTACATGTGCAATTAGCAGATGAAGCCATTTGTATTGGACCAAGTCAATCAAGTGATAGTTATTTAGATATTGAACGCATTTTAGAAGCTTGTAAGATGAGTAAAGCAGATGCGATTCATCCTGGTTATGGATTTTTATCAGAATCCACGACTTTTAGAAAAAGAGTAGATGAAGAAAATATTATCTTTGTCGGTCCTAGTTATAATACGATGGATTTAATGGGAGATAAAATAAAAGCAAGAGAAACGATGTACAACGCGAACGTACCTATTATTCCTGGGTCTATTGGAGAAGTAAAGACAGTTAAAGAAGCAGAAGAAGTTGCTCAAAAAGTAGGCTATCCATTTGTATTAAAAGCTGCTAGTGGCGGTGGTGGTAAAGGGATTCGAATCGTACAAGAACCTGACCAACTTGAACAATTCTTTAAAGAAGCTCAATCTGAAGGCGAAAAATACTTTGGAGATAAACGTGTGTATATTGAAACATTTATTGATGAAGCTAGACATGTGGAAGTTCAAATACTCGCGAGTAAACATGGAGAAGCGATTCATCTCGGTGAACGTGATTGTTCAATTCAAAGAAAGAACCAAAAGTTAATCGAAGAAGCACCTTGTGCAGCATTAGATCAAGAAACGCGAAATTCACTACATGCTGATGCTGTTAAAGCTGCTAAAGCTTGTAATTATGAAAGTGCTGGAACAATTGAATTTTTACTAACTGATGACGGCTATTATTTCTTAGAAATGAATACGCGCATTCAAGTTGAACATACAGTCACAGAATTATTAACAGGTGTTGATTTAATTAAGCAACAAATATTAGTAGCTAATGGTGAGAAGTTATCTATTAATCAAGAGGATATCCATTTTGATGGGCATGTGATTGAATGTCGTATAAATGCTGAAAATCCAGAAAAACAATTCCGCCCAGCAGCAGGTGTTGTTCAAGCATTACATTTACCTAATGGATTTAATACGAGAGTAGACAGTATGTTATATGATGGCTATCAAATTCCACCATACTACGATTCATTAGTCGCTAAAATACTTGTTAAAGGTGAAGATAGACTTGAAGCAATTGAAAAAATGAAAGGTACGTTAGAAGAAACGGTCATTGATGGTTTTCCGACAACGTTAGACTTTTTATATCGCGTGTTGAGCTATGAACCATATATTAAAAATGATATAACCATTAAATTTCTACATGAACATAAAATCGTTTAAGGAGAGGGTATTATGGTACAAGTTGATTTGAATTGTGATTTAGGAGAAAGCTTTGGTAACTATAAACTTGGTAATGATGAAAGTATATTACCTTTAATTACTTCTGCAAATGTCGCTTGTGGTTTTCATGCAGGAGATCAGCACGTTATGAATGAAACAGTTAAATTGGCAGTTCAACATGATGTACATATTGGTGCTCATCCAGGATTTCAAGATTTAATTGGATTTGGTCGTAGAAACATAGATGTTACACCAGAAGAAGTTTATGATTTAGTCATTTATCAATTAGGTGCATTATCTGGATTTTGTAAAATACATCAAACAAAAATACACCATGTAAAGCCACATGGTGCGTTGTATCAAATGGGTGCTAAAGATCCAGTAATTGCCGATGCAATTGTTAAAGCAGTGAAAGATTTTGATGATCAATTATTATTTGTTGGTTTATCTAACAGTGAACTAATCGAATCATGTAAACGTCATAATTTAACGTATAAGAGCGAAGTATTTGCTGATCGTGCATACGAAGATAATGGCCAATTAGTTTCAAGAAAAAAAGAGGGCGCGCTTATAAAAGATACTAACCAAGCTGTCGCACAAGTTATTAAAATGGTAAAAGAATCTAAAGTTATGACGATAAATGGAAATGAAATTCCGATTGAAGCAGATACAATCTGTGTACATGGAGACGGACAACATGCTTTAGATTTTGTTCAAGAAATTATTCGACAGTTTAAAGCTGAAGGCATAGAAATTAGTGCAATGAAATAGGAGGAAAGCGTATGAAGCAAAATAAAGGGTATGAGGAGTTAAATCAACCGTTTGAAATAACAAATAAGCATAGAAGAATTCTATGGGGTGCAGTATTCTTAATGGCTACTTCATCTATTGGACCAGCATTTTTAACTCAAACGGCAGTTTTTACTGAGCAATTTCTTGCAAGCTTTGCATTTGCAATACTTGCATCTATTCTGATTGATATCGGTGCACAAATTAATATTTGGCGTGTTATCACAGTTGTCGGTAAAGGTGGACAAGATATCGCGAATGATGTGTTTAAGGGGTTAGGTACATTTATCGCAATATTAATCGCTATTGGTGGGCTAGCATTTAACATCGGTAACGTTGCAGGTGCTGGACTAGGACTTAATGCGATATTCGGTTTAGATGTAAGAATTGGTGCAGGTATTACAGGCGTATTAGCGATTTTAATATTTGTTGTTAAAAACGCACAAAAAGTCGTAGATATTATTACACAAATTTTAGGTGTGCTCATGATTGCCATTGTTGCTTATGTAATGGTATTAACGAAACCACCAGTTGTCGAAGCGGCACAAAAAATGATTGTACCTGATGATATTAGTAAACTCATCGTACCAATCATCACATTGGTTGGTGGAACTGTTGGTGGTTATATTACATTTGCAGGTGCTCATAGATTGTTAGAAGCGGGTATCACTGGAAAAGGCTATATTCCATTTGTAAATAGAGCGGCCATTTCAGGTATTTTAACAACGGGTATAATGAGAACATTTTTATTCTTAGCAGTACTTGGTGTTGTTGTTACAGGATTCACTTTAAATCCAGACAATCCACCAGCTTCTGTATTTGAACATGTATTAGGACCTGTCGGTAAACAAGTATTCGGTGTTGTATTATTTGCAGCAGCATTATCATCCGTAATTGGCTGTGCATATACAAGTACAACATTTATTCAATCATTACATCCATCTATTAAAAATCATAGAAACTTAGTTATTATTATTTTCATAGTCGTTTCATCTATTGTATTCTTAACAATTGGTAAGCCAGTTAAATTGTTGATTATTGCTGGTGCATTGAACGGTTTGATTTTACCAGTAACTTTAGGAACAATTTTAATTGCTTCTAAGAAGAAAAGTATCGTTGGTGACTATAAACACCCAACTTGGATGATTGTAATTGGTATTATTGCTGTTGTTACAACATTAATAGCAGGGGTCTTATCATTACAAGGCTTACAAAGTTTGTGGAATAGTTAAAAACTTATTTCAAAGTATACTAATTATGTTAATATAAATATGAATGAATATGATGGAGTGATAAAGCATGATTGGTATTATTGGAGCAATGGAAGAAGAAGTAGAAATATTAAAGTCATCTATTGAAAATAGAGAAACAATCCAAATTGCACATGTTATTTTTTATAAAGGTAATATAGAAGATAAACAAGTTGTATTAGCACAAAGTGGTATTGGTAAAGTAAATGCTGCAATTACAGCAACATTACTTATCAATGAATTTAAACCAAATTTAATCATTAATACTGGATCAGCAGGTTCTGTTGATAGCGAATTAAATATTGGTGATATCATTATTAGTAATAAAGTTTATTATCATGATGTTAATGCAACGGCATTTGGCTACAAATTGGGACAAGTACCAAGTATGCCAGAATTTTATGAAACTGATAAGGAATTAATTGACTTAGCTAAATCATCAATAGAACAACTTGATTTAAATGGTATTGTTGGTGAAGTTGCTACAGGTGATAGTTTCATAGGCTCAATTGATCAGCGTAAAGTGATTAAATCTAACTTTCCTACTGCGAGTGTCGTAGAAATGGAAGCTGGTGCAATTGCGCAAACTTGTTACCAATATAATGTGCCTATTATTGTTACGAGAGCTGTTTCAGATTTAGCAGATAAAGAATCTGATGTTACTTTTGAAGAATTTTTAAAAGTAGCTTGCGTCAATTCTAGTAAAATTGTAAAATTATTATTAAATAGAGTGGCATAAGGAGGCAGTTTCATGTTAATATTAATGGCTATCGCTGTCATTGCTACAGCACTTGTTGGTTATGTGATTTATGCGAATACAGAAGTTGAAAAATCTTCTGACCGTGAAATTACAGAATAATATTTAGTGTTGCGAATCGTAAGTGATTTGCAACACTTTTATTTTGTATTGAACTAAAGGAATGTAAATATAATTTATGTTAAAATAAAAGATAATATTGAGGTGTAATAATGGGATTATTTACAAAATATTTTTTACCAAATGAATATGTTCAATCAGTTTTTAATATCGAACCTGAACATTTAAAATCTAAAAATATAAAAGCAATTATCACAGACTTAGATAATACATTAGTTGGTTGGGATGTTAAAGATCCAACAGATGAAGTGAGAAATTGGTTTGAAAATATGAAAGATAATGGTATAA
This sequence comes from Mammaliicoccus sp. I-M35, assembly GCF_022386455.1. Lineage (NCBI taxonomy): Bacteria > Bacillati > Bacillota > Bacilli > Caryophanales > Staphylococcaceae > Mammaliicoccus > Mammaliicoccus sp. I-M35. The sequence goes on along the minus strand of NZ_JAJNIL010000001.1, from coordinate 320,311 downwards.
CAGTTACGATTGTTTCTAATAATAATCAAGAACGTGTTGCGTCATTTTCATCAACATTAAATATTGATTATATTTTTAAAGCGCGTAAACCACGTGGTAAAGCGTTTAGACAAGCAGCTAAATTAATGAACGTCAATAAGTCTGAAGTAGTTGTTATTGGTGATCAAATGTTAACAGATGTGTTTGGTGGAAATAGAAACGGATTATATACAATTATGGTCGTACCTGTGAAAAAAACAGATGGTTTCGTTACGAAATTTAATCGATTAATAGAAAGAAGATTTTTAAATTACTTTAAGAGAAAAGGTTTAATTAACTGGGAGGAATAAATTTGACAGAGTTTGCTAAATGTATTGGTTGTGGTGCAACACTTCAATCTGAAAATCCGAATGAAGCTGGATACGTTCCACAATCAAGTTTGAATAAAGAAGATGTCATTTGTAAAAGATGTTTTAGACTTAAAAATTATAATGAAGTCCAAGATGTTGATTTAACAAGTGAAGATTTTCTAAATATGTTGAAATCTCTTCACAATGAAGATGGTCTAATCGTCAATGTTGTGGATGTATTTGATTTAGAAGGTTCGATGATACATCGCTTAAAAGATATAGTAGGTAAGAAAAAAGTTGTACTTGTCGCGAATAAAATGGATATCTTACCTAAAGCCATTAATAAAAGAAGAGTTGAAATATGGCTAAGAAATCGTGCGAAAGACTTTGGACTTAATCCTGACGAAGTTGTACTGATTTCTGCATATAAAAATCAAGGAATTGATGATTTATTATCAACTATCGAGAAAGTTAGAGATGGTAAAGATGTTTATGTAGTGGGTACAACAAACGTAGGTAAATCTACATTAATCAATAGATTGATTGAAAAGAGTGTTGGCGAAAAAGAAGTGATTACAACAAGTCATTTTCCAGGTACAACATTAGATATGATTGATATTCCATTAGATGATGATTCATATATGTTTGATACACCAGGTATTATTCAAAGTCATCAAATGACACATTACGTTACAGATAAAGAATTAAAAGTTGTTATGCCTAAAAAAGAAATTAAGCCTAAAGTGTATCAATTAAACGAAGAACAAAGCTTATTCTTAGGTGGCTTAGTTAGAGTGGATTATGTAAGTGGCGGTAGACGTTCATTAACTTGTTTTGTATCAAACGATTTAAACATTCATAGAACAAAGTTATCAAACGCTGATGATTTATGGAAACGTCAAATTGGTGAACTGCTTAAACCTCCATATGATCCATCAAACTTTAACTTCGACAACTTAAAAACAACTAAGATTACAACTGAAGCTGAAAGAAAAGATGTTATGATTTCAGGATTAGGATTTGTAACTGTAGATGCAGGTGCAGAAATACATGTTACGGCACCTAAAGAAGTCGAAGTTACATTAAGAACATCTATTTTATAAGAGGTGAATTAAATGAAGTTTGGAGTTATCGGACATCCTATTAGCCATTCACTTTCACCGATTATGCATGCAGCAAATTTTGAAGCATTAGGTAGAGAAGATGAATATGGTGCTTTAGATATCCCACCAGAACAATTTAAACAAATTAAAGAAATTATAAATGAAAAAGCTTTAGATGGATTTAATATTACAATACCGCATAAAGAATCCATCTTGCCTTATTTAGATGAAGTATCATCAAATGCTAAGCATATTGGTGCTGTTAACACCGTTCTAATACAAGATAATAAATGGATTGGGTATAATACAGATGGTATTGGTTTTGTTAAAGGTTTAATTGAACATTATGGTAGTATTCAAGATCGTAAAATTTTAGTACTCGGTGCTGGTGGTGCGAGTAAAGGTATTGTTTCGGAAATGCAGAAGTTCACGAATCATAAAATAACAGTAGCAAATAGAACGATGTCTAGATTTGATAATTGGCAAATTGATATAAATACAATAAGTCTTACAGATGTTCAATCTATTCTTCACACATTTGATATTATTATTAATACGACACCGGTAGGCATGAATACTCAGCATAGTGAATTCATTATTCCTGTGGAGAAGATAAGTAAAAGTAGTTTAGTTTGTGATATTATCTATATTCCTGACAAGACACCGCTACTCAAAGCATGTGAACAAGCAGGTATTGCAATATATAACGGATTGGATATGTTCGTTTATCAAGGCGCAGAAAGCTTTAAAATATGGACTGGACAAGAAGCTCATATAGAATCAATGAGAAATAAAGTACAAGAGGAACTTAAAAGGAGATTATTATGTTAACAGGTAAACAAAAGAGATATTTAAGAAAAGAAGCGCATCATTTAGATCCAATTTTCCAAATTGGTAAAGGTGGATTAAATGACAATATGATAGAACAAGTGCAAGACGTACTTGAAAAAAGAGAATTGATCAAAATTCATATCTTACAAAACAATATGGATGATCATAAAGAAGTAGCTGAATCAATCGCTGAACAAGCAGGTGCTGAACTCGTACAACTTATCGGTAATATTATTGTCTTATATAAAGAATCTAAAGAAAATAAAAGATTAGAACTACCATAATATTATGAAAAAGCTCATGATCTATGGAGGTCAATTTAATCCAATTCATATTGGACATATGTTAGTTGCGAGTGAAGCATATCAATTTGTTCAACCTGATAAATTCATTTTCTTACCAAGTTATCAATCACCACTTAAAGAACATAACGAATCGTATTTAATAGAATCAGAACGTGTAAAAATGTTAGAATTAGCTATTGAAGATTTGCAATTCGGTGAAGTTGATGAGAGAGAACTTAATAGAAAAGGTACGAGTTACACATTTGATACGATTAAAGAATTTAAACAAGAATTTCCTGATTATCAAATATATTTTGTAATCGGTTCAGATCAATACGAGAATTTGCATAAATGGAGAAACATTGCAGAATTGAAAGAATTATTAACATTTGTCGTAGTTAATAGAGAAGTTGATAAACAAGATGTAAAAGAAGGAATGTTAGCATTACACATTCCTAGAATGGATGTAAGCTCAACAGACATTCGCAATAGATGTAAAAATCGTCAATCTATAAAGATGCTCGTTACGCCACGAATTGAAAGATATATCAAAAGGGGACGATTGTATGAAAATTAAAAAAGCAGTCAAATTGGTTGAAGAAACATTACCATCAAAAAGATATAATCACTCTATGAGAGTAGCCGAAACAGGTAAGAAAATGGCAGAAATCTTTGATGGTGATATGAAAAAAGTTGAATTAGCAGGTATACTGCATGATTTATGTAAATATGAAGAACTTTCAGCGTTATACCAAAGTGTAACGCAATATGATCTAGGGCAAGATTTATTAAGTTATGGCTCAGAAATACTACATGGACCAGTTGCTGCTGCAAGGCTTAAAGATCAATATGATATAAATGACGAAGATATTTATTATGCAATTTATAATCATACGACTGGTAGAGCACAAATGAATAAGACTGAAAAAATAATTTTTATTGCTGACTATATTGAACCTAAAAGAACAACTCCAGGTGTAGATGAAATTAGAGATATTGTCTTTAAAGAACGCAACTTGGATAAAGCAGTTTATGAAATATCAAAACGTACAGTGTTACACTTAATTAATAAGGATAAAACAGTACATTTAAAAACTATAGAATGCTTAAATTATTATAATATGCATTCAGAACAATAAAGGAATGGTTAAATGAATTCAAATGATTTAATGAAACAAACGTTACTAGCATGTGATGATAAACGTGCTGAAGATATTATTGCAATTGATATGAAAGGTATTAGCGATATAGCTGATTATTTTGTTGTATGTCATGGTAACAGTGACAAGCAAGTTCAAGCTATTGCAAGAAATGTTAAAGACGAAGCGGAAATAAATGATGTATTAGTAAAAAGACTAGAAGGCTTTAATGAAGCAAGATGGGTATTAATTGATTTAGGCGATGTTGTTGTACACGTATTCCATAGAGAAGAACGTGATTACTACGATTTAGAAAGATTATATAAAGACGCACCAATTATTACACTAAATGAGGTAGCACAATAATGGCATACAATCGTATGAGTCATTATTATGACCTTCTGACTGAAGATCAACCATATGATAAATGGAAAGACATTGTCGGTCATTATGTTACAGGTAATGATAACGATATTTTGGATATTGGTTGTGGGACAGGACGCTTAACAGAGCAATTATTAGAATATGGTCGTGTAAGTGGACTTGATTTAAGTGAAGAGATGTTAGAAGTAGCTGAAAGTCGTAATCCTAATATAAATTGGTATTGCCAAGATATGAGAGATTTAGACTTACCACAAAGTTACAATGTAATTACCATCTTTTGTGACAGCTTGAACTATATAACCGACCCTGAAGAAGTTCTTCAAGTATTTAACTATGTTAATCAATTTTTAAATGATGGTGGATTACTTATATTTGATGTGCATTCACTATATAAGATGAATCATCAATTTAATAACCGTAACTATATTGATGAAACCGAACAATTAACATTAGCATGGCAAGCAATTGCTGGTGAAGAACCTAATAGTGTATATCATCAAATGTCATTTTTCATCGAAAGAGAAGATGGACTTTACGAACGATTCGATGAAGAACATTATCAAGTCACATATGAAATCGACCTTTATAAACAACTTTTAGACTTTGCTGGATTTAAAGTTGAAAATGTATTTACTGATTTCAATATTGAACAATTTGATGAAAAAGGCGATAGACATTTTATAGTTGCACGAAAGTAATTTAGAACACTTCCTACGTTTAATTATGTAGGAGGTGTTTTTTTGAAATACATTCATAAAATAAAAGAATGGATAATAGAGAATTATCAACTTGCAATCATCATGATTGTTGTATTGTTTTTTATTTGTAATAGCCTTTTGACTGGTAATGATGATCATGAAGCTATTATTCATCAACAAGATACTATAAATGAAGTTAAACAACAGTCTTCAGAAGAGAAGCCAGTTGATAAGATGGATGAATCTAAATTTACTAAAGATGTTGATCGAAATGTCGTAGTAGATGTGAAAGGAGCTGTTAATTATCCCAATACATATTCAATGTCTTCAAAGGATCGCGTACATGATGTGTTAAAGAAAGCTCAAACAAAGCATAATGCAGATTTGTCTAAAATCAATCTATCAGAACGACTTAAAGATCAAATGTATATATATGTTCCAATAACTGGCGAACATGTGCCAAGTGTTAATACAAACCAATCTTCTAATGATAAAGTAGAAGTTAATATCAACACAGGAGATAAATCAGAAATTGAAAAATTACCTGGTATCGGTCCGAGTAAAGCAGATGCCATTTTACAATATAGAGAAACAAATGGAGAATTTAAAACTGTGGATGATTTGAAGAAGGTCAAAGGATTTGGAGATAAAACAGTAGAAAGTTTAAAAGACTTTATCGTTTTAAATTGAATTGCATTTATACTTGTTAAATTTTACAATAAGAATATATGAAAGGTAGGTCGATGTGTAATGGATAGAATTGAATGGAAAGAATATTTTATGGCTCAAAGTCATCTATTATCATTAAGGTCAACATGTGAAAGATTATCTGTTGGTGCAACAATCGTTAAAGATAATAGAGTGATTGCTGGTGGATATAATGGCTCTGTTTCAGGAGAAGAACATTGTATAGATAATGGCTGCCTTGTAGTGGACGGTCATTGTATTAGAACCATTCATGCTGAAATGAATGCGATTATACAATGTGCTAAGTTAGGTGTTTCCTCAGAAGGTGCGACTATTTATGTTACACATTTCCCTTGTCTAAACTGTACGAAATCAATTATACAAGCTGGTATTAAACAAATTTATTATGCTGACGATTATCATAATCATACATATGCAATACAATTGTTAGAACAGTCTGGTGTACACTATGAAAAAATTAATTTCCATCCAGAAGACATTATTAAATATCTAAAGTAAGGACTAATATATAAGATGTGGTTTTATTTTGCACTTTATTTATTGTCCGGTTTAATTTTCTTTGTACATCCCTATGTAAGTATAGTCATGCTCATTATCTTAGTTATAAGTTGCTATATTAAATGGCAATCATTAAAAATTTTGGTGATGAGCTTTATTTTTTTTATGATAGGTTGCTTAATTTATCCGAATGATCCAATACAATATTACGAATCATTTAATGTTTCAAAAAATCATAAAAATTATACTGAAGTGATTCAGTTTGGAGATAAGATAACGATTGATGGAGATGCTTTTCAAGCTGAAGGACAAATCCATAATCAAACGTATAAAGCATTTTATACGATTAAAAATGAAAAAGAAAAGCTTAAACTTCTGAAGAAAATGCCTTATTTAAAAAATTGCCGTATTACTTACTCTGTTAATCAAACTTTACCTAATACTAACGCATTAAAATTTCAATACTTTGAGTTTTTGCAAAATCATGATATTAAAGGTGTTATTAAGATAGAACACTTATTTTTAAATACTTGTTCGAATCGGTCATTAACTATTATCGAACGTATTCAACTATATCGAACGAATTTAATTCATGAAATGAAACAACTTGATTTAGATGGTGTTGATGATATTATTGCGCTCACATTAGGTGATACAAGTTATTTAAGTGAAGAAAGAATAGATCAACTTAAGAAATTAGGTATATATCATTTATATGCTGTAAGTGGATCACATGTCGCATTGTTAAATATATTTTTATTTAAATTATTACTTAGAATGAATATCAAATATCATCATGCCGAGAATATGATATTTATATTGTTACCAATATACGCTGTCTTAACTGGCTTAAGCCCGAGTGTTCTTAGAGCAGTAGGTGTAGTAATGGTTTATATGATTTTGAATAAAATCATGAAAATAGACGCTTTACAAATCCTATCTATCACTTTCATTGTTTATACAATTTATAATCCTCACATTATTTTCGATATTGGTTTCCAATTATCTTATATTGTCTCCACGTTTATCATTTTATGTGTACCACTTATAAAGTCTTTCAATACAATCCATAAAATCATTACGATCAATGTCGTATCTCAATTATCCTCATTTGTCATATTACTGATTCACTTTAATACTTTTCAATGGTTAGGGTTTATAACAAACTTTCTTTTTATTCCACTTTTTGAATTAATTATTTTTCCACTTGTGATGTTATTCATGTTGATGTTTGCAACTTTTGGTAAAGTTCCAAATTTATTTACAACACTAATAGAAATCTGTATGAATCAAACTTTTAAATTAATAGATGTTATGAGTCGTATTCCAATAAACGAGTTGGTCGTTAGAAATCTAGCCGAATGGATATATTTAATCGTCCTTATAGTTGTAGTACTAGTCTTAACTTTATTTATTAAAAGGAAATATATTAAATTTTTACTACTTTTCACGATGTTAGTCTTTGCAATCATATACCATTTTAATCATAATGAGGTTATTTTAAAATTTCTTGATATTGGCCAAGGAGATGCAATGATAGCTTATCATCATGATGTAAATCAAATTGTGATGATCGATACGGGTGGTAAAGATAAATTGAAGAAGAAACCGTGGCAAACTAGAAGTAAAATATCAAATTATACAGATTCAATTATTGTGCCTGAACTTAAAGAAAAGGGATTTCAAAAGATTGATTATTTAATCATCACACATCCACATGCAGATCACATGGGAGAATTAGCTACTTTGAGTAAAAGGGTATCAATCAAACATTTAATTATTAATAAAAAGACTTGGGATAGCCGTGAATTAAAACATTTGTTAGAAGAGGTTAAAGAAACGAACACACAAATTGTAGATAGCTCAAATTTGAATGAATTAAAGATTGGAGAATCGACATATAAATTTTTCAATCAAAATAGTCCGAATTATGAAGATAAGAATGATACATCAATCGTAACTGAAATCACTACGTTTGGCAGTACGATATTAACGACGGGTGATGCAACAGAAAAGGTAGAGGAAAGTATATTGAGTCAACTTAAAGGGCATTATGATATTTTAAAAGTAGCGCACCATGGTAGTTTGACAAGTACAAGTGATCGCTTTTTATTAAAAGCAAAGCCACATATTTGTGTCATAAGTTCTGGTCGACATAATAGGCATGGACTTCCGAAAGAGGCTATTGTAAATAAACTTAAACAAAACAATTGTAAAGTGTTCAATACACAAGATTACGGAATGGTGCAATTTGAAATCAATAAAGACAACATGATAATGACAAATGGACTACAAGAACATAATAAAAAAGCTTACAATCGACAGTAGTCGTTTGTAAGCTTTATATAAATGGATTTGATATATTAGTTTGGTAGTAAACTGAATACTTGTGCAATAATATAAATTGCTGCTAAGAATACGAAACCAATTATAAATCCAAATCCAGAGTCTTTAACATCATTGTTACGCCCTTGAGTATTTTCACCTTCAAATCTGTTCATATGACTCCCTCCTATACTTACTTTCATTATATGATATTAAACTTAAAAATGCTATACTTAATTAGAACTTTATAAGAGAGGGAGACTTATTTTGGAAGACAATATTGTATTGAATTATGGTGCAGTAAATGCACTTATTGAGAAAAAATCTGACGAAATTATAAATCAATATTTAGGTGGAGAAAGAGACGATTTCAATTATGTTAAATTTGATTTATATGAAACACCTATTTCAAGCGCGATAGAAGAATCATTAACTTTACCATTCCTCTCAGACAAAAAAGTTGTACATGTTAAGAATGCTTACCTTTTTACAGGAGAAAAAGTTAGTACTCAAATCAATCAAAATATCGATCAATTAATTCAATTTATTGAACAATATGATGGTGAAACGTTAGTCGTATTTGATGTGTTTAATGAGAAATTAGATGAAAGAAAGAAACTCGTTAAAACAGTTAAGAAAAATGCAAGGCTCAATAAAATTGACCAAATGACTGAACAAGAAATAAAACAATGGATTAAATCTTATTTGCATGAACAATATAAAGATATAAAAGAAGATGCACTAATAGAATTTTTAGAACTGACAGGTATTCAATTTAATATTATTAAAGCAGAATTAGATAAATTAGTGTTATTTATTGGTGATGAAGCGGTTATTAATAAACAAGACGTTAAAGAAATTGTGAGTCGTTCTCTAGAACAGAATGTATTTTTGTTAACGGAATATATTCAGAAGGGTCAAAAAGAAAAGTCTATTAATTTACTGAAAGACTTAATCAATATGAAAGAAGAGCCGATTAAGCTGTTAGCGTTAATCACAAGTAATTATCGCTTGTATTATCAATGTAAGATTCTTGCTGGTAAACATTATAGCGAACAACAAATAGCCAAAACGATTGGTGTACATCCATATAGGGTTAAACTGGCACTTCGTATTACGAGAAAGCTATCACTCGATCGTTTATTAGCGACTATTGATATTTGTGCTGATACAGATTACCAATTGAAATCTTCATATATGGATAAAGTACTCATATTAGAACTTTTCATTTTAAAAATATAAGATATGAGGTTGGTATTTCATGCCATAAAAAAGAGCGTGACACAGAATGTTCTGTGTCACGCTCTCACATAATTAGTTAGCTTTTGACATTAAGCTTGATTTAATTCTATCAGCTTTATTTGAATGAATTAGATTGTTTTTAGAAGCTTTATCAACTTTTTTAACAGCTAATGAAACTAATTCAGCTTTGTTTTCAGCATTGTTTTCGATTGCAGTTTTAGCAGCTTTAACAGCTGAACGCATATCATTTTTTTGTGAAATGTTAGCAGCGTCTTTCTTTTCTGTTACAGCAACGCGTTTAATAGCAGATTTAATGTTTGGCATGAGAGTCACCTCCTAAATATGTTGTCCGTGATCAAAGAATTTTTGATTGCAACAAAAAATATTTTATCAAATGTAGGGCATAAGTGCAATGATTATTTACACATTCCTTATAAAGCATAACACTTTATTGATAGTTTGATAATACGTTTGCATTTATTTCATAAAGACGGTATCATATCAAAGATGCGACTTACATTTAATACATGTAAAATTAACGAGAAAGTTGGAGTTCAAATGGACAGAACTAAACGCCTAGAGCGCCAAAATAAAATTAGAAACTTTTCTATCATTGCTCATATTGACCATGGTAAATCTACGTTAGCTGATAGAATTTTGGAAAATACAAAAAGTGTAGAATCACGTGAAATGAAAGAACAATTATTAGATTCTATGGATCTTGAAAGAGAACGTGGTATAACAATCAAACTTAATGCTGTTAGATTAAATTATACTGCTAAAGATGGGGAAACATATATCTTACATTTAATTGATACACCGGGGCATGTCGATTTTACATATGAAGTTTCAAGATCACTCGCAGCATGTGAAGGTGCGATTTTAGTTGTAGATGCTGCACAAGGTATCGAAGCTCAAACGTTAGCAAACGTATATTTAGCATTAGACAATGACTTAGAATTAATACCTGTTGTTAATAAAATTGATTTACCTGCAGCTGAACCAGAGCGTGTTAAACAAGAAATTGAAGATGTAATTGGTTTAGATGCAAGTGATGCAGTACTTGCAAGTGCTAAATCTAATATTGGAATTGAAGACATATTAGAGAAAGTTGTAGAGATGGTACCACCTCCAGAAGGTGATCCAGATAACCCATTACAAGCGCTTATTTTTGATTCTTCTTTTGATGCTTATAGAGGTGTAATTTCTTCTATACGTGTTGTTGAAGGTTCAGTTAAAGCTGGAGACAAAATTCAAATGATGTCTACAGGTAAGACATTTGAAGTTACTGAAGTGGGGATTAATACACCGAAACAACTTCCAGTTGATACGTTATCTGTCGGAGATGTAGGATACATTGTAGCTTCAATTAAAAATGTTGGAGATTCCAATGTTGGTGATACTATTACTTTAGCTGACAGACCTGCTGAGAAGCCTTTAAAAGGGTATAAAAAGATGAATCCAATGGTATTCTGTGGATTATATCCAATTGATAATAGTAAATACAATGATTTAAGAGAAGCACTTGAAAAGCTTCAACTTAATGATGCATCTTTAGAATTTGAAGCTGAAACTTCTCAAGCTTTAGGCTTTGGTTTCAGAACAGGATTCTTAGGTTTACTACACATGGAAATTATTCAAGAAAGAATTGAAAGAGAATTTAATATTGAACTGATTGCGACGGCACCGTCAGTTATTTATGAATGTGAATTAACAGATGGACAAAAATTACAAATTGATAACCCATCACAATTCCCAGACCCGCAAAAAATCAACAGAATATATGAACCGTATGTTAAAGCAACAATGATGGTACCGAATGATTATGTGGGCGCTGTAATGGAACTTTGTCAGAAAAAACGTGGTAACTTTAAGACGATGAATTATTTAGATGATATTCGTGTCAATATTATTTATGAACTTCCATTATCTGAAGTCGTATTCGATTTCTTTGATCAGTTGAAATCTAATACGAAAGGTTATGCATCGTTTGATTATGAATTAATCGGATATCAAGAAAGTAAACTTGTTAAAATGGATATTTTATTAAATGGTGATAAAGTAGATGCATTAAGCTTTATTGTCCATAAAGAGTTTGCTTATGATAGAGGTAAAGCAATAGTAGATAAATTAAAAACATTAATTCCAAGACAACAATTTGAAGTACCAGTTCAAGCAGCAATTGGTAATAAAATAGTAGCTCGAACAAACATTAAATCTATGGGTAAAAATGTTTTAGCAAAATGTTACGGTGGGGATATTAGCCGTAAACGTAAATTACTTGAAAAACAAAAAGCAGGTAAAGCTAAGATGAAATCAGTAGGTAATGTGGAAATTCCACAAGATGCTTTCTTAGCCGTGCTTAAAATGGATGAAGAATAATTTTGAAACAGCTGCATAATATGTAGCTGTTTCTATTTTTAAAGGAGCGTTTATATGGCAAAAAGTGTATATATTCATATACCTTTCTGTGTGAGAATTTGTACTTATTGCGATTTTAATAAGTTCTATATTGCTAATCAGCCGGTAGATGAGTACTTAGATTGTTTGATAAAAGAGATGTCAACGAGAAAAGATAAAGAAGTTGAGACTGTCTTTGTTGGTGGAGGTACACCTACAGCATTATCTGAAGCACAACTTGAAAGATTACTGCAAGCTATTAACGATTTATTTGTGATTACAAAAGAGTATACATTTGAAGCTAATCCAGATGAATTAACAGAAGCAAAAATAAAATTACTCAAACAATATGGTGTGAACAGATTGTCATTAGGTGTTCAAACATTTGATGATGAATTGTTAAAAGTATTAGGAAGAACTCATCATAGTGACGATATTGAAAAAGCCGTTACATTATCTAGAAAACATAAAATCCCTTCTGTAAGTTTAGATCTTATGTTTCATTTACCAGGTCAAACATTAGAACAATTTGATGATTCACTTAATAAGGCACTATCACTTGATGTAGATCATATTTCAAGTTATGCCCTTATACTTGAACCTAAGACGCAATTCTATAATTTATATAGAAAAGGGCGTTTGAAGTTACCTAATGAAGATTTAGGTGAAGAAATGTATCAACATTTGAAAAAGAAATTAGCAGATTCTAACCTAAATCAATATGAAATCTCAAACTTCTCGAAAGAAGGGCATGAATCTCTTCATAATAAAGTATATTGGAAAAATGAAGAATATTATGGTTTCGGTGCAGGTGCTCATGGTTATATTAATGGTGTACGCTATGGCAATATTAATCCGGTTAATCAATATATTAAGAAATTAAAGAATGGTGAAATGCCTGTATTGCAAAGTACAGAAGTGTCATTGAAAGAACAAATGGAAGAAGAAATGTTTCTTGGATTGAGAATGACAAAAGGTGTTTCTAAATCAAAATTCAAAAATAAGTTTGACCAATCAATAGAAGATGTATTTGGTCAACATGTGAAAGAACTCATTGAACAAGAATTGTTACTAGATGAAGAAGACTATTTACGCTTAAGTAATCGCGGACAAATAATCGGAAATGAAGTGTTTGAGAAGTTTTTATTAAGCTAAAAATATGTATTAAAAAAAGATATAAAAATTGAATGCTTTAACGTTGACTTTCTTTGACCAATTTGATAAATTATAATTAGCACTTAGGAAGATAGAGTGCTAATCGAGGTGATGACATGATTACTGAGAGGCAATTACAAATTTTGAATGTAATTGTTGAGGATTATGTTGAGTTAGGACAACCAATTGGTTCTAAGTCGATTATTGAAAGGCATCAATTGCCGATTAGTCCAGCGACAGTTAGAAATGAAATGAAACAATTAGAAGATTTGAACCTTCTTGAGAAGACACATACGTCATCAGGTCGTATTCCTTCTGAACAAGGGATTAAGTATTATGTTAATCAATTACTTGAGACTAAATCTCAAAGTAAGAAAAGTTTAAATTGGTTTGAACATTTTCAAGATAAAAATCAATATGATGTCAACGCAATGCTTAAATGGTTAGCATTAGAAATTTCAAATCGTTCACATTATACAACTGTAGTACTCGGACCGAATAAATTTTCAAGATTTATATTTGAAATTCATTTTGTGAGAGTCAGCCCAACTCATCTCATGGGCGTCATTGTATTTACAGATGGTTATGTAGAGAAAGTTCATATTCAAATTCATGAATCTTTAAATCAATTACAGATTGAGAAATTTATGAACTACTTAAACCAGTATTTTAAGCAAAATACTTTAACTACAATGATAAAAACGTTAGAATCATTATCGTTGTCATTCATTGATCAAGAATTTATTACTAATTTTAAACAAGCGTTATTAACGCAAATTAATGATCATAATGAAGAAATGTTTCTAGGTGGTAAGATGCACCTAATTGACGCGTTAGATGTAACAAATGTATCTATGATTCAATCGATTTTAAAGTATCTTGAATCTGAACGTATCGCTCAATTTTTAAATGAAACTTCTAATGATTCGATAAGTGTCAAAATTGGACAAGAAATTAATAAAGATTTACATGGTATTTCGATTATAAGTACCAATTATGAAATTTCTGGTGATATAACTGGTCATTTAGCCGTTATTGGTCCAACTGCAATGCATTATAACAAAGTGATTCAACTTTTGAATCATTTTTAAATAAGGAAAGAAAATGGAGGGCATGAAATGACGGAAGAAAAGCAAAATGAACAATTCGATGAAACTAATGATCAAACTCAATCTGTCGCTACTGAAGAAGTAGAAGCAAATGAAACTGAAGAAAATGTTGAAGAGGTTGAGCAAGATAAAGTAGTCGAAATTCCGGAAGCTGAACTCGAACAACTTAAACAAAAAGCAAATGAAGAAGAAGAAAAATACTTACGTTTATACGCTGAGTTTGAAAACTATAAACGTAGAATGAAACAAGAAGCAAGCATTATTAAAGATTATCAAGCACAGCGTGTACTTACAGATGTATTACCTGCGCTAGATAATATGGATCGTGCACTTAAACAAGAAGGTGAGTCTGAAGACTTCTTAACTTTCAAAAAAGGTGTAGACATGGTTTATAACGATTTACTTAAATCATTAAAAGATAATGGTTTAGAAGAAATCGAATCTTACAACCAACCATTCGATCCAAATGTACATCAAGCAGTAATGCAAGATAACAATCCTGACTTTGAATCAGGTGTTGTAACTGAAGAGTTACAAAGAGGATATAAATTGAAAGATCGTGTTTTAAGACCAGCAATGGTTAAAGTAAACGAATAATGAACTCGATGATTAATTAATTATAAATTGGAGGAATAATTCTTATGAGTAAAGTAATAGGTATAGACTTAGGTACAACAAATTCAGTAGTTTCAGTATTAGAAGGTGGAGAACCTAAAGTAATCCAAAATCCAGAAGGTAACAGAACAACACCATCAGTTGTTGCATTTAAAGATGGTGAAACACAAGTTGGTGAAGTTGCTAAACGTCAAGCAGTAACTAACCCAAATACAATTCAATCAGTTAAACGTCATATGGGTACTGATTATAAAGAAAAAGTTGAAGATAAAGAATATACACCACAAGAAATCTCAGCTATGATTTTACAAAACTTAAAATCAACTGCTGAAAGTTATTTAGGTGAAAAAGTAACAAAAGCTGTTATTACAGTTCCAGCTTATTTCAATGACTCAGAACGTCAAGCAACTAAAGATGCTGGTAGAATCGCTGGTTTAGAAGTAGAACGTATTATTAACGAACCAACTGCAGCAGCATTAGCTTACGGTTTAGATAAAACTGAAACTGATCAAAAAGTATTAGTATTTGACCTTGGTGGTGGTACTTTCGACGTATCTATCCTTGAATTAGGTGACGGTGTATTCGAAGTATTAGCAACTGCAGGTGACAATAAACTTGGTGGTGACGATTTCGATGACGTTATCATTAAATATTTAGTTGAAGAATTCAAAAAAGAAAATGGCATAGATTTATCACAAGATAAAATGGCATTACAACGTCTTAAAGATGCTGCTGAAAAAGCTAAAAAAGACTTATCAGGCGTATCTTCAACTCAAATTTCATTACCATTCATCTCTGGTGGCGCAAATGGTCCATTACACTTAGAAACAACACTTTCAAGAGCTAAATTTGAATCATTAACAAGCGATTTAGTAGAAAGAACAATGGGTCCAACTCGTCAAGCTATGAAAGATGCAGGATTATCTAATTCTGATATCGATGAAGTTATCTTAGTTGGTGGATCAACTCGTATCCCAGCTGTTCAAGAAGCTATCAAAAAAGAAATCGGTAAAGAACCTAACAAAGGTGTTAACCCTGATGAAGTAGTAGCTATGGGTGCTGCAATTCAAGGTGGCGTAATCACTGGTGATGTTAAAGACGTAGTATTACTTGACGTTACACCATTATCATTAGGTATCGAAACTATGGGTGGCGTATCTACAGTATTAATCGAAAGAAATACAACAATCCCAACATCTAAATCTCAAGTGTTCTCTACTGCAGCTGATAACCAACCAGCAGTTGATATTCACGTATTACAAGGTGAACGTCAATTAGCAGCAGATAACAAAACACTTGGTCGATTCCAATTAACGGACATTCCACCTGCTCCACGTGGTGTGCCACAAATCGAAGTATCATTTGATATCGATAAAAACGGTATCGTTAATGTAACAGCTAAAGATTTAGGTACAAACAAAGAACAAAAAATTACGATTGAATCAAGCTCATCATTATCAGATGAAGAAATCGATCGTATGGTTCAAGATGCAGAGAAAAATGCTGAAGCAGATAAAAAACGTCGTGAAGAAATCGATTTAAGAAATGAAGCAGACCAAATGGTATTTACTGTTGAAAAAACTTTAACTGATCTTGGCGATAACGTTGATGAAAGCGAAAAAGCTAAAGCTGAAGAAGCTAAAGAAGAATTGAAAAAAGCACTTGAAGGTAATGATATAGAAGATATCAGAACTAAAAAAGATGCACTTCAAGAAATCGTACAACAATTATCTGTTAAAATGTATGAACAAGCTGCACAAGCACAACAAGGTGCGGAAGGCGCTGAAGGCCAATCTACTTCAAACGATGATGACGTAGTTGATGCTGAATATACAGAAGTCAACGAAGACGATAAAAAATAATACTAATCATTAAAAAGTCAAAGTCAATGTGATTGGCTTTGACTTTTTTAATTCATATACGTATTATAAATCAGTGTGTAAAGGAGAGATTACATTGGCAAAAAGAGACTATTATGAAGTACTTGGCGTATCCAAAGATGCTTCTAAAGATGAAATAAAAAAAGCTTATCGTAAATTATCAAAAAAGTACCATCCTGATATCAATCAAGAAGAAGGTGCTGACGCAAAGTTTAAAGAAATTTCAGAAGCATATGAAGTGCTAAGTGATGAAAACAAACGTGCGCAATACGACAGATTCGGTCATAGTGGTCCGCAACAAGGATTCGGTGGATCACAAGGATTTGGAGGACAAGACTTCTCTGGATTCGGTGGCTTTGAAGATATATTCGGTTCATTCTTTGGTGGTGGTGGCGCTAGAAGAGATCCTAACGCTCCAAGACAAGGTGATGACTTACAATATAGCATGACATTAACATTTGAAGAAGCTGTATTTGGTACAGAAAAAGATATTACAGTTCGTAAAGATGTAGAATGTGACACATGTCATGGTAATGGTGCTAAACCTGGCACTAAGAAGAAAACTTGTACGTACTGTAACGGACAAGGTCATGTAACAGTTGAACAAAATACTATTCTAGGCAGAATGCAAACACAAAAAGTTTGTCCTGAATGTGAAGGTTCTGGACAAGTATTTGAAGAAAAATGTTCAGATTGTCATGGTAAAGGTACTCAAAACAAAAAAGTTACAATCAAAGTGAAAGTACCTGAAGGTGTAGATAACGACCAACAAATTCGCTTAGCTGGTAAAGGTGGTCCAGGTATAAATGGAGGACCTGCAGGCGATTTATATGTTGTGTTCAGAGTGAAACCACACAGTAAATTTAGACGTGATGGAGACAATATCTTCTATGATCTAAATCTATCATTCCCTCAAGCAGCACTTGGTGATGAAATTACTGTTCCTACGTTGACTGGTAATGTGTCATTAACAGTTCCAGCAGGTACACAAACTGGTAAACAATTTAGATTGAGAGAAAAAGGTGTGCAAAACGTTCATGGTTACGGTAAAGGTGATTACTTTGTAACTGTTAAAGTTGTAACACCAGATAAAATGACTGAAAGACAAGAAGAACTATTACGTGAGTTTGCTGAAATAGGTGGAGAAACTATTACAGAACAACCATCTAGCTTTAAAGACAGAGCCAAAAAGTTTTTTAAAGGAGAATAGCCTGTGAATTGGATTGAGTATTCTATCATGATAAATAGCGAAGCAGAACCAGAAGTTACAGCATTGTTAAATGAATTAGGTGCAAATGGTGTCGTAATTGAAGATTCAGCAGAATTAGAGAAAGAACATACAGATGTATACGGTGAGATTTATGAATTAAATCCCGCAGATTATCCTGATCATGATATTAGGGTTAAATGTTATTTTAATGAATTAGTATTTACGGATCAATTAGAACAAGAAATTCAAGAAACAATTGCAAATGTAAATGGCATTCAGTCAGAAATTTTATCGTTTGAGAAAACGATTATTAAAGAATCAGATTGGGAAAATGAATGGAAAAATTATTTCCATCCGTTTAAAGCTTCTGAAAGATTTGCGATTGTTCCAAGTTGGGAACAAGAAGGATATCAAAATAACGAAGGTGATCTTTGCATCAAACTAGATCCAGGTATGGCTTTTGGTACAGGTGACCACCCAACAACAAGTATGTGTTTAAGACATATAGAAGAGGTTGTACAACCTCAACACAAAGTGATTGATGTTGGTACAGGTTCAGGTATTCTAAGCATAGCTTGTCATTTACTAGGTGTAAACGACATTAAAGCGGTGGATTTAGATGATTTAGCAATTAAAGTTGCTAAAGAAAACTTTGAAATCAATGATTGTGAAAAAGATATCGTCGCAGATACTGGCAATTTGCTTACTGAAGAAACAGAACAATATGACGTGATTATTGCAAATATATTAGCGCATATTATTGATTTAATGATAGAAGATAGTTATGAAAGATTAAATGATAATGGCTACTTTATTACTTCAGGCATTATTGAAGAAAAATCCGATGAAATAATTGAAAAACTACAAAATACTGGTTATACTATCGAAAAAGTACTACGTGAAGATGGTTGGGTTTCAATACGAGCTAGAAAGTAGGAGAAATGATGCAAAGATATTTCTTACAAGAAAACGCTGAGTTAAATCAGCGTTTTTTTATACATAATACAGATGATATACATCATATTAAAAATGTGATGCGCAAAAGTATCGATCAAGAAATCATATTAACTTTTGAAGATCAAAAGTCGTTAATTTCAAAAATCATTGCTTTTCATGACGATAGTATTGAGTTAGAAACGATAGAAGACATTACAAGACAAACGGAACTACCTGTTGATATAACGATTGCGAGTGGGCTTATTAAAGGCGATAAATATGAATGGTTGCTTCAAAAAGCAACTGAAATGGGTGCACATCATTTTATTGCTGTCCAATCCGAAAGGTCTATTGTCAAATTAGACGAGAAAAAAATATCTAAAAAATTAGATAGATGGCAAAAAATTGTTAAAGAAGCTAGTGAACAAAGTATGAGACTTACTATACCAAGTATAAAGTATAAGTCGAATTTTAAATCAATTTATGATAATATGAATGAATATGATTATGTAATAATAGCTTATGAAGAAGAAGCTAAAAGTGGGGGAACAAGCAAATTTCATCAAATTGGTTCTAACCTTAAACATGGACAAAAGGTTTTAATGATATTTGGACCAGAAGGTGGATTAACTGAAAATGAAGTTAATCTTTATGATGATGCTATTAAGGTGAGTTTAGGACCTAGAATATTAAGAGCTGAAACCGCTCCATTGTATGCTTTAGCTGCTTTAAGCTATCAATTAGAATTAATGAGGTGAATAAAATTGGCTACAGTAGCGTTCCATACGTTAGGTTGTAAAGTAAACCATTATGAAACTGAAGCAATTTGGCAATTATTTAAGGAAAATGATTACGAAAGAGTGGATTTTGAAACGAATGCTGATGTCTTTATCATTAATACTTGTACTGTAACAAATACAGGTGACAAGAAGAGTAGACAAGTGATTAGAAGAGCAATACGTAAAAATCCAGATGCAGTTGTTTGTGTAACAGGTTGTTATGCTCAAACATCTCCTGCTGAAATTATGGCAATTCCGGGCGTTGATATTGTTGTAGGTACTCAAGATAGACATAAACTTATTTCTTATATTGAGGACTATAAACAAAGTAGACAACCTATTAATGGTGTAGGTAATATTATGAAAAACAGAAAGTATGAAGAATTAGAAGTTCCATACTTTACTGACAGAACACGTGCATCATTAAAAATTCAAGAAGGCTGTAATAATTTCTGTACTTTCTGTATCATTCCATGGGCAAGAGGGTTAATGAGATCAAGAGATCCTGAACAAGTAGTAAGCCAAGCAACAACACTTGTAAACTCAGGATATAAAGAAATTGTTTTAACAGGTATTCATACAGGTGGATATGGTGAAGATTTAAAAGATTATAACTTAGCGCAATTATTAAGAGATTTAGAACAAGTTGAAAATCTTGAAAGAATTCGTATATCATCTATAGAAGCGAGTCAGCTTACAGATGAAGTTATTGATGTTATCGATAAATCAACTAAAGTTGTAAGACATCTTCATATACCATTACAATCAGGTTCTGATACTGTATTGAAACGTATGAGAAGAAAATATACGATGGCACACTTCTCTGAAAGATTACAAAAATTGCATAAAGCTTTACCAGGTTTAGCTGTTACAAGTGATGTAATTGTTGGATTCCCTGGTGAAACTGAAGAAGAATTCCAAGAAACATATGACTTCATTGTTAAACATCAATTTTCTGAATTACACGTGTTCCCTTATTCTATGAGAACAGGAACACCAGCAGCAAGAATGACAGATCAAATTGATGAAGAAGTTAAAAATGAACGCGTACATCGTTTAATTGAATTATCTAATCAATTAGCTAAAGATTATGCTTCTAAATTTGATCAAACTGTATTAGAAGTGATACCTGAAGAAAAAGGTTCAACTGATGGTAAACTAGTCGGATATGCAGATAATTACATGAAGATTGAATTTGAAGGCGATGAATCATTAATTGGAGAATTAGTGAAAGTGAAAGTTGTCACACCAGGTTATCCTATCAATCAAGGTAAACTTGTAAAAGTTGTGGATCATGCAACAAATAAAGACGAAAGATTAGTTGCATATTAATATTCATAACAAATGATTATTGACTTAAAAAATGACTTATTTTATAATGTTTAAGTACATAGTAATATATACTATGTAAATGACATATAAAGCTTTGTTGATATTTGGAGGGAGGGAAATACAGATGTCTAAAACAGTAGTTCGTAAAAACGAATCAATCGAAGATGCATTACGTCGCTTCAAACGTACAGTTTCAAAAAGCGGTACGATTCAAGAAGTGCGTAAACGTGAGTTCTATGAAAAACCAAGCGTTAAGCGTAAGAAGAAATCAGAAGCAGCACGTAAACGTAAATTTAAATAATTAATTTTTTATTGAACTCCCTCAATGAATATTAATTAATTATAATGAACAATATTTAACGTTGAACGTCATAAAGAACACATAAACGATATCGTTTATGTGTTCTTTTATTTATTTGAAAAACATTTAAGTTTATAAATTTAGAATATTATGTATATACGTTTTAGTTCACGCCTATTTTATTGTATAATAAATATGAGGGGTGAGATTATTGACATCAGGGTATGAATACATATTTGCTTATTTTCAGAACAACTTGAATTTAGGTATTGTTTCAAGTCAAAGTATGTCGTCTATTGGTGAGTTCATTACGTCTCCATTAGTCACATTGATACTGACTTGTATTATTTTTCTAGGTGCACTATATCAATTATATTCAGAACGTATTAATTTTGCGGGAATTTTAAGCTTTATTTGTACACTTATCTTTTTCATCGGCTACGTTATAATTGATGAAATTAGTTTGATTTCTGTTTTACTTTTTGGGATCGGTGCATTATTAGTAATAATTGAATTATTTGTTATAGGAGCAGTACTAGGTATCCTTGGTTTTATTGCCATTATTGGTAGTTTTGTATTAGTTGGAGAAAATATCTTAACTATGGGTATGATTATTGCTGTAGCATTAATTCTAACAACGATAGAGTGGGTGATATTAGTGAAAGGATTCAATCGTAAAATACCATTCTTTGATAAAGTCATTCTTAGAGACTCTACAAATAAAGAATCTGGCTATACATCTCATGATGATAGAAGTCATTTGATTGGCAAACTATGTACAACATACACTGCATTGAGGCCCTCAGGAATTATACTTGTTGATGACGAAAGAATAGATGCTGTTTCAGATGGTAGTTTTATTCAGAAGGATAAGCAAGTTAAAATTGTACAGGTTGAAGGTACAAGAGTTGTCGTAAGAGAAATTTAATTTAGACAAGGAGAGAAATGCATATGTTATCAGGTTTAATTGCTTTTGTAATTATTGCTGTCATATTAATCGTACTACTTATGATTTTATTCTCATTTGTACCAGTAGGATTATGGATTTCAGCTATTGCAGCAGGCGTAAAAGTAGGTATTGGTACTTTAGTTGGTATGCGTTTGAGACGTGTATCACCTAGACGTGTTATTAACCCATTAATCAAAGCGCACAAAGCTGGTTTAGCATTAACAACGAACCAGTTAGAATCTCATTATCTTGCAGGAGGTAATGTTGATAGAGTAGTTGATGCAATTATTGCGGCTCAAAGAGCAGAAATCAACTTAGTATTTGAAAGAGGGGCAGCGATTGATTTAGCTGGTCGTGACGTTTTAGAAGCTGTTCAAATGTCCGTTAACCCTAAAGTAATTGAAACACCATTTATCTCAGGTGTTGCGATGAATGGTATCGAAGTTAAAGCAAAAGCTAGAATTACAGTTAGAGCAAACATTGATCGATTAGTCGGTGGTGCTGGTGAAGATACAATTATCGCACGTGTTGGTGAAGGTATTGTATCAACAATTGGTTCAAGTCAACATCACACTAAAGTACTTGAGAATCCAGATAGTATTTCACAAACAGTATTAAGTAAAGGTTTAGATTCAGGTACAGCATTTGAAATTCTATCAATTGATATTGCTGATGTGGATATCGGTAAAAACATTGGTGCAGACTTGCAAACTGAACAAGCACTTGCTGATAAAAATATTGCACAAGCTAAAGCCGAAGAACGTCGTGCAATGGCCGTTGCTACTGAGCAAGAAATGAAAGCAAGAGTACAAGAAATGCGTTCTAAAGTTGTTGAATCAGAAGCAGAAGTACCACTTGCAATGGCAGAAGCACTTAAATCAGGCAATTTAGGTGTTAAAGACTACTATAATTTAAAAAATATAGAAGCTGACACTGGCATGAGAGAAGCAATCAATAAGAGTACAAAGCCACAAGATTCTAATTCACCGAACCAATAAGAGAGGTGATTTAAAATGGAAATAGGCATTATCATCTTTGTTATTTGGGTTATTTTTAGTGTCGTGAGCGGTATAATCGAAGGCGCTTCTAAAAATAAAAAGAAAAATAAGCAACCTCAAACAAGACAAAGACAAAATCCAGTAAATAGACAAGCTGAAGATAAGAAAAAATCTGCTGAGCAAGAATTAAAAGAGTTAGTTAATAAGTATGAAACTTATAAACAAAAAGCAGAAACAAGTTCAACTGAACGAATGTCTGGCCATTATAAAAACTTAGCAGATCAACTTGCCAATCATCTTAAACAATATAATATAGATGTTGAAAAGCCTGCTGTTCAATCACATAAAGTAGAACAACAACCAGAGCAAACTTCTAATGAGCATGAGAATGCTTATATCAATCAGAAGAAAGAGCAAATTCATAAAAATAGACCTAAAAAACAACAAGAAGCAATCAAACAGCTATTGGCATACAGCCAAGAAGAGAAAAAGTCTTTAATGAATGTACAGCGTGAAAGTATAGATGATGTTGAAAAAGAAGCAGAGCAAATTATCAACAACACGCAACTTTCAGAAAGAACGAGAAGAGCGATGGTTAAACAACTCTATTTAAACAGTAAACATAAGTTTAACGATGAAGCAATCAATGTTGATGAAAACCAAGTCGTAAATGGTATCATTTGGTCAGAAATTTTAAAAAGACCAAATGAATTAAAATAACGAATATAAACAAGCTGGGACATAATGTAATGTCTCAGCTTGTTTTTTATTCACAAAAATACCATTTAGACTTACAATAAAGGTAGGATTCAAGAGGGTGTGATGAAAATGGTATTTAAGAAAAAGCAGAGTATATTATCTATTATCATTTCGATTTTATTATTTTTTATTGCTTTAATACCGCTTTTTATTAGTAATAAGTATTTAATATTTATTACTTTTATTCTCGTTTTTCTTATAATTTTAAACATTCTTTTTGAAAGATACACAATAAAAGAGCATTTTTTATCCATAAGAAGAGGATTATTCAAAAATCGTTACAATATTTTTGATATCGATCAAATTAATATGACTAAATCTATAGAAGGTAATAGCATGTTAGAAATTGTTTCAAAAGGTGAATTGGTCGAAAAAGTGAGTCCAATTGAAGAACGTGAGTTTATTATTACATTAATTCGAATTAATCCTAAAATTAAATTAAATAATAGCAATAGAGTACATGAATATGAAAAAGTTAGAAATCTCATTATTGCACGTGAAAAACTAAATAATATACAAAATAAAGTGCATAAGATTGCACGTTACAATAAGGTTTGGTACATTTAAAGTGTCAACAATTCAACTTATAAAGGAGATATTTAATGCCTACATTAATTCAAATCGAGAATATGGATCAAGCTCAAGCTCTGTTGGGTAACGGAGATGAGCACATAAAGTATATTGAAAATGAACTCGAGGTGGATATATTAACACGTGGACAAGAAATTGCTGTCCGTGGTAAACGTATAGAAAATGTTGAAAAAGCTGAAAAAGTATTATTGAACTTACTAAAAGTAATTGAGAGTGGTGCGAGTATAACGATTAATGATGTACAAGCAGCGGTTAAAATGGCTGACAAAGGAACAATCGATCAACTCATTAATTTATATGATGAAGAAATCACTAAAGATAGTAATGGTAAAATAATAAGAGCTAAAACAATGGGTCAAAGAGTATATATCAATAATATAAAGAACAATGACTTAGTATTCGGTATAGGTCCAGCAGGTACAGGGAAGACGTTCTTAGCTGTTGTAATGGCTGCAAGGGCATTGCGCCTAGGACAAGTGAAACGTATCGTATTAACGCGTCCTGCAGTCGAAGCGGGTGAATCATTAGGTTTCTTACCAGGTGATTTAAAAGAAAAAGTAGACCCTTATTTAAGACCTTTATATGATGGGCTTCATACAGTGTTAGGAACTGAGCAAACATCACGTTTAATTGAAAGAGGTACGATAGAAATCGCACCACTTGCTTATATGAGAGGTCGAACATTAGATGATGCGTTTGTAATCCTAGATGAAGCTCAGAATACAACACACCCACAGATGAAGATGTTCTTAACAAGATTAGGTTTCGGTTCAAAAATGGTTGTAACAGGTGACCGTACACAAATCGATTTACCTAAAGGTGTGAAAAGTGGACTGATTGAAGCCGATCAACGATTAAGTGGTGTAAAAGGTATAGCAATGACATACTTAGAACAAACAGACGTTGTGAGACACCCATTAGTAGGTAAAATAATAAACGCATACGAAGAGGAGAAATAATATGCTAACAATGGATTTTATAGATGAGCAACAAGTAATTGATGAAGATACAAAAAATCAAATTGAATCATTGCTCACTTTTGCTGCTAAAAAGGAAAATATTACTGAAGAAGCAGAACTTTCAATTTCATTTGTCGATGAAGAAGAGATTCAAGCTATCAATCGTGATTATCGCGATAAAGATAAAGTAACAGATGTTATTTCATTTTCATTAGAAGAAGATGAACCTGAAATAGAAGGCTTAGATATGCCTAGAGTGTTAGGTGATATTATCATCTGTCTTGAAGTTGCTAAAGAGCAAGCTGAGTCTTATAATCATAGTTTGAGTAGAGAATTAGGATTTTTAGCATTACATGGATTTTTACATTTACTAGGTTATGATCATATGACTGAAGAAGATGAAAAAGAAATGTTTTCTCGACAAGATGAAATATTAAATGAATTTGGATTAACACGTGAATAAATTTGTAAATCGCTTTAAATTTCCTTTAGCAGGTTTAGTGACGATTCTCAAAAAAGATAAAAACTTTTTATTACATCTTATATTCGCTGTACTTGTATTGATTGTTAGTTTAATATTAAATCTCAATACATTTGAATGGTTATGGATTTTATTTGCAATATTTAGTGTACTCATTGTAGAGGTTCTCAATACTTCTATAGAGTATGTAGTAGATATGTTTACGGATGAATATAACTTACTTGCTAAACATGCTAAAGATACAGCCGCATTAGCCGTTTTATTAACATCAATAATGGCTGCAATAATCGGGATAATGATATTTTTACCAAAAATAATATAAACATATAGGGGGAAATGGTATGGAATTCAAACAAGAGTGGTATGAAGGTGCAAGAGAAGCACAAAAGAGAGCATATACACCATATTCTAAATTTAATGTAGGTGCATATTTAGTAACGAAAGATGGTAAAGCTTATTATGGTGCTAACATTGAAAATGCAGCTTACCCATCAACAATTTGTGCTGAGAGATCTGCACTCGTTGCAGCAATGTCAGATGGGTATAGACCGGGAGACTTCAAATGTATTACAGTTACAGTAGATGCTGATAAACCATCATCTCCATGTGGCACATGCAGACAAGTGTTAAAAGAGTTATGTGATGATGACATGCCAGTATTTTTAACACATCAAACAAATGAAAGAATTGAAACTACAGTTAATGAATTATTACCTTTAGGTTTCTCAGGAAAGGATCTAGAATAAATGAATGAATTTAAATCAGGGTTTATATCTATTATAGGTAGACCTAATGTTGGTAAATCTACTTTTATGAATAAAGTTATTGGTCATAAAGTAGCGATAATGTCTGATAAAGCACAAACGACTCGAAACAAAGTGCAAGGTGTATTAACAACTGATGATGCTCAAATGATTTTTATTGATACACCAGGTATTCATAAACCTAAACATGCTTTAGGTGACTACATGATGAAAATTGCTAAAAATACTTTAAAAGAAGTAGACTTAATCATGTTTATGGTTAATGTTGATGAAAGTATCGGTAAAGGCGATGAATACATTATCGAATTGTTGAAACAAACGAAAACACCAGTATTTTTAGTGTTAAATAAAATAGATTTAATTCACCCTGATCAACTTTTAGTTGAAATTGAAAAGTATCAAAAAACAATGGATTTTGCAGAAATTATTCCAATTTCAGCATTAGAAGGGTTAAACATTGAGACACTACTAGAACAATTTAAAAAGTACCTTGAAGAAGGTCCAATGTATTATCCTAAAGACCAAATTTCTGATCACCCAGAACAATTTGTTGTTGCTGAGTTGATAAGAGAGAAAGCATTACACCTTACGAATCAAGAAATTCCGCATGCTATCGGTGTGAACGTCGATAAAATGACAAAAGCAGAAGGTGAGAAAGTCCAAGTAGAAGCAACAATTTATGTTGAAAGAGACTCTCAAAAAGGCATTGTCATTGGTAAAGGCGGTAAAATGCTTAAAGAAATAGGTAAACGTGCAAGAAGAGATATTGAAATGCTACTTGGCTCAAAAGTATACTTGGATTTATGGGTTAAAGTACAAAAAGATTGGCGTAATAAACCTAATTTCATCAAACAAATTGGTTATAGAGAAGACGAGTATTAACTAGAATGGAGGCGATGATATAATGCTTTATAAACAAGAAGGATTTGTCATTCGCTCTGTAGATTATGGTGAAAACAATAAAATCATCACTATATTAAATGAACACGGTCATAAAGTTCCATTAATGGCACGTGGTGCTAAAAAAACAAGTCATCCACTACAAGGTGCTACTCAGCCCTTTGTACATGGCTTGTTTATTTTTTCGAAGTTTAAAGGAATGGGCACACTATCATCTGCTGATATTATAAACAGTCATAGAACGATGCAATCCGATATTTTTAAAAGTGCATATGGTGCATATTGTATAGAAGTCGTAGATAAGGCGTTAGAAGCGGAAGAACACGATGTATTCTTTTATGAATTATTGTTAGGTGTATTCCAAGCAGTAGAAAGAGGCGTTGATGCAGATACGATGAGCATGATTGTCGCGTTGAAATGTATGCCTAAATATGGTTATGAACCAACTTTCAATGCATGCGTTGTAACAGGAGATATGGATCAACAGCAATTAAATGCCTATAGTTTCAAATATAACGGACCACTTAGCAATCAAGCATTAATACATGATGAACATGCATATCGAATATCTAATAGAGCATTATATTTTATGAATCTCATGTATCAATTACCGATCAAACATTTAAACAGTTTTAAAATAAACGAACAAGTCAAAAAAGAAATACAAACTTTAATCGATAACATGTATGACGAATACGTTGGAGTTGTATTTAGAACCAAAAAATTACTCAACCAACTCGAAAACTTAAAAATGTAAAAGTCTTATGTGAAGTGTTTCGTAATGGTTTCTTAACAACTTAATCATAAAAAAACAGAGCTAAACTTAGATAATAAGTTTTTGCTCTGTTTTTGTTTAGTATTAGAATCTGATTTTTTCAGCTAAGAAGTTTTCAACTTCATCAATTGGCATACGTACTTGTTCCATTGTGTCTCTGTCACGTACTGTAACTTGGTTGTCTTCTAATGAATCGAAGTCAAACGTGATACAGTATGGTGTACCAATTTCATCTTGTCTACGGTAACGTTTACCGATTGATTGTGACTCATCAAAGTCGATTGCAAATCTTTCACTTAATTTTTCATATACTTTAATAGCATCTGGTGAAAGTTTTTTGCTTAATGGTAAGATTGCTGCTTTATAAGGTGCTAAAGCAGGGTGGAAATGCAATACTGTACGTTGATCTTTCTCACCTTCATTTTCTTCTTCGTATGCATCACATAAGAATGCTAATGTTACACGGTCAGCACCTAATGATGGTTCGATACAGTAAGGGATGAATTTTTCATTTGTTTCTTGATCGTGATATTTGAAGTCTTCACCACTGAATTCACTATGTTGTTTTAAGTCATAATCTGTTCTTGAAGCGATACCCCAAAGTTCTCCCCAACCAAACGGGAATTTATATTCGATATCAGTTGTTGCATTTGAGTAGTGACTTAATTCATCTTCGTCATGGTCACGTAATTTTGTATTTTCTTCTTTAATACCTAAATCTATTAACCATTTTGCAGCAAAGTCTTTCCAGTAATTTTGCCATTCAATTTCAGTACCAGGTTTACAGAAGAATTCAAGTTCCATTTGTTCGAATTCTCTCGTTCTGAAGATGAAGTTACCAGGTGTAATCTCGTTTCTGAATGATTTACCAACTTGCGCAATACCGAATGGTAATTTTTTACGCATAGAACGTTGAACGTTTTTATAGTTTACGAAAATACCTTGTGCAGTTTCAGGACGTAAGAATATTTCGTTTGTTGAAGATTCAGTAACACCTTGGAATGTTTTGAACATTAAGTTGAATTGACGAATGTCTGTCCAGTTAGCTGTACCACTTTCAGGACAAGTGATGCCTTTATCATCGATTAATTGTTTCATTTCATCAAAGCTCATACCGTCAGCGATAAAGTTCTCATCACCTTCAACATTATGCATGTAATCTTCAATTAATTTATCTGCTCTGTAACGAATTTTAGAATCTTTGTTGTCTATCATTGGATCGTTAAAGTTTGATAGGTGACCTGAAGCTTCCCAAGTTCTTGGGTTCATTAAAATAGCTGCATCTAGTCCAACGTTGTATGGAGATTGTTGAACGAACTTTTGCCACCATGCTTTTTTAATGTTATTTTTTAGTTCAACACCAAGTGGACCATAGTCCCAAGTGTTTGCTAAACCACCATAAATTTCACTACCAGGGAATACAAACCCTCTATGTTTTGCTAATGTTACTACCTTATCCATATCTTTTGCCATAAAAATTCACTCCTCAATTAAATTAAAAAAGCCCCAAGACATCATCAAATAATGCCTTGGGACGAGTATATTACCCGCGGTTCCACCCAAATTAGTGTAGCCACTCACTTTTTATAAAATTTTGTAAGCCAAAACTTTAATGTTAAGCTTTCACCATCCTTAACTCGCTTTTATTTCAAAGTTAATTAAAATATAGCATGGTATGGGAGAGTTATCAAGTGAAAACAGATATTCAAATTGAGCAATATTTGCGTTACATGTTATAATTAATCTATCTGAATTGTGTTCGAAGGGGTGAGAGCAATCGAATTAAATCAAAGACAAGAACAAATTGTACAAATTGTTAAGAACAATGGACCCATTACAGGAGAAAAAATAGCTGAACGACTAAATTTAACAAGAGCAACTTTAAGACCAGATTTAGCAATTTTAACAATGGCAGGTTATCTTGATGCAAGACCTAGAGTAGGATATTTTTATACAGGGAAATCAAGTACACAATTATTAAGTGATTCAATTAAAAAAATGACCGTAAAAGAATCGATGGCGATACCAGTTGTAATAGAAGAAAGTATTTCTGTATATGAAGCAATATGTAAGATGTTTTTAGAAGATGTCGGCACATTATTTGTTATAAATAAAGAAGGCAATTTAATTGGCGTATGTTCAAGAAAAGATTTACTGAGGGCAGCAATAGGTGGTCAAAGTTTAAAAGATACACCGGTTAGTATTAATATGAGCAGAATGCCAAACATAACAGTATGTTTAGAAGATGATTTATTGATTTATGCAGCTAAATTATTAATTGATAAACAAATAGATGCGATACCTGTTGTCAAAAAACTTAAAGGCGACAAAATGAAAGTTAAAGGCAGAATTACAAAAACAACGATCACAAGAGCATTTGTTTCACTTATTGAAGATGAGTAGGAGGAATTAGTTAAATGGAAGAGATAAGAATAATTATAGCATCCGATTCAGTAGGAGAAACGGCAGAGCTTGTTACGAAAGCATGTACGTCTCAATATAAGACAGAAGGAAATGCTTTAGATATTGTAAGATTACCATATATAGAGAATGAAAGTAATATTAATGAAGTCGTATCATTAGCATTAGAACAAAAATCAATAGTCGTTTATACATTGGTTAAACCAGAAATGCGATTATACTTAAAAGAAAAATTAGAAGAAAATAATATTGAAAATGTAGACATTATGGGTCCATTGATGAGCATATTAAGCAATGAACTTAATGAAGCCCCACTTAATGAGCCAGGCAATATCCATAAATTAGATGAAGATTATTTCAAGAAAATTGAAGCAATCGAATTTGCGGTTAAATATGATGATGGTAGAGATCCACGCGGCTTACCAAAAGCTGATATCATTCTTATTGGTGTATCTAGAACTTCAAAAACACCATTGTCACAATACTTGGCACATAAACGTTATAAAGTAATGAATGTACCATTAGTGCCTGAAGTTGCACCACCAGAAGGATTATTTGAAATTGATCCAAAGAAATGTATCGCTTTAAAAATTAATCAAAAAAACCTTAATGCGATTAGAAGAGCAAGATTAATTCAATTAGGTTTAAGTGATGATGCTAATTATGCGAAAGATGACAGAATCGAAGAAGAATTAAGATACTTCGAGGAAATTGTTGAGAAAATTGGCTGTCCTGTACTAGATGTTTCTGACAAGGCAATAGAAGAAACAGCAAATGACATTATTAAAATCATTACACAACAAAACCGTTAAAGGGTGACAGGATGCGTATAGAACAAGATTTAATAAATGAAATACGTGAGAAGAATGACATATTAGATGTCGTAAGTGAATATGTGAAACTAGAAAAAAGAGGACGTAATTATATAGGATTATGTCCTTTCCATGATGAAAAGACACCGTCGTTTTCAGTATCTGAAGATAAACAAATTTGTCATTGCTTTGGTTGTAAGAAAGGCGGCAATGTCTTTCAGTTTATTCAAGAAATTAAAGGAATATCATTTGTTGATGCAGTAAGAGAACTGGGTGATAAAGTAGATATTCATATTGAAAAGCAAGAAACAGCACCAACTGAAGGTATTGTGGATGATCATATCAAAATGATTGAAATGCATGAGTTAATGGCAAATAACTACCATTATATATTGAAGCATACTGAAGAAGGTGAGGCAGCTTTAAACTATTTGAAATCTAGAGGTTTCACGGAAGAATTGATTAATGATAGAAAGATTGGATATGCACCAAACCATTCGAAATTCACGCATGACTTTTTAGAGAAAAATGGTTATGATGCTGTACTTGCTTATGAAGCAGGTTTGTTAAGCCGAAATGATGAAACGTTTGATTACTTTGACCGATTCAGAGACAGAATCATCTTTCCATTGTTAAATTTCCAAGGTAAGACAGTTGGTTTCTCTGGTCGAACGTATACCGATCAATCGCCGAAATATTTAAACAGTCCAGAAACACCTATTTTCCAAAAAAGAAAAATGTTATACAACATTGATCGAGCAAGGAAATTTATAAGACAAAATGATGAAGTTATTCTGTTAGAAGGATTTATGGATGTCATAAAGTCGTTTGAAGCGGATATTAAACAAGTTGTAGCAACAATGGGTACGGCATTATCTAGAGAACATGTTACGATGGTCAAAAAACTGGCATCTAATGTAACTTTACTGTATGATGGAGATTTCGCAGGAAAAGAAGCTGCCATAAATGTTGGTAAAGACTTATTAAATGAAGGATTAAATGTCTTTGTTGTCAATTTACCAAAAACGATGGACCCTGATGATTATATTACAGAATACGGAAGTGATGCTTTCAAATCATTTGTTGAAGGGCAAAAACAATCATATGTTGCATTTAAAGCGCAACAATTATATTATGCCAACGAAAATAATGATTTAAAACATGAACAACATATTGAAGAGTTGATTCATGACATCAATCTGATTCAATCGGAATTTTTAAGAAAAAAAGTATTGCAACAAGTAGCAGATTTGTATAAAGTAGATGTTAACAGTCTAAAAAATCGACTTTCGCCTAATATTGTTCAAAATTATACCGATTATAATAATTTCGTTCCTGAAATGAAGGAAAAAAAACTTGATAAAGTCGGTAGAGCAGAGCAAGCGTTGTTAAAACATTTTATGAATCATAAACAGCTATTTTTAGAATATCATTCTAGGATTAATCAAGAAGACTTCACTTCATTGAATAATAGAGTGATTTTTTCACGTTTAAATGGGTATTATAAGAATAACGATGTTTTTAACATAAGTGATTTTTCAAGTTACATTGAAGAACATCAAATCATTGAAACGGTTATGTATCTAGATTCATTGCTAATCAATGATGAACCAGAGACAGAAGAAATCGAAGACTACATTAGGATTATCAGTCCTAACGAACACAAAGAAAATTCCATAGAATATTTGAATCAACAATTGAATAAAGCAATGCAAGCAGGCGATATCGCACTGCAAAGGCAGTATTTAGAACAAATTGTACAATATAATCGGAATAGAATGTAAGAGTTAATAACCCGGGAGGCCTATTCATGTCTGATAAAGAATTAAACAAAATTAATAGCGCTAATAATGAAGAAGTGCTTACAATTGAACAAGTTAAGCACCAATTAATTGAACAAGGTAAAAAAGCAGGACATTTGAGTCACGAAGAAATTGCAGATAAATTGCAAAACTTCGAGATGGATCCAGATCAAATGGATGATTTCTTTGATTTAATTAATGAGAATGAAATCAATCTTATTAATGAAAAAGATTCAAGTGATACAAATGACAAACTAAATTTAAATGACTTAAGTGCTCCTCCAGGTGTTAAAATAAACGACCCAGTAAGAATGTACTTAAAAGAAATCGGACGCGTCAATTTATTAACTGCACAAGAAGAAATCGAATTAGCTAAACGTATCGAGCAAGGTGACGAAGTTGCGAAATCACGTCTTGCTGAAGCGAACTTAAGACTTGTTGTAAGTATCGCGAAACGTTATGTAGGTAGAGGTATGTTATTCCTAGACCTTATTCAAGAAGGTAATATGGGTCTAATCAAAGCCGTAGAAAAATTCGACTTTAACAAAGGTTTTAAATTTTCAACATATGCAACATGGTGGATTCGTCAAGCAATTACAAGAGCGATTGCTGACCAAGCACGTACAATCCGTATCCCAGTTCATATGGTTGAAACAATCAATAAATTGATTCGTGTTCAACGTCAATTACTACAAGATTTAGGCAGAGATCCATCTCCTGAAGAAATTGGTGAAGAAATGGACTTACCACCAGAAAAAGTTCGTGAAATTCTGAAAATTGCTCAAGAACCAGTGTCATTAGAAACGCCTATTGGTGAAGAAGATGACAGTCACTTAGGCGACTTTATTGAAGACCAAGATGCACAAAGTCCATCTGATCACGCTGCATATGAATTACTTAAAGAGCAATTAGAAGATGTATTAGATACATTAACTGACAGAGAAGAAAATGTATTAAGATTAAGATTTGGTCTTGATGATGGTAGAACAAGAACTCTTGAAGAAGTTGGTAAAGTATTTGGTGTTACAAGAGAACGTATTCGTCAAATAGAAGCGAAGGCATTACGCAAGTTAAGACATCCATCTAGAAGTAAGCGTTTGAAAGATTTTATGGATTAAACATGAAAAGTTTATATTAATCCCAAAAAGCCTTTGACAATGCCTTGTTTTAATATAAAATATAATTGTATGAAGGTTTAACAAAAGGGAGGTTGTATGAATGAATCGTAATCCTGTTATCCCGTTTATTCTGATTTTACTACTCGGTGTAGGATTAATATTCTTCATGTCAGCACATGGTGCTAACAAAGAGGAAGAAAAAGAAGGCGGTGGCGGTGCTAAAACTGAAAAGTTTGATGCAGCTACATTCGCTAAGGACAATTGTACAAGTTGTCATGGACAAAATCTTGAAGGTGGAATGGGACCTAAATTAGCTGGAAGCAAAAAAGGTGCCGATGAAATGAAAAAAATCATTCGTGAAGGTAAAGGTTCAATGCCTGCACATGACGAAGCTACTATTTCAAATAAAGATTTAGACACACTTGTCAAGTACTTAAAAGATGGCGCTAAATAACACAAAAAAATCTTTTGCTATTGCAAAAGATTTTTTTAATGAAAGGGAAAAATAATGATCCAAATAAATAAACGTTTAATGAAGGTAAGTGAATATTTAAATCATCATAAATTAGCAGATATCGGTTCCGATCATGCATATTTACCTATATACGCAATTCAAAATGGATTAATTAAAGAAGCGATTGCTGGAGAAGTTGTCAAAGGACCTTTTCTTGCTGCTCAAAAGAATACTAAATTATATGGTATGAATGAACTTATTGAAGTTAAACTGGGCGACGGTTTAGAAGTAGTAGATGAATCAATTGATGCGATTACAATTTGTGGCATGGGTGGTCCATTAATTGCTCAAATTATTGAAGAAGGAAAGCATAAGTTATCAGGGTATCCTGATTTAATTTTACAAGCTAATATTCATGCGTTACCAATTAGAAAAGTATTACAAAGCATTGGTTATCAAATCGTTGATGAACAACTCATAAAAGATAAAAAACATATATATGAAATCATAGTGGCTAAAAAAGGTGAGATGGACCTAAATGAATTAGAATTAAAATTTGGTCCTAAATTATTAGCCAAGAAAAATGATTTATTCCATGAAAAATGGCAAAGAGAATTAGAATCACTTAATAAAATTAGTAAACAATTAGAACATCATGAGGATAAAAATAGGTATAATGAAATTAATCAACAAATACTTCAAATAAAAGAGGTGCTTTAATGATTATTCAAGAGCTATTACACGAAATTGATAAACAAGTTCCATTTTCAACGAGTGAATCTTGGGATAATGTTGGTTTATTAATTGGTACAGAAAAAAGTGAAGTGAACGGTGTATTAACAACATTAGATTGTACGTCAGAAGTTGTAGAAGAAGCCATTCAAAACAATATCAATACGATCATTGCACATCATCCACTTATTTTTAAAGGTGTTAAAAATATTACGGATAAAAGCTATGGTCCTATTATTCGTAAACTGATTCAAAATGATATCAATTTGATAGCACTTCATACAAATCTTGATGTACATCCTAAAGGCGTTAGTTACATGATTGGACAACAAATAGGATTAAGTAATATGAAAGTATTAGAAGAACAACAAGAATCATATTATAAAGTACAAATTTTCTTACCTGATCAAGACGTTGAAGCAATGAAAACTGCATTTAATGAACATCATTTAGCTCAAACAGAAGAATACAGTGAAGTATTTTTCCAGTCACAAGGTAAAGGCCAATTTAAACCTAGTGCAACAGCTAATCCACATCTTGGACAAGCAGATAAGACTGAAACGGTTTATGAAACGAAACTAGAATTAATGGTTGATGAGAAAGATTTAGCACTTGCTAAAGAACTCATTATTCAAACGCATCCATATGAAGAACCCGTTTATGATTTCATCAAAATGTCGAGAACATCTTCTGTAGGCTTAGGAATTATCGGAGAATTAAATGTAACGCAATCAGTAAATGAATTTGTGCAAAACTATAAAGAAAAGCTCGCTATACCAGCAGTTAGATTTATAGGAGACCAATCAGCGCAAATAAAACGCGTCGCAATTGTTGGTGGTGCGGGTATTGAATATGCAAATTTAGCTAAAGCACAACAAGCTGATTTATTTATTACTGGAGACGTTAAACATCACGAAGCATTAGATGCACTAATGGATGATATAAATGTTTTAGATGTTAATCATTATAGTGAGTATGTTATGAAAGAAGGATTAAAGTCATTATTAGAAGAATGGACAAATGGAACGATTAAAGTGTTAACATCTTCTATTAATACAGATCCTTATCAATATATGTAAAAAACTGCCGAGTCAATTCGGCAGTTTTTTTAGTCCATTATTTTTACAGGTTTAGGCTTTTTAATTTTAGGTAATATTTTTTCAACAGGTACATTACTTGTTAAGTTTACGTCTTGTACTTCTGTCGGATCATAATTTTTAATATAATCAATGACTTCTTTAACGATAGGTGTTGGTGTTGAAGCACCTGCCGTTACAGCTACACTTTCGATGTCTTGTAGCCATTCTAATTTTAATTCACTCAAATCAGCGATTCGATATGCGTTTGTATGTGCGATTTCTTTAGATACTTGGGCTAATCTATTTGAATTATTACTTTTAGGATCACCAACGACAATGAGTAAATCTGCTTGATCTGCTTGTGTGGCAACAGCTTTTTGTCTAACTTGTGTTGCTAAACAAATTTCTTCATGTACTTCAATATGAGGATATTTAACTTTTAATTCATCAATAAGGTGTTTAACATCCCATTGTGACATAGTTGTTTGATTCGTTACGATGAGTTTTTGGTTCATTAATGCTTCTGGCAAGGCATTGATATCTTCTAAAGTTTGAACGAGATGTACGATATCAGGTGCTACACCAACTGCGCCTTCAGGTTCTGGGTGTCCTTTTTTACCAATATAAATAACGTGATAGCCATTTGATTTAACGTCACGTATTAACTGATGTGTATTATCTACATCTGGGCATGTCGCATCTATACAAACGAGTCCTTTTTCTTTAGCACGTCTTTTGACTTCAGGTGATACGCCATGCGCAGTAAATATAACGGTACCTTCATTAATTTGTTCTAAAATCTTTAATCTGTTCGGACCATCTAACGTAATAATGCCATCAGATTCAAAGGCATCAGTCACATGTTTATTATGAACAATCATGCCAAGTATATAAATGGGTCTCGGAAGTGACTTATCTAAAGATGCATTTCTAGCAATAACCATAGCGTCTACAACACCGTAACAATAGCCTCTAGGGGTAATCTTTATAATTTCCATAAATTGCCCTCCTTATTAATGTCTATTATAACAAACACACAAGTCTTAAAGAAACGAAATAAAAATTCAAAATAAATCTTTTAGCCTATCATAAAGTGCGCATTTACTATATAATGTATGAAGTGAAAAAGAAACGAGGAGGGTCGCTTATGTCTAAGCATCCGTTTGAACATTTTCAAATAGAAAATGAATTAGTAGAGGCCGTTAAAGATTTACATTTTAACCAGCCAACAGAAATACAGCGAAGAGTTATACCCAAAATTAAAAAAGGATCTAATATAATAGGACAATCTCAAACTGGTACAGGGAAATCACACGCATTTCTACTACCATTATTTGATAAAATTGACGTCGATATAAAAGAACCACAAGTGATTATTTTGGCACCAACAAGAGAATTAGCAAAGCAATTATATGATGCAGCTTCACATTTAACTCAATTTAAAAAAGGTGTAAAAGTTAGCCTATACATTGGTGGAACAGATAAATCAAGAGATATCGATAAATCTAAAAATACACCACATGTTGTTGTAGGTACACCGAATAGAATTGATGATATGGCTGTAGAGCGTGCTTTAGATTTACATCTAGCGAAGTCAGTAGTTGTAGATGAAGCAGATTTAATGATTGATTTAGGATTTATGCCTAAAGTAGATAGTATTGCGAGTAGATTAGATGAAAACGCACAAATTTCAGTATTTAGTGCGACGATTCCTAAAGCATTACATCCATTCTTAAATAAATATTTAAGTAATCCTGAATTTGTTGAAATTGAAACAGCATCATCTAACAAAGACAATATCGACTTTTACTTAATACCAACTAAAGGTGTTGAGAAAAAAGAAAAAGTCTTAAAAGTTATGAATGTGATTAATCCTTATTTAGCAATCATATTTGCTAATAGCCGTGATAGAGCCGATGAATTAGTTGCGTATTTATCAGAAGAAGGCTATAAAGTTGGGGTTATCCATGGTGGTTTGTCACCTAGAGAAAGAACACAACAAATGAAACGTATTAAACAATTAGACTTTGAATTTGTTGTCGCAAGTGATTTAGCATCACGTGGTATTGATATTGAAGGCGTAAGTCACGTTATCAACTATGATTTACCTAAAGAAATAGACTTCTTTACACATAGAGTTGGTCGTACAGGTCGTGGTGATTATAAAGGTATCGCTATTACATTATATACACCAGATGAAGATGATTTAATTACACAAATTGAGAAGCATAATTACAAGTTTAAACATGTCGATATTAAAAACGATGAATTTGTAGAAATTAAAGATCGTCAAAATCGTACGAAACGTGTTAAAAAAGAAGATAATATTGAAAAATCACTAAAACAAAAAATTAAAAGAAACAATAAAAATAAAGTAAAACCTGGCTATAAGAAGAAATTTAAACGAGAATTAGATGAGTTGAAATTTAAAGAGAAGAAAGCTCATTCTAAGAGAACAAAAAGACAAAGTAGAAAAGGATAGGTGTCAAATATGTTAATTGGATCACACGTTTCAATGAGTGGTAAGAAGATGCTATTACAAGCAGCAGAAGAAGCGGCAAGTTATAATGCTTCTACATTTATGATTTATACAGGTGCTCCACAAAACACAAGACGTAAAAAAATTGAAGGTTTAAATATTGAAAATGGTAAAGCAGCAATGAAAGAATATGGTTTATCTAACATTGTTGTGCATGCACCATATATCATCAATATTGCAAATACAACTAAACCAGAAGTATTTAATTTAGGTGTTGAATTCTTACAATCAGAAATTGAACGTACTGAAGCATTAGGTGCTAAAGACATCGTGCTTCATCCAGGTGCTCATGTTGGTGCTGGTGAAGAAAAAGGTATTCAAAAAATTATTGAAGGTTTAAATGAAGTATTAACAAATAATAATGATGTACGTATCGCATTGGAAACAATGGCAGGCAAAGGCTCTGAATGTGGTAAAACATTCGAAGAACTTGCACAAATCATTGATGGTGTTAACCATAATGAAAGATTATCTGTATGTTTCGATACTTGTCATACAAATGATGCTGGTTACAACGTTAAAGAAGACTTTGATGGCGTATTAAATGAGTTTGATAAAATCGTTGGTATCGACCGTATTAAAGTACTTCACGTCAACGACAGTAAGAATCCACAAGGTGCAAGAAAAGATAGACATGAAAATATTGGCTTTGGATCAATAGGTTATGATGCATTGCACTATATCGTTAATCATGATGCATTTAAAGAAGTACCTAAAATTTTAGAAACACCATATGTTGGTGATGACAAAAAGAATAAAAAACCACCATATAAATATGAAATCGAAATGATTAAAAATGGTACATTCGATCCAGATTTAAAAGAAAAAATCTTTAATCAATAACATTATTCAGGGAGCGGGACAGAAATCTAATTTGTATAAAAAGATTTCGTAGTCCCGCCCCGGCAAGGATGACTAGAGTTGAAAAAAGCTTGGTACAAGCGCATTTTCAATTCAGACATCTACTGCCAAGATACTAGAAAAGTCTGAGACATTACATTATGTCCCAGACTCTTTTTTGTTCGTAAACATTACTATTTACATTCTTTCATATTCATTGTATAGTATTCTATAGACGAGGTGATGAAGATGGAAAAAGAAACACCGATTTTCGAGTTAAAAGATATCAGTTATAGCTATCCAAATAAATTGGCACTTAGCCATATTAATATACAAATTTATAAAGGAGATTTCTTGGCAATAGTTGGCCCAAATGGCTCTGGGAAATCGACTTTACTGAAACTGATATTAGGGTTATTACCTTTACAAAAAGGTGATATCTTAATAAGTGGTAAAAAAATTAATCAATATAAATCTTGGGAAAAAATTAGTTACGTATCACAAAAATCTAATGCTTTTAGTTCTGGCTTTCCAGCGACAGTGAAAGAAGTTGTTATGAGTGGCTTAACTAAAAATAAAAGTCTTTTTAAATGGTTTAATAAAGAAGATGCTGCACAAGTAGATGCCATATTAGAACGATTAAACATAAGTGATCTTAAGAATGAAAATATTGCTCAGTTATCAGGTGGTCAGCAGCAAAGAACGTTTATTGCTAGAGCCTTAATTTCTAAACCAAGTATTTTAATATTAGATGAACCTACTGTAGGTATTGATGCGAGACACGTTTCAGAATTTTATCAATTACTGACGCAATTAAAGCAAGAAGGGATTACAATCATTCTTGTAACGCATGATATTGGTGTTGTAGCTGATACAGCAAGTAAAGTAGCTTGCTTAAATCAACATATACATTTCCATGGTACAAGTGAGTCATTTAAATCATTAGATGAAGTCTCAATATCTAAAATCTATGGACATCCCGTACAATTTGTCGATCATCAACATGATCGTGACTGTTGTGCACATGAAGAAGTTGAAGAATTAGTACAAAGTTAACGTCGAGCATAATAAATATATAGATTTTAAATAAGGAGATTGGATATGTCAGTTGAAACGAGAGATAGATTTATGCTCCTGAATGAAGGAGTGTTATATCGTGATTGATGCGTTTTTAAATTTTGATTTTATAAGATATTCATTTATAAGTGGTATCTTAGTAGGATTGATTGCACCTTTAATAGGGGCATTTATTGTAGTTAGAAGGCTATCGCTCATTGCTGATGCTTTAAGCCATGTGACGCTAGGTGGTATATCAATGGGACTGTTTTTAATGAGTGTTAGTCCATTGTTTGCTACTATAAATCCGATATGGTTTGGTATTATTTTTTCAATAGCAGGTGCGCTATTAATAGAA
This sequence comes from Mammaliicoccus sp. I-M35, assembly GCF_022386455.1. Lineage (NCBI taxonomy): Bacteria > Bacillati > Bacillota > Bacilli > Caryophanales > Staphylococcaceae > Mammaliicoccus > Mammaliicoccus sp. I-M35. The sequence continues at coordinate 278,666 of NZ_JAJNIL010000001.1, read as the reverse complement.
CAATTAAGAACTGAATATAAACATTACCAAGAAATCGCGATACCCATTATTATGAGCGGTGGTATTGGAATTAGTGTTATATTCATTTCTTTAGCAAATGGATTTAATCAAGATTTATTTGGATATTTATTTGGTTCAATTAGTGCCGTAAATTTAAGTGATTTATTTACAATTATCGTTATTACAGTAATTGTTTTAATCTTTGTTATGTTATTGTACAAGTCATTATTTGTATTATCATTCGATGAAGAGTACTCAAAAGTTATTGGCATGCCAAAATGGATACAATTATTATTTATTGTCATTGTTGCACTTGTTATCTCAGCTTCAATGAGAGTCGTTGGTATCTTGTTAGTGAGTAGTTTAATGACATTGCCAGTCGCTACAAGTATGAGATTAGCAAAAGGGTTTAAACAGTTAATCGCATTAAGTATTTTATTCGGTGAAATCTCAGTAGTACTAGGATTGATATTATCCTTCTATTTGAATATTTCACCAGGAGGTATTATAGTAGGATTATTGATTATAGAATTACTTGCTAGTATTGCGTATAGTAAAGTATTGATTAAAAAAGGAGGCTATCATCTTGAAAGTAGAGGAAGCCATTCAAATATTGAAAAATGATGGACATAAGTACACTAATAAACGCCGTGATATCATCTCATTGTTTGTAAATGAAGATAAATACATCACAGCAAAATATATTCAAGAAGCATTGAAAGATGATTATAATGGATTATCTTTTGACACAATTTATCGTAATTTATACTTATTTAAAGACTTGAATATTATTGAAAGTACTGAAATAGACGGTGAAATGAAATTTAGAATTGCATGTCAAAGTCACCATCATCATCATTTTATTTGTGAATCATGTGGTACAACAAAAGTAATAGACTTTTGCCCAATGGATTCAATAAAACAACAATTACCAAATGTAGAAATAGCATCACATAAATTAGAAGTATACGGTAAATGTGAGCAATGCAAAACAGTATAATAAGAGAAAAATGGTAGCTTGAGGAGCTACCATTTTTTTTATTTGGAGGGAAACAGGTAGAATTGAATATGCGCTAACGATCAAGACTCAAAAACAAGAACGTTAGAAATTCTAACGTTCAAGAAAATGAAACAAGATCGTTAGCCGACACTTTATACGCAAAAAATAAAAAATTATGTACGCTAACGATCAAGACTCGAAAACAAGATCGTTAGAAATTCTAACGTTCAAGAAAACAAAACAAGATCGTTAGCCGACACTTTATATGCTAAAAATAAAAAATTATGTACGCTAACGATCAAGACTCGAAAACAAGATCGTTAGCCGACCATTTAATTACACAATACATGAAAAAACCTGGTCCATCTCATATATGGGCCAGGTTTTTAACTATATTCTATTAAGTAACGTTGATACTTCATGCCAATTTTTAATTCTATATATACCATTTTGTAAATCTTTCTGGTTATAAGGTGTGTCAAACAAGAAAACAGGGATATTTAAATAATGATTGATATCTTCTGCGTTATCTAATTTATCTTCAAAGAAAATATCGATATTCTGTTCTTTTGTCACTTCTAATTTATTATGACTACCTGTTAATGTAATTTGATCAAATGGTATATGATGTGATTGAAACCATTCTTTCGTAATATCTTCTAAATAATGATGTCTTGCACTTATATAATAAAGTTCGTAGTCATCTTTTAGTTGATTCAAAATGTCTCTTGCACCTTCTGCAACAGGGGAGTGTTGATATATATGTGATTCATTATTTTTAAACCAACTCAACATTTCTTCTTCTTTACAGTTTAAGACATTTGCTAAATTGTATTCTGTAATATCTTCATATTTAAGTTGTTGATTAAAATCTCTTTGTAAATAGGGTACAAATGTTTTTGGACATGTAACTGTGCCGTCAATATCTATACCTAATCTTGGCTTTTGATTCATAAAAATTCACCTTTTACTTTATGCTTTTTGAGTTTCTTTATTTTGTTCCATTTCAATTGCTAATTTATCTATTTCTTTTTTTAATTCTTCAACCATTGTTTTTTCAGGTACTTTACGAACGGTTTTACCTTTCATAAACAGTAATCCTTCACCACGTGCACCAGCAATGCCGATATCAGCTTCTCTTGCTTCACCCGGACCGTTAACTGCACAACCAAGTACAGCTACTTTTAATGGGACTTGTAGGTTTGAAATATATTCTTCTACTTCATTAGCTATCGATATTAAATCAATTTCAATTCGTCCACATGTAGGGCAAGCAATTAATGTAGCAGCATTACTCGCTAAACCAAATGCTTTAAGTAAAGATTTCGCTACTTTAACTTCTTCGACTGGATCAGCTGATAAAGAAATTCTACACGTATTTCCAATCCCTAAGCTTAGTATAGCGCCTAATCCTGCAGACGATTTAACCGTTCCATTAAATAATGTGCCACTTTCAGTTATTCCTAAATGTAATGGGTAGTCAAAAGCTTGAGCTGCTTTCGTATATGCTTCAATAGCTAAATTTACGTCACTTGCTTTCATTGATACGATAATGTCATGAAAATCTAAATCTTCGAGTATTTTAATATGATGTAATGCACTTTCAACCATACCATCAGCAGTAGGGTAGCCATATTTTTTAATAATATGTTTTTCTAATGATCCTGCATTAACACCAATACGAATAGGAATACCTTTTTCTTTACATGCTTTGACAACTGCTTCAACTTTTTCACGTCTACCAATGTTTCCTGGATTGATTCGAATCTTATCTGCGCCATTTTCAATTGCAATTAAAGCTAATTTGTAATTGAAATGAATATCTACAACTAAAGGTATATTGATTTGCGCTTTAATATCTTTAATTGCATATGCGTCTTCTTCATTTGGACAAGCTACTCTAACAATTTGGCAACCAGCTTCTTCTAATCGTTTGATTTCAGCTACAGTTGCGTCAACATCATATGTTTTTTTAGTCGTCATACTTTGAATGATAACTTCATCTGAACCGCCAATCGTTAAATCCCCAACTTTAACAGGTCTCGTTTTCGTGCGATGAATGATTTCTGACATGATAAGACTCCTTTGTTTAAATTTGCTAATCTTTACACTTTAGCAGGTCTTTTTCCTTTAGGTAAATACATAGCAATCATAACAATGCTTAAAATGATTATACACCATGAAGCAATTATTAATAAAGGAATCACTGTAATCATTCCTAATAATAGGACTAAAGTCGGAAGCGTTATCACAAATGTCATCATTTTGAACCAAGTCATAAAGCGAGACTTTCTTCTTAACATCATTCCCAATAAATGTCCAGCAAATGCTAGAATACCAATTTTGATAGATAAGCTTAAAAATTGAATAAATAATAGAAAGACAACAATCAAACTTAAGTAAAAATATTTAGAATCATTTATCGTTTCAATAAACTTAATTAAATCGTCTTGATTGGTAACAAGGGAAGATAGGGAACCATAACTAATTTCTGTGTAGTCACTATAATTTGATATCTCAATATGATTAGGTTTAAACACGATTAAATGATGATCTTTCATCTCGAAATCATTAGATTGAGTAAATTCTACCGTTTGATGATGATTTAATTGGATAGATTTATCTTGTGATAAAATCATTTTGTTCTGATCGATTTCAAAATCAGGAATTTCTGTCACTTCATCATTGACTAACGTTGATAAATTTTGAGTGATTTGTATGTATTGAATAGAATTAGGTATGATTAATATCAAACTTAATAATAATATATGAAGGAATATGTATCTTAACTTCGTAATTCTAAACATTGGATACTTACTAGGATGCTTAAATAACCTTTTAAGCTCTTTTATATACTGCATAAATTCACCTCTTCTTCACTTAATAATAATGTTAAAAAACACCTGTTGCAAGGCGATACATAAGAATTAAAAATTTTTTGATTATTTATTAAACAAATTATTTGTTATAAAACTTTAATCTTGATAAGATAGGTATGTAAAACAAATGAGGAGGATGATTTTTTATGGCTTTTGAATTACCAAAATTACCATATGCGTATGATGCATTAGAACCACACATCGATAAAGAAACTATGGAGATTCATCATACGAAACACCATAACACTTATGTAACAAAATTAAATGATGCAGTGAAAGGTACAGATTTAGAAAGCAAATCTATTGAAGATATTGTTAAAAACTTAAATTCTGTTCCTGATGATATCCGTACTGCAGTTCAAAACAATGGTGGCGGACATTATAATCATTCATTATTCTGGGAACTATTAACTCCAAATGCTTCTGAGCCTTCAGGAGAAGTTGTAGATGCAATTAGTTCTACATTTGGTTCATTAGACAAATTCAAAGAAGAATTTGCAGCTGCAGCAGCTGGCCGTTTTGGTTCAGGATGGGCATGGTTAGTTGTAGATAATGGCGAATTAGCGATTGTTTCAACTCCAAACCAAGATAACCCAATTTCAGAAGGTAAACTTCCAATCTTAGGTTTAGATGTTTGGGAACATGCTTACTACTTAAACTACCAAAACAGACGCCCAGATTACATTAATGCATTCTGGAACGTTGTAAATTGGGATAAAGTAAACGAATTATACCAAGCTGCAAAATAATTCGACTTTAAATTTGGATGACTGATTAATAAAACAATCATCCTGATGGGGTGGAGCAATGAAATCTTTTTATTTAAACGAGATTTCAGCTCCACTCTTTTTTTATAAAAATTTACCTATATCAATAGCAATGTAAGTCATAATAATATATGATGAAATTATTATAATAGAGTTAAAAAGGTAGGTTTAGTTGTTGAAACGAGTAAAAAAGAAATCAAAAGAAGAAGCATTTCGCCTATTAATGAATAAACGCGTAAGCCTTATATTGGCAGTAGTCGTCATTTTATTCTCTGTGCTCATTATGCGGTTAGGTTATTTACAAATTGTAAAAGGCGGAGAATACAAGCGTGCGATAGATAGTACAGAATCTATTACAGTTAATGAATCGGTGCCTAGAGGCCGTATATATGATAGAAACGGTAAAGTATTAGTAGACAATGAGTCTAAAAAGGCAATTACATACACGAGAGATAGAAGAACGAGCCAAGATGATATTTTAAAAATCGCTGAAAAACTATCTCACTTAATGAAGATGGATACTTCAAAGATTACAGAACGTGATAAGCAAGATTTTTGGATATTAAGAAATCAAGATGAAGTTCATAAGTTAATGAAAGATGAACAAGCTTTATTCTCTGATGGCAATATTAGTCAAGATGATTATGATAAAGCGTTATACGACAAAGTAACATCTAAATATACAGATAAATTATCCAAAAAGGATTTACAAATCCTTGCGATATTTAGAGAAATGAATTCTGGATCTCAGCTGAGTCCTGTTGTTATAAAAAATGAAGGTGTTAAAAATGATGAGTATGCAGCTGTATCTCAACATTTATCTGAACTGCCTGGCGTTAATACAACAATGGACTGGGAAAGACGTTATCCATATGGTGACACTTTAAGAACTTTATTTGGAAATGTTTCAAGTAAAGAAGAAGGTTTGCCTAAAGAGTTAGTGAATGACTATCTCGCGAAAGGATATTCTAGAAATGATAGAGTTGGTAAATCTTACTTAGAATATCAATATGAAGATATTTTAAAAGGCTCTAAGAAGAAAATGAAATATGTCACTGATAAATCTGGGAAAATAACAAGTTCTGAAGTTATTTCACAAGGTTCACGTGGTAACGATTTAGTGTTAACAATCGATATAGATTTACAGAAAAAAGTTGAAGAATATATTGATAAACACATTGAATCATTAAGAAGTAAAGGCGCTACAGATATGGACAGAGTTATGGTTGTTGTCCAAGATCCTAGAAATGGTGATGTATTAGCAATGGCCGGACGTGATATTGACAAAAATGGCAAGATTACGGATAACCATATCGGTAACTTCACAAGTCAATATACAGTGGGTTCATCTGTTAAAGGTGCTACATTACTTACTGGTTACCAAAACGGCGTATTAAATGTTGGCGATACTATGGTCGATGAACCATTAAAATTTAGTGGTGGTTTAACAAAACGATCATACTTTAACCAAAATGGCAGAAAAACAATTACAGATGCTGAAGCTTTAATGCATTCATCAAACGTATTTATGTATAAGACAGCATTGTTATTAGCTGGATCTCCGTACAGTAGTGGTATGTCATTACCATCTGATGTAGAACAAGCAGGTATCAAATTACGTAAAGGTTTAAATCAAGTTGGTTTAGGTGTTAAAACAGGTATCGATTTACCAAATGAATCAGCAGGTCAAATTGAACCAATTAAAGATAACCCAGGTAACTACATTGATTTAGCAATTGGACAATTCGATACTTATACACCTATACAGTTATCACAATATGTCGCAACAATTGCGAACGATGGCTATAGATTGAAACCACATTTAGCAAAAGAAATCAGAAGCTCTACAAATGAAGATTCACTTGGACCTATTAAAAAGACTTTTAAAGGTGAAGTGATGAATAAGGTTAATAATAGTGATGCAGAAATAAAACAAGTACAAAAAGGTTTCGATATGGCATTTAATAAGCCAGAAGGAACAGGTTATTCTAGTTTTAATAAAACGGTCGTAAGATCAGCTGGTAAAACAGGTACAGCAGAAGTATTCAAAGATGGTAAACCGAAAGTAAACTCGACATATATTGGATATGCACCTGCTAAAAATCCTGAATTATCATTCTCTATCACATATACAAACCAACCCGTACCAGAACCATGGTTACCAGGTGGGGATTTAGGTCGAGATATTATTAACTATTACTTTAAAGATAGAAAATAACTTAATATAAAGATTGAATCAATATAACATCTCATTTTACTGATTAATTCAGTGGAAATGAGATGTTATTTTTTTGTTTGCGAATTTATTTTTCGAGTAGATTACGATTTTGTGTGTGCATGCTTGCCTAGGGTATGGCTCGAGCCTGTATTCTCTCGCTCATACGATTCCCTCAGGCGTCAGCACTTCACAAAATCGATTTATAGTTATGAGTAATTACAGTTCTCCGGTCTTTTGTAACTAAGGGGGTCTATATTAACAATTCGGCCGAGTTTTGTAATTAAGGCAGCCCATAGTAACAGTTCTCCGGACTTTTGTAACTACTGTACCCATATTAAAACACCATTCGCTTACTTTTTTACATTTTAAAACGTTTTCATAAGAAGTTAACACAAAATTTACATTCAATTTATTTGTACTTAATAAAGAAATTGTAAAGTGAAGATGTAATAAAGATTAAGGCGATATTAATTAGGAGGATTTAACATGAAAAAGTGGCAATTAATCGGATCAACAACAGCTTTAAGTTCTGTACTTTTATTAGGAGCTTGTGGTGGGGCAGCTGAAAAATCTAGTTCCGGGGATACTAAATCTTCAGATGATAAAAAATTAAGTGGTGAAGTTAAAGGTGATGGTTCATCAACTGTTGCACCAGTTATGGAAAAAATAAACGAAGACTTCTCAGCCGAGCAACCTGATGTTTCAGTTTCAATTGGTGTATCAGGAACTGGTGGTGGATTTGAAAAGTTCATAGCGGGAGAAACAGACTTTTCAAATGCTTCTAGAGATATTAAAGATGAAGAAAAAGAAAAATTGAAAAAAGCTAAAATAGAATACACTGAGTTTAAAGTTGCTCAAGACGGCTTAACAGTAGCTGTTAACAAAGATAATGACTTTGTTGATGAGTTGAGTATGGATGAATTAGCAAAAATTTATAGCGGTAAAGCAAAAACGTGGAAAGATGTTAATTCAAAATTCCCAGATAAAAAGATCAAAGCATTTTCACCAGACCAATCACATGGTACTTACGACTTCTTTAGTGAAGAAGTATTAGATGAAAAAGATTTACAATCTGAGAAAAATGCTGACACGAATGTCATCGTTAAATCTGTCCAAGATAATAAAGATTCGATCGGATTCTTTGGATATAACTTCTATCAAGAAAATAAAGATTCACTTAAAGCTGTGAAGATTAAAGATGATGGAAAAGCAATAGAACCTACAGATAAAACAGTAAATGATGGTAGCTATCCTTTAAGTAGACCATTATTCGTATATGCGAAAAATAAATCACTAGAAGATAATGATGCGTTTTACGGATTTATGGAATATGTAATTGATAACTCAGCTGATGCTGCTAAAGATGCTGGTTATGTTCCGTTGAAAGATGATGAGTATAAAGAAGATAAAGAAACGTTAGAAAAATTTAAAAAATAATCATTAATAAATTTAAGCAGAGGGCGGTCAGTAATCGCCCTTTTTCAAAATGAAGGAGTTATTTTTATGAAACAACAAACTTCAGTACAAGAATTGATTAAGCAAAATAGCAATAATAAAGGTAAAGTTTTTGCGGATAAAGCTGTTCCCATTATTTTATTGTTAATCGCTTCAGTTTCTGTACTTACAACAATCGGGATATTATTCACACTTGTAACTGAAACAGCAACATTTTTCACGAGAGTGAATCCATTTGAATTTTTATTTACGAAAGACTGGGCACCATTTTCATCTGATCCTAAATACGGTATTTTCGCACTGATTTTAGGAACGTTGAAAGTTACAGCAGTAGCGACAATCTTTGCTGTTCCAGTTGGATTAGGTGCAGCACTATACTTGAGTGAGTATGCTTCTGATAGATCAAGAAGAATTATTAAACCCATTCTTGAAATATTAGCAGGTATACCAACAATTGTTTACGGATTTTTCGCTCTAACTTTTGTAACACCAATTTTAAGAGGTATATTCCCTGATTTAGGAAGCTTTAACTCTATTAGTCCAGGTTTAGTCGTGGGGGTCATGATTATACCGATGATTACGAGTATGAGTGAAGACGCAATGAGTTCGGTACCTGATTCAATTAAAGAAGGCGCACTGGGATTAGGTGCAACAAAGTTTGAACTTGCAACTAAAATCGTATTTCCAGCGGCTTTATCTGGTATCATCGCATCTGTTGTATTAGCGATTTCAAGAGCTATTGGTGAAACAATGATCGTATCTTTAGCGGCAGGTAGTACACCAGATTCAAGCTTTAGTTTAATAGGATCTATCCAAACAATGACAGGATTCATTGTCCAAGTTGCAACTGGAGATGCGACTTACGGATCTGATATTTATTACAGTATTTATGCTGTAGGTTTCACATTGTTTATATTCACATTTATTATGAATATCATTTCACAATGGATTACAAAACGATTTAGAGAGGAGTATTAATATGTCAGAAGTTAATTTAGTTGATCAAACCGTCGTTCGTAAAAAGCTACCGACAAGACTAATGAAAAATAAAGTCATAAAATCAATATTTTTCGTTTGTACATTAATTGGCTTAATCGTATTAGCTATTTTGCTATTTGACATATTTAGAAAAGGTATTCCTTATCTAAGTACAGATTTCTTCACAAACTTCTCATCAACATCACCTGAACGTGCAGGTATTAAAGGTGCTTTAATTGGGACACTTTGGCTCATGATGACAATAGCACCTATATCTATCATTCTTGGTGTTGGTACAGCGATTTACATGGTTGAATATGCAAAAGAAAACTGGTTTACGAAATTTATAAGAGTTAATATTTCAAATTTAGCAGGTGTGCCATCAGTAGTATTTGGTTTATTAGGATTAACAATATTTGTACGTGGTGCAGGTATTGAAAACTTATCTCTAGGTAAGACTGTTATAGCAGCAGCATTAACGATGTCACTAATGATTTTACCAATTATTATCGTAGCAAGTCAGGAAGCAATTAAAGCTGTTCCATCATCTATTAGAGAAGCTTCATTAGGATTAGGTGGTACTAAATGGCAAACGATTAAAAACATCGTATTACCAGCTTCAATACCTGGTATTTTAACAGGGACAATTCTTGCACTATCAAGAGCACTTGGAGAAACAGCTCCACTTGTTGTAATCGGTATTCCTGCAATATTGATGAAAACACCTAACAGTATATTCGAATCTTTCCAAGCATTACCAATGCAAATATACAATTGGGCTAAGTTGCCACAAGCAGAATTTCAGTTTGTTTCATCAGCAGCAATTATCGTATTACTCGTAATTTTAATTCTTATGAACTCAATCGCAATCTATATTAGAAATAAATATCAAAGAAAATTATAATAATCAAAATGAAGAGGGGTCATGACTATGACAGACGTAAAAATTAGAGATTTATCTCAAAATATACCTTCAAATGAAATGACAGCAAATCAACAAATAGCAGTAGAAGATAAAAATATTGTTTATAAAACGAATAATTTAGATTTATGGTATGGAGATTTTCATGCGCTTAAAAATATAAATTTAGATATTGCAGAAAATGAAGTGACGGCAATTATTGGACCATCTGGTTGTGGTAAATCAACTTACATTAAAACATTAAATAGAATGATTGAATTAATTCCAAGTGTTAAAACATCTGGTGAGATCATTTATAGAGATAAAAATATTTTCGACAAAAAATATAGTGTTGAAGAATTAAGAACGAATGTTGGTATGGTGTTCCAAAAACCAAACCCATTCCCGAAATCAATCTATGACAATATTACTTATGGACCTAGAATTCATGGTATTACAGATAAAAAGGTACTAGATGAAATCGTTGAACGTTCATTAAAAGGTGCAGCAATCTGGGATGAATGTAAAGATAGACTAGATAAGAATGCATATGGTTTATCTGGTGGTCAACAGCAAAGAATTTGTATTGCAAGATGTTTAGCAATTGAACCAGATGTTATTTTAATGGATGAGCCAACTTCAGCACTTGATCCTATTTCAACATTAAAAGTTGAAGAATTAGTGCAAGAATTAAAAACTAAATACTCAATCATTATCGTGACACATAACATGCAGCAAGCAGCTAGAATTTCTGATAAAACAGCGTTCTTCTTAAACGGTTATGTAAATGAGTTCGATCAAACAGATAAAATCTTCTCTAACCCAACAGATAAGAAAACAGAAGACTATATTTCTGGGAGATTTGGATAATATGGTTATTAGAGAAAAATATGAAGATGAATTAAATTCACTCATTAATGATTTATTTGTGTTGGGTAAAGAAGTATACTTTATGATAGAACAATCAATATCTGTATTGAGTGATGAAGATAGAAACAATGCTCGTAATTTAATCAAATACGATAAAAAAATTAACCAAATGGAATATGACATTAATGAAAAAGTAGTTATGCTAATTACAAAGCAACAACCTATAGCGACAGACCTTCGTGTTATGATCTCAGGTTTAAAAATAGCTTCTGAATTAGAGAGAATGGCAGACAATTCTACTAATATTGCTCAGATCAGAAAAAGAGTTAAAATAACAGATTACTTTATACTAACGAGATTAAAAACAATGGGTAAATTAGCAATGTTAATGTTAAAAGATTTAGAAGTAGCAGTAAATGATAAAGATATCTTGTTGATAAAAGAAATTATTGATCGCGACAATGATATTGATGATTTATATCGTGAGATTAATAACACGACATATTTAATCGATAACGATCCATTTATTTCTGGTCAAGCACATCTTGCTGCAAGATACTTAGAAAGAATTGGAGACCATATCACGAATATCAGTGAAAGTTGCTATTATTATATAACTGGTAAACACTATGAACCTATTGAAAAATAGTACTGGAATTATATAAGCATAGATGGTATTATAATAAGGTCGTATATTAATTGAAATAAGAATAGGAGGGTTCATCATGCGCGTAAATGTAACTTTAGCATGTACTGATTGTGGTGAAAGAAACTACATCTCTAAAAAGAATAAACGTAACAACCCAGAGCGTATTGAAATGAAAAAATATTGTGCTCGTGACGGTAAACACACTCTTCATAGAGAAACAAAATAATAAAACGAATAAAAACACATTCCATTATACGGGAATGTGTTTTTTTAATACCTTTAAAGGTTGTACGACTACCTATCACAATAATTCTTGTGTTATCATACTATGTGTAACTGATAAAAATTTAATCAATATTTGGAAGTGTTAAATTCATGTCAAACAAGAAAAATTTAAGAAAAGAAATATTGAATTTAATGAGAAATCAAGACATATCTCAAAAAGAACAATATGATTTAAATTTAAAAGAACAATTATTTGAACATAACAATTTTAAGCAAGCCAATTCAATTGCTATCGTTATGAGTATGGATCATGAAGTCAATACGATACCTATTATTGAACATCTTTTAAATATAGGTAAGAAAGTATTCGTACCGAGAACCAATTACGAAACGAAACAAATGGAATTTCAGCGAATACTTGATTTGAATTCCATTGCAATTGATCAAAAAGGCATTAAGTATGTTAATCAAGAAACTGAAATTAGTGATGATATTGATTTAATTATTGTACCTGGTGTTGTATTTAATCAAGCTGGTTATCGAATAGGCTATGGTGGAGGGTATTATGATAAATATTTATCTCGTTATAATGGACATACAATAAGTTTGTTATATCCTTTTCAGATAAGAAACTTTGATGCTGAATCACATGATATACCAGTTGATGAAATGTTGACACCAAATGATATATATGGAGAAGAATAGATGGATAAAACAAAACAAATGTGGAAGTCGATATATTATTTAGTCTACACTGAAGGCTATAAAATAATATCGATTGATGAAGAAGAAGCAGAAATATGGTTGACCCATGAATCTAAAAAAATAGTCAAAAGGTTTATACATAAGACACCTACACATCAAGAAGTTGATTTTGACTTAGAAAAAATCATTGACCATTTAGGTGACTTAATTGATAGTATAGGGTTTAGTTTTGAACAATTAGATGTTTTTTATATTACTGATAAAGAGATAGATTTCACTGAATTTAATCATACTAAACGACCTAAAATTAGGTATCATGCTTTATATGAGCTTAGTGATTTCGAGAAAGTATCTCATCACTTTGTAACGAAACATCAAATTAAACGTAATAGAACAAATCCTGTTACGACATATAAAAACAAATTATTGAATGCGAGCTTTATTGATAGCTTTATGCTTAAGTTTTCACCTGTCACATACTTTTTAGTAGCTGCTAATGTAATTGTTTGGCTGTCTTTAGTTTTAATTTTTAATCATTTTGGCCAAATTAATTTAGTCGATTACGGTGGACTTGTGCATTTCAATGTTGTTCACGGTGAATGGTACCGTTTATTAACGTCCATGTTTATACACGCGAATTTTACACACTTAATGATGAATGTATTTTCGCTTATTATATTCGGTAAACTGATTGAAGGTGCATTAGGCTCCCTTAAAATGTTCACCATTTATTTCATATCAGGTCTATTTGCAGGTATTGTATCGCTTAGTATAGATACACAATCTATTTCAATTGGTGCAAGTGGTGCCATTTTCGGATTAATTGGTGCATTTATTGCGTACTTATTTACACGTAAAAATATTAATAAACAATTTGTATTACAAACATTTATCGGTATTGTGATTATTTCGTTATTAGCATTGTTTATTAATAATGTGAACCACTTCGCTCATTTAGGTGGATTTGTTGGCGGGGTAATCTTAATGTTTATCATGTACAAATGGATGGAACATGATAAATTCAAACTTTATTATATTGCTGCCTTTATAGTGATCATCATCATTTTGATCGTTATCATCTTTAACAGACAACAACATTATATATATGATGAATTAACGAAAGATGCTATGAATAACGGTGATTTTGATAGAGCAGAAACTATGGTAAAGCAAATTAAAGAAAAGAACTTCGAGTCGGATGAGACATATATTTTAAGTGGCTTAATCGTAGCGAATAATACATCTTTGAATGAAGCGATACTAGAATGGGAAAGAGGCTTAAAAGTTTTTCCTAATTCAGCTAAATTAAATTACCAATTAGCTTTAGGTTATAGAGCAAAAGATGACTATGATAAAGCAAATAAGTTTATTAATAAGGCCATAAAGCTTGATAAAAAGAATAAACATTATGCAGCATTAAAAGATGAAATTGATGCGTTTAGGAGTTAATTTTATGAATAATTTATATGACGTACAACAATTACTTAAAAAGTTTGGTTATATCATTTATTTTAAAGATGAAGAAGATCAACTAGAAATGATGGAACAAGAAATAAAAGCTATGTATCAATCTATGCTTATTGATAAAGAAACATTTTTACAAGCAAGACTTATTATAAATCAGAGAAGGATTGAGAAAAAATGACACATATTTTATCAGCTGATATTGGTGGTACGACTTGTAAATTAGGTATTTTTGATCGTTCACTAAATATCGAAGAGAAATGGGAAATTTCAACGAATAAAACAGGGGAAGGCATATTAGAGAATATATATGATTCTTTCGTTGTACATCTGAATAGAAAAGATATCGATATCAAGAACATTATCGGTATGGGAATCGGTGTACCTGGCCCAATTGATTTTGAAAATGGTATCGTCAACGGTGCAGTGAATTTAAATTGGACTGGTAACATTGAAGTTAGAAAACATATGCAACAATATTTTGATGGCCCAATATACGTAGATAATGATGCGAATGTGGCAACTTTAGGAGAAAAATTTAAAGGCGCTGGCCAAAATGAAAGTGATGTTGTTTGTATGACGCTAGGAACAGGTGTAGGCGGCGGCATTGTTTCAAATGGCGAATTAATTCATGGTCATAATGGTTCAGGCGCTGAAATAGGTCATTTCTTAGTGGATCAAAAGAAAAGATTTCAATGTAATTGTGGTATGAAGGGCTGTCTTGAAACGGTTGCTTCTGCTACAGGTGTCATTAATTTAGTACATCATTATTATCCAAATATCAATATGAAATCAAGTATTCATGACTTAATAACTGGTAAAAATGTTACAGCTAAAGACGTATTTGATGCTGCAAAATCAGGTGATGAATTTAGTTTATTTATCATTGATAAAGTTGCTGGTTACATAGCTTATGCTGCAAGTGTTGTTAGCGTCATGACAAACCCTAAATATATTATAATTGGTGGTGGCGTTAGTAA
This sequence comes from Mammaliicoccus sp. I-M35, assembly GCF_022386455.1. NCBI lineage: Bacteria > Bacillati > Bacillota > Bacilli > Caryophanales > Staphylococcaceae > Mammaliicoccus > Mammaliicoccus sp. I-M35. Next base: position 263,575 of record NZ_JAJNIL010000001.1, on the reverse strand, counting down.
AGCCGGCGATATTCTTATCCAATATATTAAAAAGCATTATGAAAAAATGACATTTAAACCTGCACAAGATGGTACAAACATCGTAGTTGCACAACTAGGTAACGACGCAGGTATCATCGGTGCAGCTGGTCTAATTAAGACATATGTAATAGAAAAGGAGAATGAATAATGGCAATAGTTGACGTAGTCGTAATACCAGTAGGAACAGAAGGACCTAGTGTAAGTGAATATATTGCAGATATTCAATTGATCTTAGAAAAGCATAAAGAGGCAGGTACAATTGATTATCAATTAACACCAATGAATACACTTATTGAAGGTGATTTAAAAGATTTACTTGAGATTATACAAGAAATTCATGAAAGTCCATTCAATAAAGGATTAGACAGAGTATGTACAAATATTCGAATTGACGATAGAAGAGATAAATCTAGAAAAATGAACGATAAATTAGATTCTGTTAATAAACATTTGAACAAATAAAAAAAGACGAGTGTAAACTCGTCTTTTATTTAATGATGTAAAATTGGATAACCGTATGTAAAGATTGTAGCTAATGAGAAGAACCCAAAAGATACTACAGTTATTGCACCAAAAAGAATGCCCAAAATATTTTTGTTTTTGAATGCTGAAATTAAACCAAATATGGCTAGAATAAAAACAGCTAGCATTAATAATGAGAAAATATTAACACCGATATGGATTTTTACTCCGAATAACTCAAATAGTTCCCCTGTGTCGATAAATGGCATTCCAATACCCCCAATACAAATTTCTTTTATTATCATATTAATTGTATAATTAATATGTGGTTTTGTCGAGATACTTTTTAAAAGAGGAGGAAATAAAATGCAAGTACATAGTTTTTCATTAGGAATTGTAGAAACAAATTGTTATATTCTAGAAGGTGAAAACGAATTACTCGTGATAGATCCAGGAGATAATGGCGAGTTTTTAAATAAACAAATTAAACAATATCATAAAAAGGTGAGTGCTGTATTATTAACACACGCTCATTTTGATCATATAGGTGCAGTAGATGATGTCGCAAATGAATTTGATGTGAAAGTATATGTACATCCTGAAGAAAAATCGTGGCTAACAGATACAGAGAAAAATGGTTCTAAAAAATTTGCAATGTATCAATTACCACAAGTGGTTCAACATACTGTTCCACAAATAATGGAACCTGGAGAATATGAGATTGGTGAATTTAAATTTGAAGCGATCCATACACCAGGACATTCACCGGGTAGTTTATCATTTGTGTTTGGCGACTTTGCGATAGTAGGTGATACTTTATTTAAAGGTGGAATTGGCAGAACGGATTTATATAAAGGTGATACAAAAACATTATTGAATTCAATTGAAGATAAGTTGTTAGAACTAGATCCAAATACAACTATTTTCCCAGGTCACGGACCGGAGACAACAATTGCAGATGAAGAAATGACAAATCCGTATTTAAATGGATTTAATTAAAAAAAGAAGCATTACACAAACGTGTAATGCTTCTTTTAATGATGTGCTCCAAAACTTGGCTCTAATAAGAATGTAGAATAATATGTAAATCCAACAAAACATAATACTAAATAAATTGCGAATATATACATATACATTCTTTCTGTTAATTTTAAGTATCCCAACAATACGAAAAATCCAGTTTGTGCTAAGAAGAAATATGCCATCATGTCCATACCACCGACATAAAACATCGTAGCAAAAATAGCAGTCCAGAAGCCTAGAGTTTTATAAACTTTATCCATCTTCTTAAGAACCCCCTCTGTGTTTACTTTCTTATTCATATTTAATTATAAAGTTACTCTATTCAAAAGTAAATAGCATTTTAACGCAAATTCATAAGCATTAAACAAGTAATTTAGGTAATTGGAAGCGTTTATATATATTAGGAGGAGATTATGGAGAAATTATTTAAGTCAATTATTAACGACGCTGTAAATTCTAATGCGAGTGATATTCATTTTGTACCTTTAAATGATGATAAAGTCTTTGTTCAAATGAGGATAAATGGCGATAATACACCTTATGATTTAGATTTAGACTTTAAATTGTATAGTAGGCTACTCATTTATATGAAATTTATCGCGCATCTTGATGTAAGTGAACGTAATAAAGCACAAAGCGGGCAATATTTATATGAACATGACATTCATTACTACTTAAGAATTTCTACAATACCAATCAGTTTAGGAATAGAATCTAGTTCCATTAGAATAACCCCTCAACATTTTAATCAATCACATAGGAAATCAGAAGATCAATTTTATAACGTTCTACAAAATAGAATGTATCAATCAGAGGGGTTATTTCTATTTACGGGGCCAACAGGATCAGGTAAGACGACATTAATGTATGAATTGATGTACGCATTAAAGAGAAAGAAGAATAAACATATTATTACAATTGAAGATCCTGTAGAACAAACATTAAATGGCATTGTCCAAGTTTCAGTCAATGAAAAAGCTAACATAACTTATCAACAATCTTTTAAAGCAATTTTAAGATGTGATCCTGACGTTATTATGATTGGTGAGATAAGAGATGATGTTACTGCTAAGCAAGTTATTCAGGCAAGTTTAAGTGGTCATTTAGTGCTTTCCACTATGCATGCGAGTGATACAATCGGGGCAATCCACCGACTAATTGAGCTAGGTGTAACAGTCGAACAAATTAAACAAGGTATTTCATGTATTACGAACCAACGTCTTGTGAAGAAAAATGATGAAACAAGAACTTTAAATATGTCATATATTTTTAAAGATGACATTATTAAATATATGGAGAATGATTATGAAACGTAAGAAAAATGTATTAAAAAAAGACCAAGTATTATATTTAACACGACTGTTAGATATGTTGAAACAAGGCTTCACTTTACTAGAAGCTATTCAATTACTGTCTGATCAATTCATGCAACTTAAAAAGCATAATTTAAATACGACTGCTTGTGAAATTGTTAAAGAGACTGGTCAATTACATGAAATACTTAAACTGTTTAATTATCCGCAAGTCATTATTACCCAAATATACTTTGGTGAACAATATGGTAATTTGAATGAAACGTTAGAACACACTATTCTATATTTAAAAAAGATTGAACAAGTTAAACAAAGATTTATAAAAACAATTCAATATCCCGCTTTATTATTCAGCATCTTTTTTATGTTACTCGCTGTTGTAAATCAAACCATTATTCCTCAATTCACAGAAATTTATGCTTCAATGAACGTAGAAATTTCCACTTCGTTACGTATTATCACGACAATATTTTCATATTTACCAACTACTATTTTTTCTTTAGTCCTCATTTTATTCCTCGTTTATCTTATCAGTTATATGAATTTTATGGATAAAGAAATGGCTCGTAAATTAGCTATATATAAGAAAATTCCAATCATCAATCGTTACATTACGATGTATAACTCATATCGTATATCTAGAGATTTTTCTTTTTTTATTCAAAATGGTATTACCCTTACTAAAATAATTGAAATATATATGTTGCAAACTAAAGATGACTTTTTGAAATATATTGGACATTCCATCAATCAATCTTTGGTTTCTGGTATGACATTTCCAAATTCAATTAAAAAGTTAGGGTGCTTTGAATCTAATTTCATACACTATATCAATCACGGAGAAAATAAATCTAAATTAGATTTAGAACTTTATTATTACAGTCTTTTTATGCTGGACACATTAGAGAAGACTTTCTTAAAACATCTCAAATGGATACAACCAGTAGTATTTGGTGTTCTAGCTTTATTAATCGTAACGCTATATTTAATAATCATTCTACCGATGCTGCAAATGGTAGAAGGTATAAAGTGAAAGGAATGTTTTAAAATGAAAAGATTTAAATTTTTAAGTAAAAAAGAAGGATTTACATTGGTTGAAATGCTAATTGTCCTTTTAATCATAAGTATATTATTGGTGATCATCATACCAAACATTAGCAAGCAATCAGAGACGGTAAAAAGTACTGGATGCCAAGCTCAAGTTAAAATGGTTGCTGGTCAAGTAGAAGCTTATACATTGAAGCACGACGCTAAACCAAATTCTATAAATGATTTAGTAAGTGATGGTTATATTAATCAAAAGCAACTGACATGTAAATCAGGTGAGACAATTACACTTGAAAATGGTGAAGTTGTTGCACATTAATGATAATAAAGGTTTTACGCTGGTGGAAATGATTATTGTTCTATCGATCATCAGTATTATCTTTATGGTGACAATGTATTTATCTGTAAACGCATTGGCAAGTAGTGGATTAAATAATGGCATAGATGATTTTGAAACGAAGCTAGAGTTTTTAGAAACGAAATCTCTATCTCAAAAGCAACCTATATTAGTTTGGTTTAAACCCAATTCAGATAAAATATTTTATCAAATTGAGAAGAATCAGATTCAAACCATATCGCTCTATAAAGGTCGTATTTCTAAAAATAATGAGTTTACGACATTAGTTTTTGATGGAGAGGGGAATATTAATCAATTTGGTACTTTAAAAGTGGAATTTAATGAAAGAAGGTATCATGTTATTTTTCGCATCGAGAAAGGGAGATATAGAATTGTTGAAACGACATGATGGGTATGTGTTTATAGATTTTATGTTGTCTATTTTTATCATAATGCTATTGAGTGGGACATTACTGCCTTTAGTTACAACATTAAATGAAAATATCACTCGTGAACACGATAGAATAAAGCTTTATCAAATGCTTTATCAAACAGTACAATCAAAATCTAACGAACCAAAATATGATGTAAAGAGATATAAATATTTAGAGTTTAATACAAAAGTTTGTATGAAAGATGAATTGAAAAATGAAAAAATATGTATTGAAAAATAGTAAAGGCTTTACGATGATAGAAATGCTACTGTCGTTATCATTTTTATTAATTATATTGGCATTAATTCCATTGCTCATTAAGAGTCTTTATTTGTTTAAAGATAATGCAATGGATCATACGCATTTTGAATTGATGATGTTCAGAAAAGAATTCTCCGATGAAATAAAAGAAAGTACTATAAAATTAGACAATGCTCATAACAGGATTAAATTCATAAATGAAACACGTTCTACAGAATTCACATTATTAAATGGAAAGATAATAAAAACTATAAATGGCCGAGGTAACATCACTTTGGTTAATAATGTGAAGACTTTTCAAGTAGATAAAATATCTAACGAATCATTTAAAGTATTTATTATTATAAGAAAAGGCGATAAAGAATTACATGAAGAAATTTATATCTAACGATGCTGGTTTTATTTTACCGTTATTACTTGGGATATTATTTATTTATAGTTCCTTTTTGTCATTTTACTTAGTACAATATAGCTTTAAGCTTAATACTTATCACAATTTAGAACAATACTATATACGTGAAATAAAAATAATGATAAATAAATAATTTTAAGCTTTTTATTTTCTGAATAATGAGATAGAATAAAGTTTAAGTTGAAATGAAACAACTGAGGAGTAGATTTAATGTCAATCGTATTAATTGGATTTATGGGTGTTGGCAAAACAACTATCGGAAATTTGTTGAGCGAACATTATGATAAAAGTTTAGTAGATATAGATACTTATATCGTTGAAACAACTCAATTACCAATCCCACAAATTTTTGAAAAATATGGTGAAAAACATTTTAGAGATTTAGAGTATCAAGCTTTAAAAAAATGGATTGACCAAGATGTGATTATTTCAACTGGTGGCGGTATTGTAGAATCAGAGTTATGCAAAGAATTATTAAAACAAAATGACAATACTTTTTGGTTAAAATGTGATGTCGAAATTCTATTTAATAGAATTAATCATGATAATAACAGACCGAATGCTAACGGAAAGTCATTAAATGAATTAAAAACCTTGTATTCAAAACGAGAATTAAGTTATAATGAAATCGCATTCAAGCATATTGATGCTAACAGACCTAGAGAAGTAGTTGCAAGTGAGATTATTGAATCTCTATAAGCTTAAATATTTGCGAATGATCAAAGTTAGAGAGAATGAATGATATATTCATCGCCGAAGGAGCAAGCCAGATTTGAGTGAATCTCTCAGGCAAAAGGATAACTTTGTGACGCATTCCTGAAGAGCACTTCAACAGGGTAGCGAAAGCTACCCTGTTTTTTTATTATACATATTCAGAAGGGGAGAGTTATGATGACGACAGATTTAAAACAAACACCTTTGTATCAAACTTATATAGATCAAGGTGCTAAAGTAATTGATTTTTCTGGATGGGCTTTACCAGTCCAATTTTCAAGTATTAAAGAGGAACACAATGCAGTAAGAAATCATGTTGGTATATTTGATGTAAGTCACATGGGTGAAATTCTCGTTACAGGTGAAGAAGCGGATCAGTTTATTCAATACACTTTAACGAATGATTCAACATTATTAACGGATAGTAAAGCTCAATATACAACGCTATGTAACCAAGATGGCGGTGTAATTGATGATTTAGTTGTTTATAAATTAGACGACAAAGTTTATTTCTTAGTTGTCAATGCAGGTAATACAGATAAAGACTTCGAATGGTTAAAATCAATTAAAGATTTTAATGTAAATGTTGAAAATAAATCTTCTGAATATGGCCAATTAGCAATCCAAGGTCCAGAAGCACGCGAACTAATTCAAAAATTAGTAAGTGATGATGTATCAGAAATGAAGATGTTTGAGTTTAAACAAAATGTAACACTATTCGGGAAAGAAGTTATATTATCTCAATCTGGTTACACAGGTGAAGATGGATTCGAAGTTTATTGTGATGCTGCAGACACTAAAGCAATTTGGGATGGATTTATAAACGAAAATGTTGTTCCATGTGGTCTTGGTGCACGTGATACTTTAAGACTTGAAGCTGCTTTACCATTACATGGTCAAGATTTATCTGAACAAATCACACCATATGAAGCTGGCATTGGCTTTGCAGTTAAACCATTAATTGAAGATGACTTTATTGGCAAAGATGTATTGAAAGCTCAAAAAGAAAATGGTGCGCCAAGAAAATCAATCGGTATAGAAATGATTGATAAAGGCATACCGAGAACAGATTATGCAATTCTAGATACTGATGGTAATGAAATCGGTTATGTAACTTCTGGAACTCAGTCTCCATCAACTGGCAAATCAATTGCTATGGGATTAATTGAGAAGGGTGCATTTGAATTAGATAAAGAAATTTTAATACAAGTTAGAAAAAGACAAGTAAAAGCTAAAATTGTTAAAAAATCATCATTTAAATCATAGGAGTGAATAAAATGGGTCACCGCTATATACCTTTAACTGAAAAAGATAAATCTGAAATGTTAGATGTCATTGGTATTCAATCTGTAGATGAATTATTTACGGATATACCTGAATCTGTAAGGTTTAATAAACCGTTAAATATTAAAGAAAAGAAAGCTGAAACGCCTTTATTACGTGAACTATCTCAAATTGCTAACAAAAATATTACAAGTGAAACACATGCTTCATTTTTAGGTGCAGGTGTTTATGATCACTATATTCCAACTGTTGTCGATCATGTTATATCTCGTTCAGAATTTTATACTGCTTACACACCTTATCAACCAGAAATTTCACAAGGTGAATTACAAGCTATTTTTGAATTTCAAACTTTAATTTGCGAATTAACTGGTATGGATGTAGCCAATTCATCTATGTATGATGGTGGAACTGCTTTTGCTGAGGCTGCTGTTCTTGCAGCAGGTCATACTAAGAAATCAAAAGTAATTGTATCTAAATCTGTACATTATCAATCTATAGAAGTACTTAAAACTTATACAAAAGCTCAAGACATTGAAGTAGTTGAAGTTGATTTAGACGGAACTGTTACGGACTTAGAAAAGTTAAAAGCAGTTATCGATGACGATACAGCAGCAGTATGTGTTCAATATCCTAACTTCTTTGGTTCTTTAGAAGACTTAGAGGCAATTAAACAATTAATTGAAGATAAAAAAGCTTTATTTATCGTATCAAGCAATCCTTTATCACTTGGATTAATTACACCTCCTGGTGAATTCGGTGCTGATATTGTTGTTGGTGATGCACAAGTATTCGGTATTCCAGCACAATATGGTGGACCTCACTGTGGTTATTTTGCATCTACCAAGAAACTTATGAGAAAACTACCAGGACGTTTAGTTGGTCAAACTCAAGATGAAGATGGCAATAGAGGCTTTGTTCTTACGCTACAAGCACGTGAACAACATATTAGAAGAGATAAAGCGACATCAAATATTTGTTCTAACCAAGCTCTAAATGCATTAGCAGCATCAGTTTGTATGAGTGCATTAGGTAAAAATGGTGTGTTTGAAATGGCTAAACTTAACATGGAAAAGACAACTTATATGAAGCAAAAAATGCAAGAAGCTGGATTTGATGTGTTAGAAGGTATTTCATTCAACGAATTTGTTGTTAAATTTAACAAACCGATAAGTGAAATCAACGCTGAATTACTTGAAGAAGGTATTATTGGTGGATTTGACTTAGGTTTCATCGACGAAGCATTCAACAATCATATGTTAATTGCAGTAACAGAATTAAGAACAAAAGAAGAAATCGACACATTTATCAAAAAAGTAGGTGAATACAGTGCGTAAACCATCAAGCGAATTAATATTTGAAAGATCTAGAAAAGATAGATTTGCATATTCTTTACCTGAAAAAGATGTTGAAACACAAGATGTTCAAGATCTTTTAGGAGATAAATTTACAAGAAAACAAAAAGCAGAATTACCAGAAGTTAGTGAATTAGATTTAATGCGTCACTACACTGAATTATCTAATAAAAACCATGGTGTAGATACTGGATTCTATCCTTTAGGTTCATGTACGATGAAATACAATCCTAAAATTAATGAAAAAGTCGCTAGAATGTCAGGCTTTGCAAACGCACATCCATTACAAGATGTTTCAACTGTACAAGGTTCACTAGAAATCATTTATGATTTACAAGAACATTTAAAAGAAATTACGGGTATGGATGAAGTAACACTTCAACCTGCAGCAGGTGCGCACGGTGAATGGACAGCATTATTAATGATTAAAGCTTTCCACGAAGCAAATGGCGATTTCAATAGAACGAAAGTTATTGTTCCAGACTCAGCTCACGGTACGAATCCAGCTTCTGCAAAAGTAGCAGGTTTCGATACAGTAACTGTAAAATCTAATGAAAAAGGATTAGTTGATATCGAAGACTTAAAACGTGTAGTTGGAGATGACACAGCTGCTATCATGTTAACAAACCCTAACACATTAGGTTTATTCGAAGAAGATATTTTAGAAATCAGAGAAATCGTACACCAAGCAGGTGGTAAACTGTATTACGATGGTGCTAACTTAAATGCAATTATGAGTAAAGTTAGACCTGGTGATATGGGATTTGACGCTGTTCACTTAAACTTACACAAAACATTCACAGGACCTCATGGAGGCGGTGGACCTGGTTCAGGACCAGTTGGTGTTAAAGCAGATTTAGTACCATTTTTACCTAAACCAACAGTAGTTAAAGAAAATGATACATTTAAATTCGAACATGATATGCCACAATCTATCGGAAGAGTTAAACCATTCTTCGGTAACTTCGGTATCTATTTAAGAGCTTATACTTATATTAGAACGATGGGACCAGATGGATTAAAAGCAGTTTCAGAAACAGCTGTATTAAACGCTAATTACATGTTGAGAAGACTACAAGATCACTTTGATACACCATATACACAACACTGTAAACACGAATTCGTAATCAGTGGTTCAAGACAGAAAAAACTTGGTGTAAGAACATTGGATATTGCTAAACGTCTCTTAGACTTTAACTTCCATCCACCAACAATTTACTTCCCAATCAATGTGGAAGAATGTATGATGATTGAGCCAACAGAAACAGAATCTAAAGAAACTTTAGATGCATTCTGTGATACGCTTATTCAAATTGCAAAAGAAGCAGAAGAAACACCAGAAGTTGTATTAGAAGCACCACATACTACTGTCATTGGTCGATTAGATGAAACACAAGCAGCAAGAAAACCAGTACTTAAATTTGAATTACTAAAAGAAGAAAAAGCATAATAAAAAGCGTCTTTACCGTAATTTCTAAATTAAAGTAAATAACATCTCATTCCTTATATTCAAATAGGGTAATGAGATGTTTTTTTATTTGAAAATTTTAGATGGTTAGACAAGATGTGAGTTAAAAGCAACATTAGATTGGGAAACATGTGAGTTAAATATCATATTAACTCACTAGATTAGTCTTTTATAAATTAAAAAGCGTCTTGGTCGCATTTAACGACCAAGACGCTTTAATATTATTTAGATTTAACTTTACCAGTCCATTTTTTATAGCCGCCTTTAAGCATGAATAATTCAGTGTAACCTTTTTTCTTCATCATTCTAGCAGCTCTATAACTTGCTACGCCATTTGCGTCGCAAAAATATATAGGTTGGTCTTTACGTAAACCTTGATATCTTGTACGAAATACACTCATCGGTATATTTCTTGCCCCGATAATATGACCATAGTCAAAATCAGCCTTTTCACGCAAGTCTATAACTTGTGCCTTTCTTAATCCCTTATGGAATTCATTTTGATCTAATTCTTTTACTGCGCGCTTATTTAATGAATAGTTAATTGCCATATAAATGATAATCAAGACTAGGACTATGAGCGCGATATACCAATAATTCATGGTCTGATTCCTCCCAATTCAAGTCGATACCCTTATTATAAGATTTCTTGTGAGATTTATCAAAATTTTTTTGCTAAAATAGAAAAGTACATAAGAATTAATTGAATAGGAGTTTTAATTGTGAAAGAAACTTGGCACTTTATAAACACGAAATCGAATAATCCATATTATAATATGGCAGTTGATGAAGCACTTATGAATTTTGTGAGTAGAGGAGAAATCGATCCGGTTATTAGATTTTACACATGGGATCCAGCTACGTTATCAATTGGATATTTTCAAAAACTAACTAAAGAAATTGATATTGAAAAAGTAAAAGAAAAAGGTTTTGGACTTGTAAGACGTGCTACAGGAGGTAGAGGTGTCTTACACGATAAAGAGTTAACTTATAGCGTCATCGTTCCAGAATCGCATCCCAATATGCCTAAAACGGTAACTGAGGCTTATAGAGTCATTTCAGAAGGATTGTTAGAAGGATTCAAGTCGTTAGGGTTTGATGCATACTTTTCAATTCCAAAGACAAAAGAAGAAAGAGATAAACTTAAGACACCACGAAGTTCAGTTTGTTTTGATGCGCCAAGTTGGTATGAACTTGTTGTAGAAGATAGAAAAATAGCAGGCAGTGCCCAAACACGTCAAAAAGGCGTTATCTTGCAACACGGTTCAATTTTACAAGATATAGATGTTGATGAATTGTTCGATATGTTTATATATAGAAACGATCGACTAAAAGATAAAATGAAAGCTGCATTTACAGATAAAGCAGTTGCTATCAATGATTTATCAGATAAATACATCACTTTAGAAGAAATGGAAACAGCATTTTTTGAAGGATTCAAGAAAGGTTTAGATATTGAATATAAACCACTTGAATTTACCGAAGAGCAGCTTGCTGAAATTAAACAATTAGAAGAAAAATATAAATCAGAAGAATGGACTTATAGAAAGTAAAAAAAAGAGACTATTGAAGTCTCTTTTTTATCTATTTCTACGCTTTTGTTTGCGCATGGCTTTTTTATATTTTCGTTGATCTGGCGTTAAAAAGAAGAAATAGTAAATTAGATAGATGATTAATCCGAATATGATAAATGAGACAATCATACGAATGAAGCCCATGATAAAGAAATCAAGATTCATAATTAATCCAAAAACTGCTATAGCAATAATTAAATAGAATAAAACATTTTTCATAAAATCTCACCTTAAATTATTAGTCTATTTAATATAGCACATTTTATGTATAATCTCACTCAATTTGACCTATCTCTTTGTCTAGTCCATGAAGTTCATCAATTGCTTTTTGAACATCTTTTTTATCCTTTTTATTGTATGCATCATTTAAATCTTTAAACACTTTTTCAAAACTTGTTGATAGCTTTAACATGCTTTTATGAAGAGATTTATAATCTTTAGGAATAGATTTACCTTCCATTTCATCTTTATATCTATCTGTAATATTTTCTTGATTATGATAAATATTTTCTAATTCATTTTTAGTATGTTCGTCATCGAATTTTGAAGTTACATTTTTCTTGATTTTGTTATAACTCGCTATATTCGTTTTAGTTTCATTTACAAATTTTGTAGATGACTTTAAATATTGAGTTGTAAACTGGCTAGACGACTCTTGTTCATTTTTTTTAATTTTGCTTTTAACACTATTTTCTTTTTGTTTATATGTTTTGTTTTTATCTTCTAAGTCTAATACTTCTTGTTTTAATTTTCGATTATCACTTTTTAATAAAGACTTCTTTTCTTCAAGTTGTTGAACTTTATCATTTCCACACGCAGATAAGACAACTGTACTTGCCATGATTGTTATAATTGTTTTTCTCATGTTTATTTACTCCCAATGTTTTACTGTGAAAAAATTTCGATATGTATGATATTATTTTAATGTATATAGATTTATTGTACAAATAGAAAGGGGATAATTATGAAAATTAATAAATTAAGAGAAGTCATGAATGAAAAAGGTCTTGAAGCAGTTGTAATTCTATCACCGTATAACAGAAGATATCTTTCTGGATTTACAGGGACAAGTGGTAGTCTACTAATTACACAAGATAAATCCCTTTTAATTACGGACTTTAGATACATTCAACAAGCGAATGATCAAGCTCAAGATTTTGAAGTTATTAATCAAGAAGGACCAATGCTAGGTAAGATTAATGAACTGATAAAAGAAGGTCAATATAAAAAAGTTGGCGTTGAAACACATTTAATTACTTATAATGAATATCAAGCATTAAATACAGATGCAGTTGAACTTTCTTCTATTGAAGGTGTTATTGAAACAATCAGAATGATTAAAGACGAATTTGAAATTAAACAAATTCAAAAAGCAGCTGACATTGTAGATGAAACATATGAACACATTTTAAAATGGGTTAAACCAGGCATGACTGAAAATGAAGTCAATAATGAAATGGAAATGTTCATGAGAAGTAAAGGTGCAACATGTTCTTCATTTGATACGATTGTTGCTTCTGGCCACCGTGGTGCATTACCGCATGGTGTAGCAAGTAATAAAGTTATCGAAGAAGGAGACATGATTACATTAGACTTCGGTGCACTATATGAAGGATACGTTAGTGATGTTACGAGAACATTTGCTATTGGTGAACCTAAAGAAGAAATGAAGAAAATCTATAATATTGTTTTAGAAGCACAATTAGCAGCTTTAGAACAAATTAAACCGGGTATGACAGGTAAAGAAGCAGATACAATTGCAAGAGATGTTATTAAAAGTTATGGCTACGGTGAACAATTTGGTCATTCATTAGGACACGGCATTGGGTTAGAAGTACATGAAGGTCCAGCACTATCTCAAAAATCAGATATCGTACTTGAAGAAAATATGTGTATCACATTAGAACCAGGTATTTATGTAGATGGTTTAGGTGGCGTTAGAATAGAAGATGACGTATTAGTTACAAAAAATGGCTTACAGCGCTTTACTAAATCTTCAAAAGACCTTATTATTTTATAAGAAGGTATAAATAGGAGGAAAATGAATGATTTCAGTTAATGATTTTAAAACAGGTTTAACAATTAAAGTTGATAATGGCATTTGGAAAGTTATGGACTTCCAACATGTAAAACCAGGTAAAGGTGCGGCATTCGTTCGTTCTAAATTAAGAAACTTAAGAACTGGTGCAATCCAAGAGAAAACTTTTAGAGCCGGTGAAAAAGTTGAAAAAGCTCAAATCGATAATCGTCGTATGCAATATCTATATGCTAATGGTGATAGCCATGTGTTCATGGATAACGAAACTTACGATCAACTAGAGTTACCTGGTGATAAACTAGAATATGAACTTAAATTTATTAAAGAAAACATGGAAGTTCAAATCCAATCTTACGAAGGTGAAACAATTGGTATTGAATTACCAAATACAGTTACACTTCAAGTAACAGAAACTGAACCTGGTATTAAAGGTGATACAGCAACTGGTGCAACTAAACAAGCTACAGTTGAAACAGGTTATAGTTTAAACGTACCGTTATTTGTTAATGAAGGTGATTTACTTGTCATTAATACTACTGACGGAAGCTACGTATCAAGAGGTTAATATTAAACATTAAAATGAGGCCGGGACAGTAACTTGTGTCCTGGCCTCAATCATTTTAGTTAAATTAGGAATGTATCTTATTTACATTTATAATTAAATATTAAAATCTCTTGAATTGGTATGACCACTAAAGTAAAATGTATGAAGTGTAACGTATTAGAATTTAAAAGGAGTTTTTCAAATGAACTTAAAACAAATTAAAGAACTAGTTGATGTGTTAGATAATTCTTCTTTAACTGAAATTGATATTAATGATAAAGATTTTAAACTAACTTTAAAAAAAGATATTAAACAAGAAATCATTTATAGCCAAGGGGCAACAAATGTTGTAGCAGAACAACCACAACAAGCAACTCAATCAGCACCACAACAAAATGTTGAACAAGAAGCACCAAGTGGTTTAACGATTAATGCACCAATGGTTGGTACATTCTATAAATCACCATCTCCTGATGAAGGTCCATATGTTCAAGTAGGTTCACGTGTAGAAGCTGATACAACTGTATGTATTTTAGAAGCAATGAAATTATTTAATGAAATTCAAGCAGAAGTTTCTGGTGAAATCACTGAAATATTAGTTGAAGACGGACAAATGGTAGAGTATGGCCAACCGTTATTCAAGGTGAAGTAATATGAAAAAAGTATTAATTGCAAATAGAGGGGAAATTGCAGTAAGAATCATTAGAGCTTGTAGAGAATTAGACATACAAACGGTCGCAATTTATTCAGAAGCTGATAAAGATGCATTACATACTCAAATAGCAGATGAAGCTTATTGTGTTGGACCGACACAATCTAAAGATTCATACCTTCACGTTCCTAATATTATTTCAATTGCAAAATCAACAGGTTGTGACGGTATCCATCCTGGATATGGTTTCTTAGCCGAAAATAGTGATTTTGCTGAAATGTGTGAAGCATGCCAAATTAAATTTATTGGACCTAGTTATCAATCTATCCAGAAGATGGGTATTAAAGACGTTGCGAAAGAAGAAATGATCAAAGCGAACGTACCTGTTGTGCCTGGTAGTGATGGTTTAGTAGATACAGTAAGAATTGCAAAGAAATGTGCGAAGAAAATTGGTTACCCCGTTATTATTAAAGCTACTGCCGGTGGTGGCGGTAAAGGTATCCGAATTGCACGTAATGAAGAAGAGCTTGTAACAGGATTTAGAATGACACAACAAGAAGCTGAAACAGCATTCGGAAATAAAGGTTTGTATTTAGAAAAGTTCATCGAAAACTTTAGACATATTGAAATTCAAGTAATGGGTGATTCAGAAGGTAATGTTATACATCTTGGTGAACGTGATTGTACGATCCAAAGACGTATGCAAAAATTAGTAGAAGAATCGCCATCACCAGTCCTTTCTGAAGAAATGCGTAAAGAAATGGGTGAAGCGGCTATTAGAGCAGCTAAAGCCGTTAATTATGAAAATGCTGGTACAATTGAATTTATTTATGATTTAGATGCTGAAACGTTCTATTTCATGGAAATGAATACGCGTATTCAAGTAGAACATCCTGTTACTGAGATGGTAACTGGAATGGATTTAGTTAAACTTCAACTTAAAGTGGCAAGTGGTGAAACTTTACCAGTTACACAAGAAGAAGTTGACTTGAGTGGACATGCGATTGAATTTAGAATCAACGCAGAAAGTCCATTTAAGAATTTCATGCCATCACCAGGTAAAATTAATCAATATTTAACACCAGGTGGATTTGGTGTGCGTATTGATTCAGCTTGTTATACAGGATATACGATTCCGCCTTATTACGATTCAATGGTTGCGAAGCTTATTGTTCATGGTAAAGATAGAACAGATGCAATTCAAATCGGTAAAAGAGCTTTATCAGAATTTTTAGTTGCTGGCATAGATACAACGATCCCATTCCATTTAAGATTGTTAGAAAATGATGTATTTGAATCAGGTGATTTTAATACCAATTTCCTAGAGATTCATGATATTATAAATAATGAAGACAAATAGGGAGGGATTCAAATGGCTAAAACAATTGAAAATAAAAAGCCTTCTTTAGGTAAAATAGAGATTGCGCCAGAAGTTATTGAGGTCATTGCGAGCATTGCGACTACTGACATTAAAGGTGTATCTCATATGCAATCCGTTTTTAATAAGAATTCCTTAGAAAAATTCGGGAAAAAGAATTTTGGTAAAGGTATTAAAGTCGATATTAAAGAAGACGGCATCTACATTAATGTCTACTGTACATTTGACTACGGTACAAAAATTTCTGAAACAGCACGTAAAGTACAATCAGAAATTAAACAAGCATTAAATACGATGACGGCATTAACACCAAAAGAAGTTAATGTACATATCGTTAATATACATTTCCAATAATAAAATGATTAATTAAGAGGATGCGTGCATCCTCTTATTCTTTGAAGGAGAAGAATATGAAAAGAACAGAACTAAGAGAGATTGTCTTTAAATCACTATATCAATTAGAAAATAACAAAACTGATTTAACAGTAGAAGAAGCGATTCAATATTTAGTAGAAGATTTTAAAGGTGAACAATATTTATACGTGAAGAACTTTGTTAAAGAAGTGATAGAGAAAAAAGACGAATTAGATGAAATTGTAAGTCCACATTTAAAAAACTGGACATTAGACCGTTTACTTAAGACTGATAGAATCATCTTGAGAATGGCAACTTATGAATTAAAATATACAGATACACCAGAGAAAGTTATATTTAATGAAGCAGTAGAAATTGCGAAAGTATACAGTGATGATGATCACTATAAATTTATTAATGGTGTATTAAGCAGTTTATCAAAAAGTTAAAGAGTGATATAAATGGATAAGTATTTATCAGTTACAGCAATAACTAAATATATCAAATATAAATTTGATCAAGATCCACATCTACTTAATGTCTTTATTAAAGGTGAAATATCAAACTTTAAAAGACATTCAAGTGGTCATCTTTACTTTGCCTTAAAAGACGATAAAGGTGTACTCAGTGCAATGATGTTTAAATCGAGCGCAAACCAATTGTCGTTTAATCCTAAAGAAGGTGACCAAGTACTTGTTGAAGGTAGAATTGGGGTTTATGAATCAAGAGGTGCTTACCAAATTTATGTTCAATCTATGCAATTAGATGGTGTTGGTCTTCTGTATGAAAAATTCGAAGCACTCAAAAAAGAATTAGCAGAAAAAGGTTACTTTGACCAAGATCATAAATTAAGCATACCTAAATATCCTAAGAAAATCGCTGTGTTGACAGCATCGACTGGCGCTGCAATAAGAGATATATGTTCTACTTTAGATAAGCGATATCCACTTGCAGAACAAGTGTTAATGAGCACGTTAGTTCAAGGTAAAGGAGCTAAGGATAATATCATTAACAACATCAAAGAAGCTGATTCCATGGGCGTTGATGTTATTATCGTTGGTCGTGGTGGTGGATCTATTGAAGATTTATGGAGCTTCAATGAAAGAGAAGTTGTAGAAGCCATTTATCATTGTAAGACGCCTGTTATTTCAGCAGTTGGTCATGAAACGGATACGACATTAAGTGATTTTGTCAGTGATGTAAGAGCTGCAACACCAACACAAGCTGCAGTTATTGCGACACCAGATATTAATGCGCTGTATCAACTGATTTCAAATGCTAGACAGTATTTAACAAAACATATCACGCAATCTATACAGCAAGATAAACATAAATTAAAACAACTTTCATCATATTATAAATTGAAGACGCCTTCGTTATTATATGATCAAGAAACTCAGAAGTTAGATGAATTACAAAAACAATTATCTAGAAATTTAGAACAAACTGTTACGCGTAATAATCATAAGTTAGATATCTTACAAAATAAATTGCGAATCACACCAATTTATAATAAGACTTTTCAATTTAGACAAGATTTTGATCGTTTAAATATGCTTCAAACTCAACTCGTTAATCGTATTATCAGTCAAAAAAGACAAGCTCTGACAAGCAAGTTAGCGCAATTAGATGCGTTAAGTCCGACTCAAATCATGTTAAGAGGTTATTCAATTATCGAAAAAGATGATAAAATCATTACAAGCAAAAATGATTTAAAAATTGACGATGATATTACAATCAATTTAAAAGATGGTAAAATAAATGCTAATGTTAAGGAAATTAGGTGACAAATGTGGCTAAAGAACAAACTTTTGAAGAAATGATGGAAGAATTAGAAAAAGTCGTCGGTAAATTAGACGAAGAAAATATTTCTCTTGAGGAATCAATTGAACTTTATCAAAGAGGTATTGAATTAAGTAGTAAATGTGAAACGAAACTTAAAGCAGCTGAAGATAAAGTAAATAAACTTGTTCAAAAAGAAGGTGATTCAGATGAGTCAAATCATGAATAGTTATGTAGACAAGTTCACTGAATCACTTAATCAAACGAAACTAGATTCAGTTGTAAATACACAATTAGAAGAAAGTATGCGCTATTCTTTATTAGCAGGTGGTAAACGTATTCGTCCTGTACTATTATTAATGACTTTATCGATGTTAAAGACAGATATTAATAAAGGAATGGAAACTGCAAAAGCACTTGAAATGATACATACATATTCCCTTATACATGATGATTTACCAGCTATGGATAACGATGATTATAGACGTGGAATGAAAACGAATCATAAAATCTATGGTGATGCGACTGCAATCTTAGCTGGTGATGCACTATTAACAAAAGCTTTTGAACTGATAACTAAAGATACATATATAGAAGCTGACGACAAAGTGAAATTAATCAGATTGCTTTCTGAATCAGCAGGCCATCAAGGTATGGTAGGTGGACAAGTGTTAGATATGGAAAGTGAAAACAAAGAAATTTCGCTAGATACATTACGCAAAATCCATAGATATAAAACTGGTGCACTGATCCGTTTTTCTGTTGTTGCAGCTTGCACAATCGCTAAAGTTAATAGTAAGACATTCTTATTACTTGATTCATTTAGCCAAGAATTAGGATTAATATTCCAAATTAAAGACGATTTACTAGATATTGAAGGGGATTTCGATAAAATAGGTAAGTCAGTTGGTAGTGACGTTGCGAATCATAAGAGTACTTATGTGTCACTATTAGGTAAGACGAATACTAAAGTTGCTTTAGAACAACATGTGAATCAAGCGTTATATTTACTTGAACAATTAGAAGATCAATATAACACTGAAGAACTCAAGTCTCTCACAAAATTATTTGCAAATAGAGAAAATTAATCTATCTAATAATTAAGATGACTGGTCACAAGAATCGGGCTAAAGGTGGTTAAAAAATGGATGTTTCAAAAATAAAAAACCCATCCTTCCTCAAAGATTTATCTCATCAAGAACTTGAACAACTGAGCAGTGACATTAGGAAATTTTTAATTGAAACTTGTTCAGTAACTGGCGGACATATTGGGGCAAATTTAGGTGTGGTTGAATTAACATTGAGTCTACATAAACATTTTAATAGCCCTGTAGATAAGATATTATGGGATGTTGGACATCAAACATACATTCATAAAATATTAACCGGAAGAGGCCACGAATTTAATTCTTTGCGACAATATAAAGGATTATGTGGTTTTCCTAAAATGAAAGAATCCGAACATGATGTGTGGGAAGCTGGACATAGTTCAACTTCTTTATCTGCTGCTGTGGGGATGGCAAAAGCAAGAGATATATTAGGACAAGATCATCATGTTGTACCTGTAATTGGTGATGGTGCTTTAACAGGTGGTATGGCACTAGAAGCGTTAAACCACATAGGCCATGACAAAACAAATTTAACGATTATTTTAAATGATAACGAAATGAGTATCGCACCAAATGTCGGTGCAATGCACAATATGTTTGCAAGAATACGATCAAACCAAAATTATAATCGCTTTAAATTTGATGCTGAAAGTTTGATTAACAGATTGCCTGGTGGAGATTTGTTAAAAGACTCTGCGGATAAAATTAAAGACAGTTTAAAATATTTAGTCGTAGATGGCATTTTCTTTGAAGAACTCGGCATTAAATATATTGGTCCTGTAGATGGACATAATTTTAAAGCATTAGATGAAGCGATCACCGTTTCTAAACAAATGGACAAACCTGTTCTCATACACGTTGTGACTAAGAAAGGGAAAGGTTATAAACCTGCTGAGAAAGATATAATTGGGACTTGGCATGGTTTAGGACCATATAAGCTTGAAACTGGTGAAGTGATAAAAGGAAATGCTGAAGGTCCTGCATGGAGTGCTTTAATGAGTGATGAAGTATTAGCTTATGCGCAACAAGATAAACGAATTGTTGCAATTACGCCAGCAATGCCTGTTGGATCAAAATTAACTAAATTTCAACAAATGTTACCCGAACAATTTTTTGATGTAGGTATTGCTGAACAGCATGCTGTTACGATGGCAGCAGGACTAGCAACACAAGGCATGAAACCATATGTCGCAATCTATTCAACTTTTATGCAACGTGCTTACGATCAGTTGTTACATGATGTAGATCGTCAAAACTTAAACGTATTATTTGGCGTTGATCGAGCAGGACTTGTTGGAGCTGATGGAGAGACACACCAAGGTGTATTTGATGTTGGCTTTTTAAGTCAATTTCCTAATTTTACAATCATGATGCCTAAAGACGGTAATGAAGCGAAAAATATGATCAAAACTGCATTTGAAACTGACCATGGTCCAATGGCGATCAGATATCCAAGAGGGAATGCGCCATTACTTGATGATTATAAAAATAGTGAACGACTAAAAATAGGATCTTGGAATGTTGAAAGAAATGGTGATGATTTAACAATTATAAGTTATGGGCCAACAGTATCACTTGTAACAGATGTAGCAGACGAACTATTAAAAGAAGACATCCATATCAATATTGTTAATGCTCGGTTTATAAAACCTATGGACTATGACATGCTTCATAATCTCGGTAAAGCGTCTAAACCGATCCTGACAGTTGAAGAAGCTATGTTGACTGGTGGTTTAGGAAGTCAAATTGCTACTTTTATGAATGACAATGATTATCATAATACTATGCGTAGAATAGGTATAAATGACACGTACATTGAGCACGGTGATGTAGGTTTATTATTAGAAGATATTGGTATCTCTAAATCAAATATTATATCTACCGTCAAATCTTTAATTAAGTAGTTAAGAGAAATATATGAATATTTATGTTGAAAAAGACGCTTTAGTATATCTAAAGCGTCATTTAAATGTTTATAGCGCTTACATTACTATTTTTTTCAATTTTATGCTATTATAAGTGTATAAATATTCATTAACAGAGGTGTATGTAATGGCGAACAAAACAATGCGTCAGATTAAGATAAGAGAAATAATTTCTAACGAACAAATTGAAACACAAGAAGAATTAGTCAAAAGACTAAATGAATATGATTTGAATATCACACAAGCTACTATATCTCGTGATATTAAAGAACTTCAATTAATTAAAGTTCCAGCACCTTCTGGTCAGTATATCTATAGTTTACCTAGAGACCGTAAATATCACCCGATTGATAAATTAGGTAGATATTTAATGGATTCATTTGTAAAAATTGACGGAGCAGATAATTTATTAGTCCTTAAAACATTACCAGGTAATGCGCAATCAATTGGTGCAATTATTGACCAAATCGATTGGACAGAAGTAATTGGGACGATATGCGGTGATGACACATGCTTAATTATTTGTAAAGATACTGAAGCAGCTGAAGTGATTACGGATAGAATTTTTAATATGCTTTAAAGGAGATTTAATATACAATGTTACAAGCACTTACAATTAAACAATTCGCTATAATTGAATCTTTAGAAATTAATTTTTCAGGTGGACTAACTGTTTTAAGCGGTGAAACTGGTGCTGGTAAATCTATTATTATAGATGCTATTGGTCAGTTAGTAGGTGCAAGAGCCTCACAAAGTTTCGTGAGACATGGCGAACAGAAGGCGATAATTGAAGGCGTATTTGATATTGATAATGTACCTAACGTCAATAAGATTTTAAGTGAGTTAGATATCGACTTTGACGAAGATTTCTTGTTTGTAAAAAGAGAAATCTTTGCTTCAGGGAAAAGCATATGTAAATTAAACAATCAGAATGTAACGCTATCTGATTTAAAAATTGTCATGCAAGAATTACTTGATATTCATGGGCAACATGAAACACAAATATTACTTAAACCTAAATATCATTTATCATTGTTAGATGATTATGCTGATGGTACTTATCAAGCTGAAATTGATCAATACGACGAGACCTTTCAATCTTATCGCTTAAAGAAACAAGAACTTGAAAAGTTAGAATCTCAAGACCAAGCATTATTACAAAGATTAGATTTAATAAAATTCCAACGAGATGAATTACAAGATGCGAATTTAAAAGAAGACGAAATTGATTTTTTAAATCAAGAAATTAAGAAACTTCAAAATCACGAAAAAATAAACGAAAGTCTTAATAAAGCGCATATGTTATTGAGTAGTGAAGAAAACATTACTGATAAAATTTATGAGCTTAATCAAGAAATTCAACATATAAACGATATTATTCCGGATAAATACACTGCTTTTAGTGAAGAATTAGATCAAATGTATTACACTTTAGAAGACTACAAACATGAACTATATAATGAGTTAACGTCTAATGACTTTGATGAATCTTTACTAAATGAGTATGAGTCTAGATTAAATGTACTCACAGACCTCAATCGTAAATATGGCAAAAGCATACCTGAATTAATCAAATATAGAGATAAAATTGACGATGAAATTTATAAAATTGAGAACTACGAACAAAGTACTTCTCAATTACGTGAAGAAATTAATGATCTTTATACAAACGTTGTAAAATATGGAGAAGCACTATCAGCTAAAAGAAGACAAGTTGCGTTGAACCTGAGAGATAGATTAGTTGAAGAAGTACAGAATTTACACATGCAAGATGCGAATATTGAAATTACATTTACTAAAACAAAGCCTACTCAATATGGCTTAGAAGAAGTAGAATTCTTAATCAGCCCAAATAAAGGCGAACCATTAAAAAGCTTAAATAAAATAGCTTCTGGTGGTGAACTATCGAGAATAATGCTTGCGTTGAAAAGTATATTTGTTTCTTCAAAAGGACAAACAGCAATTTTATTCGATGAAGTAGATACGGGTGTATCTGGTAGAGTCGCACAAAAAATGGCTGAAAAAATGCATCAAATTGCGCAAATACTTCAAGTGATATGTATTTCGCATTTACCTCAAGTTGCAGCAATTAGTGATAATCATTTGTATATTGCTAAAGAAACCGTAAATGATAGAACGACGACTTCTATAAAACAATTAGATGGTGAAGATAAGATAGATGAAATAGCAAGAATGATATCAGGTGTTGAAGTTACAGAATTAACACGACAACACGCTAAAGAAATGATTATACAAAACAAAAATTTAAAATAGAATGATTCGTTAGGGTGTTAAGCATGGTAATTAAGGTAGCAATAATAGAAGACTCGAAAGCATATGTTAGTGAAATGGCACAATATTTAAAGAAACACGATATTGAAATTGTTAATATTGGATACAACGGTAAAGAGGCACTCGACATTTTAAATGGAGAAGTTTTCGATGTTCTTCTATTAGACTTAATCTTGCCACATATAGATGGCATGACTTTGCTTAAAAAATATATAAAACAAAATAAGCAATTTAAAGTGATATGTATGAGTGCTTTTGTAAGTGATGATGTCTTAAAAGAATCTGTTTCATTAGGAGTAGATTACTTCTTAATTAAACCTGTTGAGTTTGATGTCTTGTTAGATACGATACAACGTGTATTAACAACAACAGATTCTAATATAGAAGAAATGGACGCTTTAGATTTATTACTAGAGAAAATCGGATTTTCATCAAATTTAAACGGGTACGAATATATTAAGTATGGTGTACACCTTATGCTTCAATATAATCGTAAGATGCCGTTAACTAAAGAACTATATCCTTTAATTTCTCAAAATTATAATATTCAAGCGAATAATGTGGAAAGGTCTATCAGACATGCTATTAAATTAGCTTGGGATAAAGAATTAAAGTCCTATTGGTATAACAGCGAAAAATTGTATGTACGACCTACAAATGGTGAGTTTTTATTACATCTATATGAAAAGTTTAAAAAAGAGACTAGGTAAGCCTAGTCTCTTTTTTTGGCATTTTGTTTCTTCATAAAATGTTCTTGTGCGCGTTTATTTTTCTTTTCACGATGCAGTATATAACCCCCAATGAACACTACACCAAATACAAAGAAGATAAAGCCTAATAAAAACTGTAACCAAATAAAATGTAATTGTGGAACAAGTTGTCCAAAAACAGCATCTCTCATCCATTTAATACCTAGTCCTGCAATGATACCTGGTATGACCAAAATGAGTAATGCAATATACTTTTGCATAAGTTAAAACTCCTATTAATTAATAACTTATATTATATATGAGATAATGAGTAAAAGTAAACATTGAAAAAATGGAATAAACGGTACAATTTGATTATGATAGTAATAGGAGGGGATTAAATGCTTTTTAAAGATATGATAAAAAACGGCCAAAATATATCAGCTACAATTGCTGTATGTAAATCAAATGATGAAGGTGTCATTAAAGCAATTGTTAAAGCGATTAAACATACAAAAGCTAGATTCATGTTGTTTGATGAACGACCACAAGATGAGTTGATCAGGTCATTTAATTTAACACATGAAGAATTAAATAGAATAGAAATTATTCAAACACTTAACGAAGAACATACTGTATCTCAATGTGTACAAGCTGTAGCAGATGGAAAAGCAGACTTAATAATGAAAGGGCTAATTTCAACTTCAGAATTATTGAAAGAAGTTTTAAAAGATAAATATAACTTGAAGACCAACTATAGAATGAGCCATATCGCGATATTTAATATACCTGAGTATCACAAGATGTTAACCGTATCAGATGTTGCAATGAACATTACACCAAATATCGAACAAAAAATTGAAATCACATCGAATTTAGTTTATTCGCTCAAAAAAATTGGTATCGACTCACCAAAAATAGGGGTACTTTCTGCAATTGAAAATGTAAATCCGAAAATGCAGTCGTCGGTTGATGCGAAAGAAGTCGTATCTTATTTCACTCAAGAAAAACCAGACCTTGAAATAGAAGGTCCAATTGCGTTTGATGCTGCAATTAATAAAAAAGCATCCATTATTAAAAAAATAGATTCAAAAATATCAGGTAATGTTGATGGTTTAATCGTCCCTCAAATTGAAAGTGGCAATATTTTATATAAATCACTCGTTTATTTATCGAACGCTGATGTAGCATCTGTTATAATTGGGGCAAAAATACCCATAATTTTAACTTCTAGATCAGATTCATCACAAGATAAATTTCATTCTATTTGTAGTGCGTTAATGCTTATTTAGTATATTATAATAACAAATTAATAACTATACTCTTTATTTCAAAGTATTGAAAGAGCTTACAATGCTTTTATATCAATAAAGATTGAATTTTCTAAAAATTTTTACTTTTTGTAAGCGCTATCATTTTTCGTCAATTTATTTGATAAATAAAACATTTCATGTAAAATTAGAAATGAAGTTATTATATTAAAGTTGAAAAGGGGATTATTATGTTATTTGAAACGATAGAAAAATATGACTATGAGCAAATAGTATTTTGTCACGATAAAAGTTCAGGATTAAAAGCAATCATTGCGATTCATGATACAACATTAGGACCAGCACTTGGCGGTTGTAGAATGTGGCCATATGAAAGTGAAGAAGAAGCTATTAATGACGCATTACGCTTATCAAGAGGTATGACATATAAAAATGCTGCAGCTGGTTTAAACTTAGGTGGCGGTAAAACAGTTATTATCGGCGATCCTAAAAAAGATAAATCAGAAGCTTTATTTAGAGCTTTAGGTAGATATGTAGAAAGTTTAAATGGTCGTTATATCACTGCTGAAGATGTAGGAACAACTGAAGACGATATGGATATTATCTTTGAAGAGACTGATTACGTAGTTGGTTTATCTGAAAGTCACCAATCTAGTGGTAACCCAAGTCCTAAAACTTCATTAGGTGTATTTGTTTCTATGAAACGCGCAGCTAAAGAAGCATTTGGAACAGATGATTTAAACGGGAAAACAGTTGCTGTTCAAGGTGTTGGACACGTTGCTTACGAACTATGTCGTTATTTACATGAAGCAGGTGCTCAATTAGTTGTAACGGATATTAACCAAGAAGCTGTAGATAGAGTTGTAAATGACTTCAACGCTCAAAGTGTCGGTATTAATGATATATATGATGTAGATGCTGATATCTTTGCACCTTGTGCTTTAGGTGGCGTATTAAATGATGATACTATCGCACGTTTAAAAGTTAAAGTCGTATGTGGTAGTGCAAACAACCAATTACAAGACATAGATGTACACGGTGCTCAATTAGAAGATAAAGGTATTGTATATGCGCCTGACTTCGTTGCTAACTCTGGTGGTGTTATCAACGTTGCGGATGAATTAGATGGATACAATGAAGTACGTGCTATCTCAAACATTGAAAAAATCTATGACCAAATGGATAAAGTGTTTGAAATTAGTAAGCGAGATCAAATTACTACTGCACGTGCAGCTGAAATTTTAGCTGAAGAACGCATTGAACAACTTATGAATGTTAGAAGTAATTTCTTAAAAACTGAAAGATCTATCATTTCTAGAGGTAAAAAATAATGAAAAAAATTCTTGTACTTAATTTAGGAAGCACATCATCTAAAGTTGCAGTATTTAATAACTATGATATGTTATTTGAGGATGTTATCAGACATGATATCGATCAAACTAATCTTCCATTAATTGATCAAGTCCCATTTAGACTTGAAAGTATCAAGAACTCATTAAACCAACATCATATCTCACTACAAGCAATAGATGCTATTGCTTGTAGGGGTGGTGTTTTAAAGCCTATACAAGGTGGAACATATCTTGTTAATAACATCATGTATCAAGACTTGAAATCTTTTAAATATGGATTTCATGCCTCAAATTTAAGTGGTATTATCGGCTATACATTTGCTAAAGAATTAAATATACAGGCTTATATTGTTGATCCAGTCGTCGTAGATGAATTAATACCAGAAGCAAGAATTACTGGCATTAAAGGTATTGAAAGACGCAGTATCTTCCATGCATTAAACCAGAAATCAGTCGCTAAACAATATGCAGCTGATATGAACAAAGCATATGAAGATATTAATGTCATCGTCGCACATCTTGGAGGCGGTATAAGTGTAGGTGCTCATAGAAAAGGAAGAGTCATCGAAGTTAATGACGGCTTGTTAGGCGAGGGTCCATTTAGTCCTGAAAGAGCTGGCTCCATTCCAAATGATGCGTTAATTAAATGGGTTATTGATCACGATTTAAATGCTAAAGAAGCTAATAATGAATTAAGTAAAAATTCTGGGTTATTATCATATTTTGGTACAAATGATTGTTTAAAAGTAGAACAAATGATGGAAAATGGCGATAAAACTGCTAAACTTGTCTTAGATGCTATGTGTTATCAAATTGCTAAATCAATAGGGTCTTGCGCGGTCGTTTTAGAAGGTCAAATCGATCAAATTATCATAACTGGCGGATTAAGTTATTCAAAATATATCACAAATAAAGTAAAACAATATGTATCTTGGCTACAAAATGTTACTATATATAAAGGAGAAAAAGAAATGCACGCCTTAAATATTGGCGTAATGGACCTCTTACACGGTAAAATTAGTACCAAGTCATATGAATAAGGAGTAATACTATGTCTAAAGAATATGATTTAGTCGTTCTAGGTGGCGGTACGGCAGGCTATGTATCAGCAATTCGTGCTTCACAACTAGGAAAAAAAGTCGCAATTGTAGAGAAATTTAAGTTAGGTGGAACTTGTTTACATAAAGGTTGTATACCTACAAAATCATATTTAAAAACTGCAGAAATTTTAAGATACATACAACATTCAAACGAATATGGTATTAAAACTGCTTCAGCTGATTTTGAAATGACGGATGTTGTTGCTAAGAAAGATGAAACAGTTACTACGATGTACAATGGTGTACAAAGTTTGATGAAAAAATACAAAATTGACATTTACGAAGGTAATGGGAGAATTCTCGGACCTTCATTGTTCTCGCCTCAAGCTGGAACAGTATCTGTTGAATTTGAAAATGGCGAATCAGAACTACTCGTTAATCAACATGTATTAATTGCAACAGGGTCAAGACCAATTGAATTACCATTCTTAAAGTTTAACCATCAAACCATCATTTCAAGTGATGATATGATGCAATTAGAAACGTTGCCTGAAAGCATGTTAATTATCGGTGGCGGTGTAATTGGACTTGAGTTTGCATCTTTACTAAATGATTTAGGTGTAAAAGTAACAGTTGTTGAAGCTGGGCAATCCATTATCCCTAACGAACAACGAGAAATCAGTAAAACGATTAAACGTAGCTTTGAAGAAAATGGCATAACCATTCATGAGAAATGTCCTTTATCCGAACAAGATGTCAACATACATGATAAACATGTAGATGTCACACTTCAAAATGAGCAACAAACTTTTGAAAAAGTATTAGTCGCAGTTGGTAGAACACCGAATACTGAAGATTTAGGATTGAACAACACAAAAATAAAGACCGATGAAAAAGGCTATATACTAACAAATGATGTTTATCAAACAGATGATAAACATATTTATGCGGTTGGAGATGTCATCGGCAATTATCAATTAGCACATGTTGCAACTAAAGAAGGCACAATTGCAGTAGAGCATATGTTTGATCAAAATCCTATCACATTAGATTACTTAACAGTACCAAGATGTATATATACAAATCCTGAAATTGCATCGATAGGGATGACTGAACAAGATGCAAAAGCGCAAAATATTAATTTCAAAAAATTTAAAGTACCATTTAAAGCGATTGGCAAATCCGTCATCGAAAATAATGGACTTGGTGAATGTATATTAATTAAAGATATAGACAATGAAAAAGTGCTTGGCATTCATATGATTGGTGCAAAAGTGACTGAATTAATTAATGAAGCAGCTCTATTTACATTTATGAATGGCTCTACTGAAGAACTAGCAACTACTGTACATGCACATCCTTCAATTGGAGAAGTGCTCATGGAACTAGGGTTAAAATCTGAGAATCGTGCTATTCACGTCTAAAGAGGAGAGATTAGATGTTAGATTATAAGACTGTCGGATTAACGCATGAAGACTTAAAAGAAATTTATAAATGGATGTTATTAGGTAGAAAAATTGACGAAAGAATGTGGCTACTTAACCGAGCAGGTAAACTACCGTTTGTTATTAGTTGTCAAGGTCAAGAAGCAACACAAATTGGCACATATTATGCACTAAAAGACGAAGACGTATTAGCACCTTACTATAGAGATTTAGCTTTAGTTACAGCTCGTGGTATTTCTGCAGAAGAATCTATGTTAGCTGCATTTGCAAAACAAGGTGATACTTCAAGTGGTGGTAAGCAAATGCCATCTCATTTTAGTAAAAAAGATTTATCTATTTTAACGCAAGGTTCTTGTGTAACAACTCAAGTGTTACATGCAGTTGGCGCAAGTTTATCACTTAAAATGGATGGCAAAGAAGCGATTGCACTTGCTACTTTAGGTGAAGGTAGTACGAGTCAAGGTGATTTCCACGAAGCAATGAACTTTGCTGGTGTTCATAAGTTGCCATTTATTTGTATTATCGAAAACAATAAATATGCCATTTCGGTACCAAGTCACTTACAGTACGCAACAGATGATTTATCATCTAGAGCTGCAGGTTACGGTGCATTTGGTGAACAAGTGGATGGTAATGATCCTATAGCTGTTTATGAAGCAGTTAAACGTGCAAGAGAACGTGCAATAAATGGTGAAGGACCAACACTTATTGAAGCATTATGTAGTCGTTTAACACCTCATTCTTCAGATGATGATGATAATTATCGTCCGGCAGAAGAAATGAAAGAAGTAAAAGACAGTGATTGTATGATTAAATTCAAAGAATATTTAGTTGAACATCAAGTTACAAACGATGAATGGTTCAGCCAAATTGAAGATGAAATTAAACAAGAAATCAATACTGCTACTAAAAATGCAGAAAAAGCACCTTATCCATTACCGGAAGAAGCTTTAACACATGTATATGATCAAGGAGGCGAAAAGAATGCCTAAGTTATCCTATCTTGACGCGATTAATCAAGCAATGGACCAAGCGATGGAAAAAGACAATAATGTATTTGTTATCGGCGAAGATGTTGGTCTAAAAGGCGGCGTATTTGGCGCAACTAAAAATTTATACAACAAATATGGTGAAGGACGCGTGATCGATTCACCATTAGCAGAATCAAATATAGTGGGTGCTTCAATTGGTGCAGCTATGATGGGTAAAAGACCGGTATCTGAAATTCAATTTGCAGAGTATATCGTTCCGGCAACAAATCAAATCATCAATGAAGCAGCTAAAATAAGATACCGTTCTAATAATGATTGGGATTGTCCTTTAACAATTAGAAGTCCATTTGGTGGCGGAATTCATGGCGCATTATATCATTCACAAAGTATTGAGAGTATATTCTGTTCAACACCAGGCTTAAGAGTTGTCATTCCATCAACACCATATGATGCTAAAGGATTACTTCTTGCGGCAATTGAAGATAATGATCCTGTACTATACTTTGAACATAAAAAAGCATACAGACTATTAAAAGAAGAAGTTCCTGAAGAATATTATACTGTACCAATCGATAAAGCAGATGTTAAACGAGAAGGTTCAGATATTACAGTATTCACTTATGGATTATGTGTAAATTACGCACTTCAAGCAGCTGAAATATTATCAACTGAAGGTATAGATGCAGAAATAGTAGATTTACGTTCATTATATCCACTAGATAAAGAAACAATTATTAATTGTGCGAAAAAGACTGGCAAAGTATTGGTTGTAACTGAAGATAATTTAGAAGGTAGTGTCATGAGTGAAGTATCTGCCATAATAGCTGAAAATTGCTTATTTGATTTAGACGCACCAATTGCAAGACTTGCAGGTCCAGACGTACCAGCTATGCCATTTTCACCACCTATGGAAGATTTCTTTATGATGAATCCTGTGAAAATAGAAGAAAAAATGAGAACGTTAGCTGAATTTTAGGAGGTTAAATTATGGACGTAAAGATGCCGAAACTTGGAGAAAGTGTTCATGAAGGTACAATCGAACAATGGCTCGTTAAACCAGGTGACACAATTGAAGAGTACGATGCACTGTGCGAAGTGATAACAGATAAAGTAACAGCTGAAGTCCCTTCAACATTTAATGGAACAATTAAAGAAATTGTTGTCGAAGCTGGTGAAACAGTAGATGTTGGAACAGTTATTTGTACTATGGAAGTTGAAGGTGAAACATCAGAGGATAACAATAATAGTGCTGATGAACAAACTGAACCAGACGTAACTAAAGAAGACCAACCTGCAAAAGCTGAAACACCTGTTTCTAATGAACCACAAGAAGGTCCAATGAATAACGGTCAATATTCACCTGTTGTATTTAAATTAGCAAGTGAAAATAATATTGATTTAAATAAAGTTAAAGGTACTGGTAATTTAGGAAGAGTGACTAAAAAAGATATTTTAAATGCAATTGAAAATGGTGTTCCAACTGAAGATACATCATCTAAACAAGTAGAAGCACCAACTCAAGAAATTGCTGAAAATACTGTTCAACCAGAAACGTCTTCTTTACCTGGTGATTCAATTCCAGTCAATGGTGTAAGAAGAGCAATTGCGAATAAAATGTTGCAAAGTGTTCATGAAATTCCACATGCTTGGATGATGGTCGAAGTTGATGCTACAGATCTTGTTAAAACAAGACAGCATCATAAATCATCTTTCAAACAAAATGAAGGATATAACTTAACATTCTTCGCATTTTTCGTAAAAGCTGTTGCAGAAGGATTGAAGAAATATCCGATGTTAAATAGTACTTGGGCAGGCGATGAAATTAAAATTCATAAAGATATTAATATTTCAATCGCAGTAGCAAGTGAAGATAAATTATATGTACCTGTTATTAAAAATGCTGATGATAAATCAATCAAAGGTATCGCTCGTGAAATTAATGATCTTGCAACTAGAGGAAGAAAGCATAAATTAACTTCTCAAGATATGCAAGGTGGTACATTCACAGTCAATAATACAGGTTCATTTGGCTCAGTATCATCAATGGGTATTATCAATCATCCACAAGCTGCTATTCTACAAGTAGAATCTATTGTGAAACGACCTGTAGTTGTCAATGATATGATCGGTATTCGTGATATGGTTAATTTATCATTATCCATTGATCATAGAATATTAGATGGTTTAATGGCCGGTGAATTCTTAAAATATGTAAAAGAAAGATTACAAAGCATGACAATCGAGAACACATCTATATATTAATAAAACCTTGTCATTGTTTTACCCTTAAATCTCCTGTAAAATAGACTTATCTATTATTACAGGAGGCTTTTTTTATGGAAATGGATTTCAATTTATATATGAACGACGTAGTCAATTCTGCGAGAAATGAAATAGAAGCGGCTGGATACAAACAATTAACAACTAAAGAAGAAGTTGAAGAAACTTTCAACAAACCAGGTACAACATTTGTTATGGTTAATTCAGTTTGTGGATGTGCAGGCGGTATCGCAAGACCAGCAGCACAACATGCGTTACACTATGATAAATTACCAGATCAATTAGTAACTGTATTTGCTGGTCAAGACAAAGAAGCAACAGAAACAGCACGTGATTATTTCGAAGGTTACCCACCATCAAGTCCATCATTTGCTTTTCTTAAAGATGGCAAAATTGTCAAAATGATTGAAAGACATGAAATCGAAGGTCACGATCCAATGAGTGTTATTACAAACATTCAAGCACTATTCGAAGAGTATTGCGAAGAAGTGTAAAGGAACGGTTCATTTCTTATGCAAATAAAACCGTACAGAATAGGATATAGAACATTAAAAACTGCCCTAGGGATGACATTAGCTGTCATCCTTTCTAGGTTAATCGGCTTAGATAATTATGCATCCAGTGCTATTCTTGTTGTATTATGCATTAAGGATACAAGAGTTAAATCATTTGAAGCTGCAATATATAGATTTATAGCATGTTTAATAGCAATTATGATTGGTTCAGTATTTTTCACTTATTTAGGAAGTACGCCTATTATACTTGGTATTATGGTCCTTTTATTTATACCCGTAACAGTCATGATTGGTGTACAAGAAGGAATTGTAACAAGCTGTGTTATTATACTTCATCTGTATATGGCTAAAACGATTGATATGAATGTTGTCGTAAATGAAATTTTATTACTTATAATTGGTATAGGTATAGCTTTAATCATGAATATGTTTATGCCAAGTTTAGATTATAAACTTAACAATTATAAACGCAAAATAGAAGACGACTTTATATTAATAACCTTTATTTATAGTCAATGCTTACAAGATCCAAATAAGAAAATTAATGTACCGTCATTCGATATCGTTTCGGAAAATATTAGAAAAGCTAAATCATTAGCATTTAGAGAAGTTAAAAATCATTTTGTGAGAAATGAGAACTCTTACTATCATTATTTTGATATGAGAGAAGAACAATTAACTTTATTAAAAAGAATGAAAAAATTAATCGAATCCATGCAACACAGTCAACATGCACATCATTTATGTAGTCAATTGTTATTAGAAGTATCACAAAACGTACAAGGTAACGATTACTCTCTTATGAGATTGCATAACCTATATGATATTAAAATAAAATTACAATCTATCGAGCTACCAAAATCACATCAAGAATTAGAAAGTATCGCAGCACTATTTCAACTATTAAACGAAGTAGAAGAATACTTACTAATCAAATCACAATTCGGTAGCCTTAAGAAGTAAAAACGCAATGCTATATGGCATTGCGTTTTTTGTGTATATAGTGGGGAGATGTGAGTTAATGTTGACTTTAACTCACATGTTTTCCGATCTCGTGAGTTAATATTGTCTTTAACTCACATCTTTCCTAATCTCGTGAGTTAATGGTGCCTTTAACTCACATGTTTCTTAATCTCGTGAGTTAATATTGTCTTTAACTCACATCTTTCCTAATCTCGTGAGTTAATATTGTCTTTAACTCACATCTTTCCTAATCTCGTGAGTTAATATTGTCTTTAACTCACATCTTTCCTAATCTTGTGAGTTAATGTTGCCTTTAACTCACATCTTTCCTATTCTCGTGAGTTAATATTGTCTTTAACTCACATCTTTCACAATCTCGTGAGTTAATGTTGGCTTTAACTCACGAGTTCCACATATTCTAATAATACCTAATTAAAATTTGTATCTCTCCCCAAAACAAAAAGCGCTACTCATCATGAGCTAGCGCTTTTAAACTATATTATTAATTTAATAGGAATGGTAAGATACCTGATAATACAAGTGCAGCTACGATTGCTACTAACATTACGATGATTATAATTTTACGTACATTCTTATTTCCCATGATAACCCTCTCTTTAAACATTAGTTTTGTATATATTTATCAACTATTATACACTAGATTATGAGATATTTAAATAAATGAAAAGAGGGACAATCATGATTAATGAAGAAAGATTATTAAATACTTTTATGGAACTTGTAAAGGTAGATTCTGAATCTAAAAATGAAAGAAAGATTGCTGACTTATTAAAGCAAAAGTTTACGGATTTAGGTTTAGATGTTAAAGAGGATGACTCTCAAAGCGAAACTGGTTATGGTGCTGGAAATTTAATTTGTAAATTAAAAGGTGAAGATTCTAGCAAGACACCGATTTATTTTACAAGCCATATGGATACTGTTACACCTGGTAATAATATTGAACCTGAATTATGTGAAGATGGTTACATTTATTCTAAAGGCGAAACAATCTTAGGTTCTGATGATAAAGCTGGTTTAGCTGCAATTTTAGAAGCTATTCAAGTTATTAAAGATAACAATATTCAACATGGTGATATCGAGTTTATCATTACAGTTGGTGAAGAATCTGGTTTAGTTGGTGCTAAAGCTTTAAATCCTGATGATATTCAAGCGAAATATGGCTTTGCTATTGATGCACCTGGTAAAGTAGGTACAACTGTTGTAGCAGCTCCTACACAAGCTAAAATAGAAGCTATTATTAAAGGTAAAACAGCACACGCTGGATTAGAACCTGAAAAAGGTGTTTCTGCGATTAATATTGCTGCTAAAGCTGTTAGTCATATGAACTTAGGACGTATCGATGAAGAAACGACTGCTAATATCGGTAGATTCGAAGGTGGAACAGCAACAAATATTGTAAGCGATCATGTATATATTTTAGCAGAAGCTAGATCTTTAGATGACGAAAAAATGAATCAACAAGTTACACATATGAAAGAAGCATTCGAGAAAACTGCTGAAGAATTCGGATGTTCTGCTGAAGTTAATGTACAAATTATGTACCCAAGCTTTAACTTAACTGAAGAAGACGATGTTGTTCAATTAGCCGTTAAATCTTCTGAAAAAATTGGACGTAAAGCAGACCTTGTTAAACTAGGTGGCGGATCTGACGGAAATGTTATTAGTGGATTCGGAATTCCTACTGTTATTTTAGGTGTTGGATATGAATATATTCATACAACAAATGAACGTATGCCAGTTGAAGAATTACAAAAAATTACAGAACAAATCGTTGCAATTGCTGAACTTGCATAAAAATTCAGTATGTAAACGTATTCATTTGAAATTAAAGACTTTATAGACGAAAAACGTATTCAAACTATGTTAAAATGTACTAGAAAATGAAAAAAAGTGAGGTTAATTTCATGACACAACAAATAGGTGTAGTTGGTTTAGCTGTAATGGGTAAAAACTTAGCTTGGAATATTGAATCACGTGGTTACTCAGTTTCAGTGTATAACCGTTCAAAAGAGAAAGTCGACCAAATGGTTGAAGAGTCACAGGGTAAAAATATACATCCAAACTATTCAATCGAAGAGTTTGTAGATTCATTAGAAAAACCAAGAAAAATTTTACTTATGGTAAAAGCTGGTGAAGCTACAGATAAAACAATCGATAGCTTACTACCATTATTAGATAAAGGTGACATCCTTATCGATGGCGGAAACACTAACTATTTAGATACGATTCGTAGAAATCAATACTTAGATGAAAGTGGAATAAACTTCATTGGAACAGGTGTTTCAGGTGGAGAAGAAGGTGCTTTAACTGGTCCTTCAATTATGCCTGGTGGTCAGAAAGAAGCTTATGAATTGGTTGCACCAATTTTAGAAAGCATTTCTGCAAAAGCTAGCGATGGTTCTCCATGTGTAACATATGTTGGTCCAGACGGTGCTGGTCACTATGTAAAAATGGTGCATAACGGTATTGAATACGCAGATATGCAATTAATCGCTGAAAGTTATGACTTAATGAAACGTGTATTACACATGGATCATAAAGAAATTGCTGAAACGTTTAAATCATGGAACGCTGGTGAATTAGAAAGTTATTTAATTGAAATCACAGGCGAAATCTTTAATAAATTAGACGAAGATGGTACACCATTAGTTGAAAAAATTATGGATAAAGCTGGACAAAAAGGTACTGGTAAATGGACTTCAATTAATGCTTTAGAATTAGGTATTCCATTAACAATTATTACTGAATCTGTATTTGCTAGATTTATTTCTTCATTCAAAGATGAAAGAGTTAAAGCAAGCACAGCGTTTAATCCAGAAATAACTGAGTTTGATGGTGACAAAGAAGCATTCTTAGAACAAATCAGACAAGCACTTTATATGAGTAAAATCTGTAGTTATGCACAAGGATTTGCTCAAATGAAAACTGCTAGTGAAACAAATAACTGGAACTTAAAATTAGGTGAGTTAGCTATGATTTGGAGAGAGGGTTGTATCATCCGTGCGCAATTCTTACAAAAAATCAAAGACGCTTACGATAATGATTCATCATTAACAAACTTATTATTAGATCCTTACTTCAACGATATCGTTGCAAAATATCAAGGTTCATTAAGAGAAGTATCAGCGACTGCAATCAAAGCAGGAATTGCAACACCTGGTTTTTCTTCAGCAATCAATTACTTTGATAGTTACCGTTCAGAAGATTTACCTGCCAACTTAATTCAAGCACAACGCGATTACTTTGGTGCGCATACTTATGAACGTAAAGACAAAGAAGGTATTTTCCATACTGAATGGACTAAATAATTTGATATAACAAAACAACCCGTTATCTCCAAGAGATAGCGGGTTGTTTTTTAATTCATACTTTTATGATCAATAGGTATCCAAAGTTGTACTTTAGAAGTTTCTTGATCAAAATTAACATCAAGAGGGTATACCTCAACATAAAAATCATCATGTAAATAAGGCATTTTAAGTTGCCATTGATTTTCAATATGGTGCCAAGCTTCACTCACTACAAAATCTAATTCACCTTGTAAATTAAACGTCGCGAAATGATGTCCAGGTAAATAATAATTATCTAAATGACCTGGATATCTTTCACTAGGAACACCTACAAATACTTCGAGTCCATCTAAAAGTGGTCTTCGAATAACGAATAGTTGATTAGGTTTAACATCATTATATTTAATAAAGTCTTCTATGTAATTATTCTCTAATAACATTTCTAATAAGTCAGGTATTAAAAAATGATTATCTAGTTCATTTGAATGATAATGATGATTCTTTCCTACTAACTTTAAATCATCTTTGTATTGTAATGAATAATTTAACGGTTCTGTTTCTGTAGAAGTTAATTTAATAGAGACTCTTTTTTTAATTTTAAGCATAGATTGATGTGTCTTCGTTTGTAGCGGACTTATGCCATGATATGCATTAAAATCATGAGCGAATGCATGCGCATCTCTGTATCCATACTTTAAGGCGATATCTAAAATACGTGTATGACCACTTAAAATATCAAACGCCGCTTCTGTCATTCTTCTAGCAAGTTGATATTCAATAGGTGTCATACCAATAACCATCGTAAATGATTGATTCAAGTGAAAAGGGGACTTTTCAACGTGATCGCTCAAAGTTTGTAAATCGATATCGCTCAATAGATGATCTTCAATGTACACAATTGCTCTTTGTAAATCTTTAATTACTTCCAATGTTCAGTCACTCCTGTTGGCGGAAAGATTAGTTAATATCGTCCCACCATTTAAATCCATCAATAGACAATAATAATTGACTCTTAATCGGTCCATTAGTACCCGCTCTATAATTAGGGAACGGTGCTTTATCATTGTCCCACACATTTTGTATCACATCTACATATTTCCAAGTTGCTTTTAATTCTTCCCAATGCGTAAAGTTTGTTGAATCACCTTTAAGACAGTCGAAGATTAAGTTCTCATATGCATCAACTGTATTCATTTTATCTTGTGCACTCATTGCGTATGATAATTGAACAGGTTCTGTTTCTATGCCTTGAACTTGTTTTTTAGCATTTAAATGTAGTGAAAGACCTTCATTAGGTTGAATATTAATGACAAGTAAATTTGATTCTAGTTCTGAATCACGTTGATAATATAAATTCATTGGTACTTCTTTGAATTCAACAACGACTTGAATACCTTTTTTCTTCATTCTTTTACCAGTTCTAATAAAGAATGGTACGCCAGCCCATCTGAAATTATCTATCAATACTTTACCTGCAACGAAAGTAGGGGTATTAGAGTCATCTGCTACTTTATCTTCTTCTCTATAGCTTTTAACTTCTTCGCCTTCAATTTGACCTTTATCATATTGTCCTCTAACAAAGTTCTGTTTAACTTCAGACTCATCTAAAGCTCTAATTGAACGCAATACTTTTACTTTTTCATTTCTAACATCTTCACTGTTTAAACTAATAGGTGGTTCCATTGCTAATAAAGCAACCATTTGTAACATATGGTTTTGGAACATATCTTTTAATGCGCCACTATTTTCATAGTATCCGCCACGATCTTCTACACCTAATATTTCAGAAGATGTTACTTGGATATTAGAAATATATTTATTATTCCATAATGGTTCGAACATCGCATTCGCAAATCTTAACACTTCGATATTCTGTACCATATCTTTACCTAAATAATGGTCGATTCTGTAAATTTCTTCTTCTTTAAATGAACGTCTAATTTGTTCATTTAATTCTTCAGCAGATGCTAAATCTGTGCCGAAAGGTTTTTCAATAATTAAACGTTTGAAACCGTCAGTATCTGTTAAACCTGAAGATTTTAAGAAATCTGTAACAGTTCCAAAGAATTGAGGTGCCATTGCTAAATAAAATAATCGATTACCTTCTAATTGATACTGTTCATTTAACTCATTTGAAAAAGCTAATAATTCTTCATAACTAGAAGGGTCACTAACATCGTGCGATTGATAAAACACATGTTCCATAAATTCATCTAACTTGTCTGTATTCTGTACATGTTTCTCTACTGAAGCTTTAATTTCATTTCTGAACTTTTCAGTAGTCCAATCTCTTCGACCAACACCAATTATTGCGATGTGCTCGTCTAATTGATTTTGTTGATATAAATGAAAAATAGATGGGAATAATTTACGGTGACTTAAATCACCTGTAGCCCCAAATATTGTAATTAAGCATGGAATATTTCTAGTTTCGGTTGTCATTTATTTACCTCGATTCTCTAACTTTTTCACAATTTACAATATTAATTATTATAACATGTTAGTGATTGATATTCTTCCATTTGAACTGTTAAATTTTCAATTTATTCAGTAAGTTGTATAATCATCATCATTTTTATGTATTTTTATAAATCATTGTATGATACATGTTATAATAATATCGTAAGGAGGAAGACGATGGAACTCACATTTTTAGGCACAAGTGCCGGATTACCGACTAAAGAAAGAAATACACAATCAATTGCCTTTAATTGCCTACCTCACGTCAATCAACTATGGTTATTTGATGTTGGTGAAGCAACTCAACATCGAATATTACATACTGGCATTAAACTTGGCAAAATAAGTCATATATTTATTACGCACTTACATGGTGACCATATATTTGGATTACCTGGATTATTAACAAGTCGTTCCTTCCAAGGTGGTAAAGATAAACCTTTAACAATCATTGGCCCTAAAGGTATAGCAAAGTTTATACAAACGGCATTAGAAATTTCTCAATCAAATTTAAATTATCCGATAACTGTAAATGAATTCAACACGGAAACCGAACTTAATATTGATGGCTTTCATATTAAAGCTTTACCTTTAAAACATGGTATATTATCTGTCGGTTATCGCATCACAGCACCTGATATTGAAGGGAAGCTTGATGTTGAAAAACTTAAAGCAATCGGAATAGAGCCTGGACCAAAATATCAAGAAGTAAAAGCAAACGAAACTTTTGAATATGAAAATCAAACTTATCAATCTAAAGATTTCAAAGGTCCTAAGAAAAAGGGGAAAGTGATTACAATCTTTGGTGATACGATGCCATGTCA
Organism: Mammaliicoccus sp. I-M35; assembly: GCF_022386455.1. Taxonomy (NCBI): domain Bacteria; kingdom Bacillati; phylum Bacillota; class Bacilli; order Caryophanales; family Staphylococcaceae; genus Mammaliicoccus; species Mammaliicoccus sp. I-M35. The sequence goes on along the minus strand of NZ_JAJNIL010000001.1, from coordinate 222,654 downwards.
AAATGAACATATCCTTGCTCAAGATGCAGACGTTATTGTTCATGAAACAACGTATATCGAAGGCGATAAAAAATTAGCCAATTCTTATTATCATAGTCATATTGAAGATGTCTTTCAATTAATGACTGATGTTAATGTAAAAAAAGGTCTATTCACACATTTATCTAATCGATATGAATTAGAAGATATTCAAACAGTTGAAGCCACATTGCGTTCAGCTGTAACTCATGACTTTAAATTTGTAAAAGATTATGACCAATTTCAAATATAAAAAAACATCTCATCTTATATGTATTTTAAGATGAGATGTTTTTTTGTAACTTATTCAATTAATCTTCATCCGCTTCTGCAAGTTCGATACTTCTCTTAACAGCTGCGTTTAAACAATCTAAGAAAATAGCTTCAATGTCATGGTTGCTTAACGCATTTAAACCAGCTTGCGTTGTACCACCTTTAGACGTAATATTTTTTCGTAATTGATCCATTTTTAAATCAGAACGTTCAATCATTTTACCAGTACCAATAATCAACTCTTTAATAGACTCTTCAACTTGAGATTGCTCGATGCCTAATTTAGTACCAGCATTTACATATTGTTCAAATACGTGATATAAGAATGCAGGTCCACTACCAGTAATAGCTGTCACTTGATGTAAGTGATCTTCTTTAACTTCTAACGCTGTACCGAAAGCTTCAATAAGCGTTAATACTTCTTGTTTAGAATTAGGATCGAAGTTTGTAGAGAAACTAATACCCGTTACTGAATGCCCAACGTGCGCATTCGTATTCGGCATAATTCTAGCAATTGGATTATCAACTTGTAAATTATCTCTAATATAACTAATCGGTAAACCAGCCATAATTGAAATGAATTTATTATCACTCGTTATGAAAGGTTTAATGCGTTCAGCTAATTTTAAGAAATCATAAGGTTTTGTACTTAAGAATACATAATCTGCATCTTTTAACAATTCTTCATCATCATAACTATAGCTAACGCCTAAAGCTTCATGATAACTTTCCAATGCTTCTTGGTTCGACTTATTTGTTAAATAAATATTTTCAGGTTCAATCGACTTACTGTTAACAATTCCAGTGAATATCGCGTTTGCCATATTACCAGATCCATAAAACACAATTTTCATAATAAAATCACTCACTTCCATATGAATTCATTTTAATTATAAAGAAATATAATCTTATGTCAAAATTGCTTGTATCGTATTTAGTTTTTTTGAAGTGTTATGATACATTATACATAACAATGAATAAAGGATGAGTTAAATGATCGGTAAACATTATTTATTAACTGGTGCCACAGGTTCACTAGGGGAGAGCTTGATACAATCATTGAATAATCATGGTGCTTACGTTTCAATAATTGTTAGAAATGTGGATAAAGCCAATCATTTAATGACGACATATAAAAATATTAAAGAAGTCTTTATATTAGATATGAATGACACCGCGCAAGTCGAACAATTTAATCTTGCACAGAACAATACGTATGACGGAATTATTAATAATGCTGGGTTAGGTTACTTTAAATCTAATGAGGCACATTCAAGTGATGAAATAAAGGATATTTATCATACGAATCTCGTGAATTTAATAATACTATTGAACCGTATATTACCTTATTTAAAAAGAGGGGCATCAATCGTTAATATTTCATCGATTTCTTCTAAAGTGACAACACCATATGGTAGCCATTATGCAGCGTCAAAAGCAGCTTTGAGTAGTTTCACAAATGCTTTAAGACTTGAACGCGAAGATTTACATGTACTTAATGTCAATCCAGGACCTTTCAAATCACAATTTCATGCTAAAGCAGACCCTTCTGGCCACTTTGAAAAGCTTACATCTCAAATACAACTTAATGTTGAAGATTTGAGTGAACAAATTGTTAAAAGTATGATTAAAAGAAAAATAGAAATAAACGAACCGAAATGGATGGATTTAGGATTGAGGTTTTATCAATTAGCACCTCGTACATTTGAAAAATTATTTAAGCAAAGTTTTTTGAGTAAAAAGATATAAATAGAGTCTGGGAAATTTAATCTTCTCCCAGACTCTTTTCTTTTATTGTAAGTGATTTGTGTATTCAATATTTTTAACGATTGAACGAGCGTGCTTAATTTGAGCTTCTGATAATGTTCCATTATAACTCTGAATACTTTCTTTCAATTGCTCTGGTGAACTTGCACCTGTAATAATAGAGCCAAGTGCGTCAAATGATTTCAAATAACTGAATGTAACACTTGATAAATCATCATATTCTTTATTCAGTTGAGAAATAGTATCCGATAAATCATTATAATTGTATTCTAGTAAGCCATCTTTAAATTTACGATCTAGTACTTCGTTTGATTTATGAGTTAATAAACCTTTAGAAACTGGACCTCTTGCTAATATTTTAACACCATGCTCGTTAATCTTTTCTAAAAGACTTTCAGGGCGATTATCTAAAATACTAAACTGCATCATAATTGTTTCAATGTTACTGTTTTTCAAATAATAATCGATAACATTAGGTCTAATTGACGAAATACCATATGCTTTTATAAGACCTTGTTCTTTTAATCTTTCGAATGCTTCTATTGTTTCATCTTTGTTATCTTCAATCGTACCGCCATGTAACATATATAAATCTAATTGTTCTAAATCCAATCTTTGTAAAGTTTCTTTAATGCTTTTCATAATGTGTTCTTTAGAAGGGTCCCAAAAGTGTTCTTGTTTCTCTTTATCAAAATGATTACCAACTTTTGATCCAATGACAATATCTTGTTGATCTTGATATTTTTTCAAAAGTTTTCCTACGATTTTTTCATTCTCACCGTAATCATATAAATCAGCAGTATCAAAATATGTGATATCTTGTTTGATTGCTTCATCAACAATTGTTTCTGCATGGTTAATATCTGTTCCTAAACTCATACAACCTAATCCGACTTCTGAAATTTCAATGCCACTTTTCAATGTATTCTTTTGCATATTGAAGCTCCTTTCGCTACACTTTATATATTAAGTTTACCAGATAAATTATTTTAATGAAAAGAGGCACACTTATAATGAAACTAACTGAAGAAACGATTTCGAAAGAAACGATATATGATGGCCGTATTATTAAGCTAGAAAAACATCAAGTTACACTTCCAGACGGGCAAACGAGTGAACGCGAAGTCGTATTACATAATGGTGCAGTATCCGTATTAGCAATAACGCCAGAAAATGAAGTATTAGTAGTGGAACAATATAGAAAAGCAATGGAAAAGACATTAATCGAAATTCCTGCTGGTAAATTAGAAATAGGGGAGGAACGTGAATCGGCTGCACTTAGAGAATTAGAAGAAGAAACAGGATACGTTGCAGATAAACTCGAACTCATAGGTGAAGTATATGGATGTCCAGGGTTCTGTAGCGAGAAAGTAAGTATTTATATCGCGAAAGATTTAAAAGAAGGAAAAGTAAATTTAGACGAGGATGAGTTCTTGAATTTAACTAAAATTCCAATTGATCAAATACAGTCATTATTATCAGAACATAAAATTGAAGATGCAAAAACAATGATAGCCTTCCAATACTTATTATTAAATTATAATCATTCTAAATAAAAAGATATTTTTTCTTGCTTTTTGAGAAGATTATTGGTATTTTAGTATACGAATACATTACTAATTGATAATGATTATTTTTTAGAAAGAAGGTGTCAAGTTGGAAGAACGTATACAACGTGTGAAAGAACAATTACACAAAGCTTCCTACAAACTAACTCCGCAAAGAGAAGCGACAGTTAGAGTATTACTTGAGAATGAAGCCGATCATTTAAGTGCAGAGGACGTTTACCTAAAAGTTAAAGATAAGGCACCTGAGATTGGTCTCGCAACTGTCTATCGTACGTTAGAACTATTAGCTGAATTAAAAGTAGTCGACAAAATTAACTTTGGCGATGGTGTTGCTAGATTCGATTTAAGAAAAGAAGGGGCAAAACATTTTCACCACCATATGGTATGCATGGAATGTGGCGCAGTTGATGAAATCGAAGAAGATTTATTAGAAGACGTAGAACGTCGTGTTGAAAAAGAATTTAACTTTAAAATTTTAGACCATCGATTAACTTTTCATGGTATTTGTCATAGATGTCACGAAGAATAAATCTATACTGGACGTTACTAAATGAAGTTTTATACTGATTTTAGTGATGTCTTTTTTTATGGTAAAATAATGACAACAATGAGGTGAATTCATGGAACAAATCATAAATGAGTTTATAGATTTTATAAGATTAGAAAAAGGTTTGAGTCAAAATACAATCCAATCGTACCAAAGAGATTTAAAGCAATATAACCAATACATAACTGAACATAAAATTAGTCATATAGACAACATTGATCGTATTGTGATACAAAAATATTTTGCACATCTTAAACAAGAAGGTAAATCAGCTAAGACAATTGCGAGACTGGCAGCGACAATTAGGAGCTTTCATCAATTTGCGATTAGAGAAAAGTACGCCGTTAAAGATCCAACAATATTGATTGAAACACCTAAATACGAACAAAAGCTTCCAGATGTATTGAGTGAAGATGAAGTGAATCAACTCTTAACATTTACACATATTACAAATCCTAGAGATGAACGAGACCGTACGATGCTTGAACTTTTATATGGCACGGGCGTTCGTGTAAGTGAATTGATTCAATTAAATGTAGAAGACGTCAATTTGACGATGGGATTTATTAGAGTGTTTGGTAAAGGAAATAAAGAACGAATCGTACCACTTGGTGAACATTTAATGGGCATATTAAGAAACTACATCCAGGAAGTTCGTCCAAATTTATTGAAGAAACATGTTACAGATATATTATTCTTAAATGCACGTGGTACAGCTTTAACGCGACAAGGATTTTGGAAAATATTAAAAAAAATCGGCTTAGAAAAAGGGATAACGAAAACTTTAACACCTCATACTTTAAGGCATTCTTTTGCGACGCATTTGCTTGAAAATGGTGCAGACTTGAGGGCAGTGCAAGAAATGCTCGGACATTCCGACATTTCTACAACACAACTTTACACACACATCTCTAAAAAACAAATACGTGAGATGTATTTAACGTATCACCCTAGAGCCAAAAAGGAGAAGAAAAATGAAGAACAATAAACAACAACAAAATGAATCAAAAAAATATGTCACTTTAGCAATTTTATTAACTTTTGCTGTCGCTTGGGGTCTTATTTATTGGTTATTTATTGTCTAGCGTGACGTTGTTTATATGCTGAAATACGACTTTCTATCACTTCAGTACGATCTCTTAGTAGATGATGATGTTTAATATAATCTGATACATCTGTATTATAGTTAAATTCAAAGTCATCAAATGTACTTTCTAAAGCACGATAGCTTGCATCTGTTAAAGGGAGTTGGATATTTTCATATGGATGACCTTGCTCAATGCGCATGATTTGTGAACGAATTAAAGATTGAAACGATGCTTTTTCAATACCTAAATGGCTAAAGTCATCATTTAATTCTGCAATTTGTAATGCTTTTTTATAAGTTTTTAGAGCGCCTTTGGTATTATCACGTCTATAGTGGTAACATGCTGTTGAGAACAATATTAAACTTACAATTGCATCATGCTTACTAAATTGAGTTTGATCTTTCCAATGATCTTCTAATATATCGTGACATTCAAAATAATGTCTTAAGACATGGAAATGATAGTGAAATGACATTATTTGTGTTTCCATTTAAAATCCCTCTCAGCATAGAATATTTATACGTAATCATGGTATAATAATTTTTAGATTTATGCACGTAAAAGGAATAGAAATGAGGAAGTTTTAAATGTATGAAGTAAAACTTGATGCCTTTGAAGGACCTTTGGATTTATTACTTCATTTAATACAAAAATACGAAATTGATATTTATGATATTCCAATGAAGGAACTAACCGAGCAATACTTAAGTTATATACATCAAATGAAAATATTAGAAATAAATGTAGCGAGTGAATATTTAGTGATGGCATCAGAGTTATTGATGATCAAAAGCAAATTATTACTACCTACACAACCATCAGATATTGATGAATTTGAAGATGATCCAAGGGACGATTTAGTTAGACAATTAATCGAATACCAAAATTATAAAGAATATGCTGAATTATTAAATCATAAAAAACAAGACAGAGAGCAAATATTCATCAAAAAGCCAGCAGATTTATCCAAATTTGAAGCCGTTCATGACAAACGTGCACCTTTAGATTTAGATATGACGGATTTAATTATTGCATACCAACGTACTAAACGTAGACAGAGATTTAATAAACCACAGAATGTTACCGTTAACGAAGATAGTTATACGATTGAAATGGCAACTGCTTCAATACAAGCACAACTTGCCCAACATAAGAGTTATAAATTTTTCGAGACATTGCCATCTGATTTATCTACAAATGTATTAGTAACGTTGTTCTTGGCAATATTGGAAATGATGAAATTAAGACAAATTGATGTATTTCAACAATATCAATTTGGAGAAATAACTATAAATCGAGGCGTGAATTATGTCAGTGAGTAAATTAGGATTATTAGAAGGATTATTATATTCATTAGGTGATGAAGGCATTGAAGTTAATCAGTTATGTGAGTTATTAGAATTAACGCCATCACAATTAAAAGATTTAGCAAATGAATATGATCGCGAAACATTACAAATTATTTTTTACGGTAATAAATGCATTCTTACAGCAAAGCCAATTATGCATCAATATCTTGAAAAATTAATGATAGATAATATGAATACAAAATTATCACAAGCTGCGTTAGAAACATTATCTATTATTGCATATAATCAACCTGTTACGAGAAGTGATATAGAAGTGATTCGTGGTGTAAATTCAGACGCTTCTGTTAAGACTTTAATTGCGAAAGGTGTCGTTGAATCAAAACATAACGATCAATCTAGAAGCCAATTATTGTATACGACAGATTACTTTCTAAATGTATTTGGACTGACTTCTTTAGACGAATTACCGAAATCAACAAATGAAGAAAATGAACAAGAAGAAATGGATTTGTTTTTTAGTAGCATGAACGAAAAACAAAACAATGAGGAGCAATCATAATGAGTGAAGAATTAGAGAGATTACAAAAAGTTATTGCGAAAAGTGGCTATACGTCACGTAGAAAAGCAGAAAAATTAATCGAAGAAGGGCTTGTATACGTTAATAATAAACAAGTAACTGAACTTGGCACTAAAGTGAAAGATTCTGATTATATCGAAGTAGAAGGTATTCCATTAGAAATGCCGGATAAACTATATATTTTATTTCATAAACCAACAAAAGTAATTACAAGTGTATCTGACGATAAAGGAAGAGCGGTTGTAACGGATTATTTTAAAGATATTAAGACGAGAATTTTCCCAGTTGGTAGATTAGATTATGATACATCAGGTTTATTAATTTTAACGAATGATGGTGAGTTTACAAACTTAATGACACATCCTCGTTATAAAATTCAAAAGAAATATGTAGCAAAATTAAAAGGCTATTTACTAAGAGAAGAAGTTAAACAATTAGAAAAAGGTATACAGCTAGAAGATGGATTGACACAACCTGCAATTGTAAAAGTAAAAAGTCAAGATAGAGAGCGTAATGTAACGCATGTGGAAATTACGATTACGGAAGGTAGAAATAGACAAGTTAGAAGAATGTTTAGTCATTTTGGACATGAAGTTGTTAAACTTACGAGAGTAGAATATGGGCCACTTAATTTAAAAGGCTTAAATGCTGGACAAGGCAGAACGTTATCACCTCATGAAATCAAAGTTTTAAGACATTTAGCACAAGATGGTAAATAATCTGTAAACGTTCACAATAATGCCACTAATCTGCTTTTTAGTCATGATATACTAGACAAAACACCATAACATTGCATATGTATGGTTTTTTTATTGTGTTAGGGAGGATTTTAAATGAAGAAAAAACAGAAGACTGTACTCCAAATTGTTATAACTGCAGTGATTTTAATTGCAATTGTATTTACAGTATGGTCCAGTCTTACGAAAGATAAGGATAAAGTAGCGCAAGTTGGAGATGATGCGCCACTTTTTGAACTCCAAACAGTTGATGGGAAAAAAGTTAATTTAAAAGATTTACGTGGGAAAGGTATTTTAATTAACTTTTGGGGGACTTGGTGTGAACCATGTAAACGCGAAATGCCTGAGTTAGAAAGACAATATCAAAACTACAAAGACAAAGGTGTTGAAGTCGTTGCGATACATGTCAGAAATAATCCTCAACAAATCAAACAATATTTAAGTTCATTAAAAGAAACACCAACATTCACAGTTGCGATGGATAACGATAATTTAGTAACAGATGCATACGGTATCAATCCATTACCAACTACGATAACGGTTGATAAAGATGGTAAAATAAAAACAAAGCATACTGGTGAACTTTCTAAAAAGCAAATCATAGAAGAAATGGAAAAGGTCAAAGTGAAATAGAGGGGGATTTAAAGTGAGCAACAAGCAAATTGTTTGTGAGTGCGGGCATAAGAACCCAGAAGGAACTCAATTATGCTTAAACTGTGGTCGCTTAATAAATGACGACTATGATAAGAAAAAGACAACCGACGTTATGCGTTACGATGGGCAAGCGATACGTTCGAAAACAAAAAACAGAACAATCTTAGATCGCATATGGAATTTCTTCGCTTCAATCAAAACAGGTGTTACTTTACTCGTATTAACGGTTATTGCAGCTTCAATTGGAACAATATTCCCGCAAGAATATTTTATTCCAATGAATGTGAATCCAGAACAATATTATTATGAACATTATGGTTCACTAGGCTTACTATATTATAAACTTGGATTCCACAATTTATATAGTTCATGGTGGTTCTTAATTCTGTTAGGTTTAGTAGCGTTCTCTATTATTACATCAAGTATTGATAGAGGGATACCTTTACATAAATCTTTGAAAAATCAAAGAACGAAAAAGCACAGTTCATTCTATAAACGTCAAAGATTAAACTTGCATTCAGAAGATCAAGTTAATCTAGATGAAATAAGTCAATCTTTTAAAGAAAAAAGATATAAAGTTAAACAAGATGGGAGTCATATCTTACTTGAAAAAGGACGTTTATCAAGATACGGTCCTTATATCAACCATACTGGTTTAATCATTTTATTATTTGGGGCAATGTTAAGATTCTTACCAGGCTTTTACTTAGATGATATGGTCTATGTGAAAGAAGGAGAAACGAAACCAGTACCAGGTACAGATAGAGGCTATTATATAAAAAATAACGACTTTATATATGAAGAATATGATCAAAAATCTCAATCTAATACAAACCCTGAATCAATTGACCCAAGTTTAAACAAAATTGCTAAGAACTACGAAACAAAAGCTACTTTGTATAAAAACAGTCAAGAAGAAGTAATTGGTTCAGATGCTAATTTAAAAGAAGTCGCTTCTGGTTCAATTAAAGTCAATCATCCATTGAAATATGATCACTTACAATTTTACCAAAGTAGCTTCGACAACTCGTTGTTAAAAGATATGACATTTAACTTAAAAACAAAAGACGGTAAAGCACTCGGGAAACCATTTACAGTCAATTTGGAAAGTCCTAAAAAGACTTATAAAATTACAGATGATTTAACAGTTAAGTTAAGAAGTTATGCACCAGATTACGAAAAAATAGAAAATGGTGTACTTGCAACTAAATCACCAAATCCAAATAATCCAGCTTTTGTGTTTGAAGTAACTGATAAGGGCAAACAATCAGAATTTAGTTTCTTAAGAATTAAAGAATCACAAGATATATCTAAAGATAATAAATACGATGTGAAATTTGCCAATGCAACAAATCAATGGGCAACAGTGTTGGCAGTGAAGAAAGATTTAACACTTCCAATATTATTTACAGGTTTCGTTATTTTCTTATTAGGTTTAGCAGTCGGATCATATATTAACCATAGACGTATTTGGATTAATACAGATAACGGTGAGTTTAATATCGCTGCACATACAAATAAGAATTATTATGGTTTCTCAAAAGAGATTAACCAAGTCTTAGATAAACATCACATTTCACATATTGAAGATACTAAACAAGACATTCACGAAAGTAAGGAGGCAAACAATGGATAAAGATATGTTTTTAAATATTAGTAATATCAGTTTATATTCTGCTTTTATTTTGTACTTAGTTGCGATTGTCCCATATTCATTCTCAATCCGTTCACCTAAGAAAAGAGCAGAAAAAGTAGGGGTGACATTAACTGTCATCGGTTTTGTATTACAAATTCTATACTTTATTACAAGATGGATTGCTGCGGGACATGCACCAGTAAGTAATATGTATGAATTCTTAACAATGTTCGGCATTATGATGGTAGGTGGCTTCCTTGTTATTTACTCTATTTATAAGACACCAATTTTAGCGTTATTCGTATTACCAATTGCGATGTTGTTAATTGCATATGCAAGTATGTTCTCTAGAGATGTTTCGCCTTTAATTCCTGCGTTACAATCTAGTTGGTTAGCAATTCACGTTATAACCGTAACGATTTCATATGGTATTTTATCAATCAGCTGTATAGCAGGATTAATTTATTTATTCGCAGCTGTTAGTCCAGAGGAAAAATCGATACATAGTTTCTTTGTAGAAGTCATTATGTATTTCATTGTTATTGTCATTGGATTTATATTAACAACGATCATTATGAAAGATATCGTTGGTTATGATGACACTTATTTCTTTATCGACAAAAACGATAATAACTCTGTTCAACATTATCATCTTCCAGCATTTGTGACACAACAAGATAGTTTACTTGTAGATCATGTTTCTGGTAGCGATTATGAACCAAAAGAAAGAACTGATATCTTAAAATGGAGCAAGATTGAATTACCTGCTGTTATCAATGCTCAAAAACTAAACACAGTCGTTTGGTCAATTGTAGTTGGTACAGTCTTATATGGTATACTAAGATTGATTTTGAAAGGCAAGACTTTATTTAGTCTTATCAAACCACATACGAAAAAAGTCAATCTATCCTTGATGGATGAAATAGGATATCGTTCAGTAATCATTGGTTTCCCATTATTTGCACTTGGCGGTATATTATTCGCGAGTATCTGGGCACAAATGGCTTGGAGTAGATATTGGGGCTGGGATCCTAAAGAAGTTTGGGCGCTTATAACATTCTTATATTATGCGATATTCTTACATTTAAGATTAGGTAAAGGTTGGGAAGGCAGAAAATCAGCATGGTTAGCTGTTGGTGGCCTTGCAATCATTCTATTTAATGTTATTGCCGTTAACTTAATAGTAGCTGGTTTACATTCTTATGCTTAAAAAATGCTAGAAGGGAGTCAACGAAGCATGACAGATCGTATTTTAGTAGTAGATGATGAAGATAGAATTCGAAAATTAGTTAAAATGTATCTCGAAAGAGAAGGTTATGAAACTGATGAAGCGGATAATGGCCAAGATGCCTTAGATAAAGCTTTAAACGAAGATTATGACTGCATATTGTTAGACTTAATGTTACCTGAAATAGATGGAATCGAAGTATGTAAGAGAGTAAGAGAAACAAAATCAACACCTATTATTATGTTAACAGCTAAAGGTGAAGAAAATAATCGCGTTGAAGGATTTGAAATTGGGGCAGATGATTATATCGTCAAACCATTTTCGCCTAGAGAAGTTGTCTTACGCGTAAAAGCATTACTAAGACGTACTACGAATCATTCAATGGTTAATCAAACGAATACAGCTAAAGATTTAATTGTATTTGAAAACTTAGTCATTGATAATGACGCACATCGCGTATTAGCAGATCAAAAAGAAGTAAATTTAACACCTAAAGAGTATGAATTATTATTATATTTAGCAAAATCACCTGATAAAGTATTTGATAGAGAACAACTGTTGAAAGAAGTTTGGCACTATGAATTTTATGGTGATTTAAGAACAGTTGATACGCACGTTAAAAGATTGCGTGAAAAGTTAAATAGAGTTTCTGAAGATGCTGCACAAATGATTCATACTGTATGGGGCGTCGGTTATAAATTTGAGGTTCCTGAATAATGAATCGATTAAATAGTGTTGTTGTAAAACTGTGGTTATCTATTATTTTAATAGTAACGACAGTTTTACTTTTATTAAGCGGATTTCTTATAACTTTTTTACAATCTAATAATACATCTACTACAGGTGAAAATTTATATAATAATGCAAGTAAAATAGAACGATTATTACTGAGTTCACACGAAAAAGAGTCAGCAATCGATTATGCAAGAGCACTTGTTGAAGATCCTGCTGGACTCATTATCGTTAAAAATAGTGAGGATTTGACAGCAAGATCTGAAGACCCGTTAAAAGAAGTCATGCTTAATGAGATCAGAACTAATCATGCATTCGATAAAGTCTTTAATGAAGATAAGCACGTATTAAAAGAAATCAATTTAACTTATAACGGTGAGAAACATCAATATATTTTATTAGGCTATCCTTCACAAGCTTTTCCTGAAGACGATGCAGGTATCTTTTTATTCCAAGATATCAAATCCATTAAAGAAGCTCAAAATGTTGTTACATTGAGTATACTTGTTTCAGCCATTATATTATTAATCGTGAGTACGATCTTTGCCTTCTTCCTTTCAAACAGAATTACGAAACCTTTAATTCAATTGAAACATGCAGCCTTTAAAGTTGCTAAAGGTCATTATACTGAAAAAGTACCGATTTATACGCGTGATGAAATTGGCGAACTCGGTTTAGCATTTAATAAAATGAGTAAAGATATCCGTACAAACATAGATGATGTTAAATCGAAAAATAATATACAAGAAAAACTTATTAATTCAATGATCGATGGTGTGCTAGGTATTAATGACAAGAATGAAATCATTATTTCTAACTCCAAAGCAGATACATTCTTAAAAGAAGTAAGAGAATTTGATCATGTTGATATATCTACACAAAGAAACGACACATTTAAAGAAAAGAATACGCAGTTTTTCGAATACGAATTGGGACATAAATATTATGTCGTTATATCAACGTATATCGATAGCATTCAAAATGATGGTTCATCAGGTATTGTTGTAATCATTCGTGATATGACCGATGAACACCATATGGACCAAATGAAAAAAGACTTTATCGCAAGTGTTTCACACGAATTAAGAACACCAATTTCTATGTTACAAGGTTATACTGAAGCAATTGTTGACGGTATTGTAACTGAGAAGAAAGACGTTGATGATTTCTTATATATTATTTTAGATGAGTCAAAGAGATTAAGTAGATTAATTAATGAATTATTAGAAGTTGCCAAAATGGACGCTGAAGGCATTAAAGTTCATTTAGATGACTTTAACATTTCTACATTAATGAACAAAATTGATACTAAATTCTTACCACAAGCGAGAGAAAATGGATTGAATTTATCCGTTAAACATATTGGGAGTCTTACGAATTGGTATGGTGATAGTGATCGAGTTGAGCAAATTTTAACGAATTTAATCGATAACGCGATAAGATACACACATCAAAATGATACTATTAATGTTGTCTTTGATGATACAAATGAAGAAGACTTTGTTATAACAGTTCAAGATAGTGGCGTAGGTATCGCTAAGGAACATTTAGATCAAATATTTGATCGTTTCTATAAAGTTGACGCTTCTCGCACAAGAGGTAAACACGGAACAGGACTTGGTCTCTTTATCGTTCAAAAAATTATAGATGCACATCATGGTACGATTAAAGTTGATAGTAAAGAGGGTGAAGGCACTCAATTTACAATAACTTTACCAAAAGTTTAAATTGTTGAGTTATTTAGATGAAAATACCTGACCAATGTGCTAATATATATTTTGTAATTAAAACTAAATAAAAAAATTCATCTTCGGGGTTTGGTGTAATTCCATACCGGCGGTTAAAGCCCGCGACCCAATATATGTATGTATATTGGCTGACTTAGTGAAATTCTAAGGCCGACAGTTAAAGTCTGGATGGGAGAAGATGGAGGAAAAAATCTAGTCTTGACTAGGTTTATTTTGCGATAATTTTTCCTCCTATTCTTACGAGATGAATAGGAGGAGTTTATATGTCTAACGATAACAAAACAAAACGCTTACTCACTGTAAGTATGCTCATCGCAATCAGCTTTATTTTAATGTTTTTGAAATTTCCATTGCCATTTTTACCACCATATTTAACAATGGATTTCAGTGATATTCCTGTACTTGTCGCAACATTTGCGTTCGGTCCAGTTTCAGGTATATTAGTCGCATTATTTAAAAACGTATTGAATTTCTTAATTGTGTCACACGAACCAATTGGAAATACGGCTAACTTTTTAGCGTCAATATGTCTCGTCATTCCAACTTATTATTTCTATCGCATGAAAAAATCAAAATTATTTATGGGATATGGATTAGCAGTTGGTACAATCTTAATGACAATTCTCATGAGTTTAATGAATTACTTTGTTCTATTACCTTTATACGGACAAATTATGAATCTTGCAGATATTGCAAATAATTTAAAATTAATCGTATCTGCCGGTATTATTCCATTTAATTTAATTAAAGGTATTGTCATTTCTGTCATATACATTTTAATATTTGATAAACTTAAGTCTATTATAAAATAAAGAAAGGCTAGGACCTCACGTCCTAGCCTTTCTCATATATATTATTCGAATTTAAGTGCGTCTCCGTCGAATGATTCATCTGCTATTTTAATTGAATCTGTCGGACAACCTTCGAAAGCATCTTCCATATCTTCTAATAATTCTTCTGGGACAGCTTCGATTCCCTTATTGTCGTCTAGTATTACGTAGGCGATTCCCTCATCATCATAATCGTATATATCAGGGGCAGCTGCTCCACATGCGCCACATGCTATACATGTATCCATATCTACTATTGTGTATTTAGCCAAAATTTTCGCCTCCTTTAAAAAACATGCTACACTTATTATACATACTTATTTTAGTGATAACACTTAGAGATTTCAACATTTTTATGTTATTTGAGGTGACTTATTTGAAACAGATTATACTGAAAACCCTTTCCATGAAGCATGACAACAAAACTGATAAAAGTATTTATAACATTTTAATCGGTAAAAAGACTCATCAAACATATTTTGATGCAACGATTGAACATTTGAAATTGTATTATGGTTGTTTGCCAAATTTAAAATTTGAACAATTCGAACAAATCATTAACGAATCAGTGGAACATATTAATGAACCTATCATAGGCGACTTTTTCTATAGTCAGGCCATTCAATCTGTTAATACAATCTTATTATTAACTCAGATGATAAGTCAAAAAAAGCATAACCATTTAACATATCAACCAATCATCAATGATAAAGAGATACAATTTAAAGCTAAAGAAATTTACGTACACATTAAAGAAGTAGGCGAAGATAAATTTATAGAAGAAATATATCAGCTATTTGAAGATATGAATACATACTTTCAAACAATATATATGCATTATTTATTAGCAGGTTTTCGAGAAACGCCTTATACAATTGAACAAATTTCAATGATTGAAGATATTGGTATAATGGATTTAAGAGAACATTTAGTAGAAGAATATCAATTTATCCAAGTTGCGATACAAAATAAAGAACGTTATCCAATATTATCTCAGATTAAATATCAACCTTTGTTAAACCAACAAACATTCACAACATATGAATTATTAAATCGTACTTATGATATGGATCAACTAGCGAATATTAAACGTGTTAAGACGCATACGATTCATGACCATATTATTGAAATGTATATTAAAGGTTATTTAAAGGATAAGAATTTATACGTTAGTGATGACCAATACGCAAGATTTGTAGAAGTGATTCAACAAACACCTAATCAAAATTTGAAATTTTATTATGAAGCGTTAAATGATTTTACGTATTTCGAAATCAAACTCATGTATGTTTGCTATGCAATGGAGGGATTAAATGCTACAACAAGAACTTAAAAAGTATTTTGGATATGATCATTTTAGAAGTGGGCAAGAGGAAACAGTCCAAAACATATTAGACGGCCATGATGTGTTGAGCATCCTTTCAACCGGCGCTGGAAAAAGTTTATGTTACCAATTGCCAGCATATATAACTGGTGGCAGAGTGCTCATAATTTCTCCACTTATTTCTTTAATGGATGATCAAGTTGTTCAGATGAAATTAAATGGCGAGAAGAATGCTGTTGCAATCCATTCTGCTATTGATCCAAATGAAAGGTCAGATATATTTAGAAATTTATCGAACTATCAATTTATATTTTGTAGCCCAGAATTTATATATGAAGAACATAATTTTAAACGCTTTAAATCTATTGGTTTTAAATATATTGTCTTAGATGAAGCACACTGTTTAAGTGAATGGGGATTTGATTTTAGACCGCATTATGCACTGATTTCAAAAGTCACACAATACTTTAAACAAGCACAAGTTATCGCACTGTCAGCAACATTGACAAATAAAATGATGGAAGATATAGAAGTGATTACAAAGCGCCATTTTAAAATACATAAAGAAGGACTCAATCGTTCAAATATTATGTATCATCATGTTAATTTTGATAGCGAAGAAGAAAAAGATCATTACCTATTAGACACCATAAAAGACTCAGGACCAACTATTATTTATGTGTCATCTAAGAAGAAATGTCATGAATTAGCAGAAATGATTTATAAAGAAGGCTTTTTAACAGGGATTTATCATGGGGATTTAAATTATCAAGAAAGAACAACTGTTCAAACACAGTTTATCAATAACGATATTAAAATCATTGTCGCTACAAGTGCTTTTGGAATGGGTATTAATAAACAAGATGTAAGAACAGTGATTCATTACCATTTACCTACGTCACCTTCTAAATATGTACAAGAAGTTGGCCGAGCAGGACGTGATGGTGAATCCTCTCAAGCAATTAGTTTATTTACTGCAAGTGATATTCATATTTTAAGCCATTTAGCTAATGAACATGGAATTGATATTGATATGCTTAATTTATTCGAACAAGGGTATCAACTAAATGAGGAGATATCTAAAAATATCCAGTATCTTCTTGAATTATATCCACTTAAACAATTAAAAGAGAAAATTCAAGCTGAGCAGAATCAAAAACAATATGCATTTAGTTTTATGAGAAATTATATTCAAATCGATACATGTAGACGTACGTATTTAATGAATTATTTTAATGAACATGTTACACAAGATAATCATTGTTGTGACAATTGTAAGAATGCAAATTTATTAAAATTACCAAATATAAAAGAAGTCAAATTCAAAACTTCTTATAAAAATAGATTAAATGCAATATTTTAATAGGATTGCTTTACTTGATAAGTTCAACAAGGATATAATAAAGTATAATTCAATATATACAAAAAGATAATGATGAGGTGAGTTTATTGTCTAAAGATAATTTTAAAGACGAATTCGAAAAAAGTCGTCAAAAGATAGAACGACCTGAAGACAAGACACAAGAAGTAGAAAACAACAACGAAGAGGTAAACGATAAAAGTCAGCCAAATCGAAAAGAAACAGACAACAAAAAAGAAGAAAAACAACAAAGTAAACAAGAACAACAATATCCACCAAGAGGCGCACTAAGAAGACAACGTAGAAAAGAAGAAGCTAATAAACAGAAAGCAAAAGAAGAACAACATAAACAAGAAACACCTAAAGCTTCAGAAACACCAAATAACGAGGATAAGTCTTCTAAAAAAGCTGGAGCAATTGGCGCTGCAGGTGCAGTTGGTGCCGGAGCTGCAGGTGCAAGTGCAGTTAACGCCAATAAAAACACTCAAAATAATAAACCAAAACAAAAAAGATCTTTAACAGACAAACCTGAAACTAAGGATCAACAACCTAAAGATCAAAATGATCATAAAAAAGCTACAGGTGCTGCCGCTGCTACTGGCGCAGGCGCTAGTGCCGCAAGTAATTCTGCAAATCAGAATAATGCTAAAGATCAAAACAAAAAAGACAAGTCAAAAGGTAAAAAAGGTGCAGCAGCCGCTGCCGGAGCTGGCGCAGTTGGTGCTGGTGTAGCAGCATCTGCTTCATCAAATAAAAACAATAAACAAGAATCGAACAACAAAGATAACAAAGACAACCAATCTAAAAACAAAAAAGGTGCAGCCGCAGCAGCGGGTGCCGGAGCAGTTGGCGCTGGCGCAGCAGGTGCTGCAGGAGGCGGTTCAGCCGGTGGAGGTACACCACCAAGTAATGGTAGCAGTGGACAAAACGGCGATGATGGCAACTCAAATAAATTCAAGAAAGCACTTGTTCCTATAATAGCTGCAATTCTTATACTTGGTGCACTTGCCTTATTCTTAGGTATGTACTTAAATGGCGCAAATAAAGATAATGGTAAAGAAATTGCTGAAAAAACAGAGCAAACAAATAGTGACGCTAAGAAAAAAGCTGATGAACAAGCTGAAAAAGATAGAGCTAAAAAAGAAGACGAAGATAAAGCAAATGACAAAGCTAAAGAATCAAATGAAGACTCTGACAAAAACAGCGACTCAAATAACGCTTCTGAAAATAGCTCAGACGAAAGTAATTCAGATTCAGACTCAAATGCAAATAGCAATGAAGATAGCCAAAGCAACCAAGATCAAAACAGTGACGATAGCGTAAATCAATATAGTGATAGCGCAAGTAATGAAGATGTACAAAATGCAGCTGATGATGCAGCTAACAACCAAACAAATCAAAATACACAAAGTAATCAAAACCAAAATCAGTCTCAAGAATCACATACTGTAACTGGTAAAGAAAACTTATACCGTATTGCGATTCAATATTATGGTAGTGGATCACCAGAAAATGTAGAAAAAATTAGACAAGCAAATGGTATTTCTGGCAATGAAATATCTCAAGGTCAGAATTTAGTAATACCATAGACATAAACAAAAGGGGATGGCTTTATGTATTTAACGAATATTATGATACCAAAGGAAAAATGTTATATCGCGAATCCGAAAGATACAATTCACTCAGCACTTGATAAATTAGAACATCATGGTATTGATGGGTTACCAGTAGTTGCTGATGGAAAGTATATTGGCATGATTACGAGATATAGTATTTTCAGACATTACTTCTTCAAAAAAGAAAATGTCTCAAGGGATGAATTTATTGAAAGTACTAAAATTGAAGAAATCTTAACGTTAGATTTACACTCATTAAATGCAAACCAAGTAGTAGAAGAATCACTACTTAACTTGCAAGACTTTCCAATATTAGCAGTTGTAAATGACGAAAAAGATTTTCTTGGTATCGTAACAAGATATGATGTAATGGAACAATTTAAATCAGCATTCGGCATGAAACAAAAAGGAATTCGTATTGCGATTACTTCTGTAGAAGCTGAAGGCCGAATTAAACGATTATCAAGTATCATTGCTAAATTCAAACTCAACACAATATCATTTGTAACATTTGATGAAACAGATAAAATGTATCGCAGAATGATCATCAAAGTTGAGAAAACAAACAACTTAGAAAAATTCATTAAGTATTTAGGCAAAAATGGATTCAAAGTACTTGATGTATCAGAAGAATAAATAAAGCAAGAACCTGAACATGTGATGTGTTCAGGTTCTTTTCATTTTAATGGTGTTGAATATGGTGAAGTGGCAGCTGTTATGAACACTTCTCACCAAAACTGCTAATAACGACCTCCTTATTTGCACTTCTAACCAAACTTGCTAATAACGCCTAGCCACGCTACAATCCCAATCTTTTCATATATTCAGTTTCATTTTATTTTACTAATCTCGCATTATTGATATAATGATTGAGGATATTATAAGGAGTGAAAGTACATGCAAGAATATGAAAGCTTAATAATCGGTGGTGGCCCTTGTGGATTGAGTGCAGCAATCGAACAGAAGAGAAAAGGTATTAATGCTGTCGTGATTGAAAAAGGTAATGTCGTAGATGCTATTTATCATTATCCTACTCATCAAACATTCTTTTCTTCTAGTGATAAACTTGGTATTGGTGATGTACCATTTATCGTTGAAGACTTAAAGCCTAAAAGAAATCAAGCACTCGTTTATTATAGAGAAGTCGTGAAACATCACCAACTTGATGTAAGAACTTTTGAAGAAGTATTAGCTGTTAAAAAGGTTGATAATAGATTTTTAGTATCAACAACTAAACAAACGTATAAAGTGAGATTCTTAACAATTGCTACTGGTTACTATGGTCAGCCAAACGAATTAGAAGTGCAAGGTCAAGAGTTAAGTAAAGTAATGCATTATTTCAAAGAAGCACATCCATACTTTAATCAAGACGTTGTGATTATTGGCGGGAAAAATTCAGCTGTCGATGCAGCAATTGAATTAGAAAAAGCTGGTGCAAATGTAACAGTATTATACCGTGGATCAGAATACTCTAAAAGTATTAAACCATGGATATTACCTAACTTTGAATCATTAGCAAAACACGAAAAAATCACGATGCATTTTAACAGTGAAGTAGAACGTATCGATGAAGACACACTTACATTTAATAAAGAAGGTAAGTCATATACAATTAAAAATGACTTCGTCTTTGCAATGATCGGTTATCACCCTGATTACAAATTCCTAGAATCTTGTGGTGTAGAAACAATTACAAATGAATTTGGAACTGCACCTTCATATAACAGAGATACAATGGAATCAAATGTTGAGAATTTATATATCGCTGGTGTTATAGCTGCTGGTAACGATGCTAACACGATATTTATCGAAAATGGTAAATTCCACGGTGGCACAATTGCACAAGATATTGAAAGAAAAAAGCAAACACCTTTAGAATCATAAAAACAACCATGTTATTGGACAATTAGCCAGTAACATGGTTATTTTTTTATGCGAAATATTCAACTAAATCTTCTTTAGATAAATGATTACTTAAACCAACAAGTAGTTTAAGACGTGCTTTTTGTCCATTTAATCCGTTTGATAAAATAATGCCCATTTGTTGAAGTTGGTATCCGCCACCTTCATATGCGTAAATACCGCCTACAATTCCATTGAATGAACGTGAAACCATTACAACTGGAATATCAGCATCGAGCAAGTTCTGAATTCCTTGTAATGCAGTTGGTGGCATGTTGCCTTGACCAAGGGCTTCTATAATTAGACCATCATATTGTTTTTCTACAAAGAAATCTAATAAATCGCTTGATAGATCCATATGAGCTTTTACAATACCTATTTTGATATTTGGATTGATGTTTGGATATTTTTTATATGGAAAAGGTTGATGATGGAATATGACATGCGTCTTTGTAACACTGCCAATTGGTCCGTAGTTTGGACTTTGGAAAGTACTTGTGTTTGACGTATGTGTTTTTGTTACATTTTTAGCTGTATGAATTTCATCATTAAATACAACCATAACCCCTTTATTTTGCGCATCATCTGTTGATGCTACTTTTAAAGCTGAAACATAATTGTATAGACCATCCGAACCTATTTCATTTGAAGATCTCATGGCACCTGTTAAAATAATAGGTAACTTCGTATCTATTGTTAAATCTAATAAATACGCCGTTTCTTCTAAAGTATCTGTTCCATGAGTAATCACAAACGCATCATATTCATCTTTATCAATTGATTCTGTAATAATATCTTTCAATTGATTAATATATTGATTATTCATATGTGGGGAAGGTACTTGGAATGGATTTATTTCTGTAATATCACCTAGAGATTGTATAAATGCTTGATGTCTATGCATCGGATGTTCAGTATTTGTTTCTACTTTACCTGTATCTTTATCTTCAGACATACTAATTGTTCCACCAGTATGTATAACTAATATTCTCTTCATTTCTTTCCTCCTATTCATATGATTATAATTTATGATAAAATATATAAGATTAAAGAACAAGAGAGGTTATACAAATGAAAAAAATAAATATAGCAATAGATGGTCCAGCAGCAGCTGGTAAAAGTACAATCGCTAAACTCGTAGCACAACATTTTAATATGATATATGTGGATACAGGCGCTATGTATAGAGCGATTACACTTTATTATATTGAGCAAGAATCAGAAGACTTTGACCATCTTGTTAAAGAAATTGATTTGAAAATCGTATTAGATAACGGGCAACGTGTTATTTTAAACGGTAAAGATGTTTCAGAAAGAATCAGAGAAAATGATGTAACCGAAAAAGTTTCATATGTGGCCTCTAAAGAACCTGTAAGAACATTTTTAGTAGAAGAACAACAAAGATTAGCAGATGAGAAAAATGTCGTAATGGATGGTAGAGATGTTGGTACAACAGTATTGCCTGATGCAGAATTAAAAGTTTACATGATAGCATCAGTTGAAGAACGTGCTATTAGAAGATTTAAAGATAATGAATTACGTGGCATCGAATCTGATATCGAATCATTAAAGATTGATATTGAACGTCGTGACCAATATGATATGAATCGTGAAATCTCACCTTTAGTGAAAGCAGAAGATGCTATTAGTATCGATACGACTGGATTGTCAATTGAAGAAGTGACAAATAAGATAGTCGAACTTGCAAAAAGTAAAATGGTCTAAATAGTTCGAATTTCTTGACAATTTAGCCGCTTTATAAGAAGTTATTATTATGATATTTATTTAAAGGAGGCAATTTTGATGACGGAAGAATTCAACGAATCCATGATAAATGAAGTGCAAGAAGGTGACAAAGTTAAGGGTACTGTACAACAAGTAGAAGATAAACACGTAGTTGTGCATATAGTGGGTGGTAAATTTGATGGCATCATTCCAATTAGCCAACTGTCAACTCAACACATCGAAACAGCTAACGAAGTCGTCAATATTGGTGATGAAATCGAAGCATTCGTAACTAAAATCGAACAAAATGATGAAAGTGGACATTATATATTATCGAAACGAAAATTAGATGAAAATCTTTCATACGAAAAGTTACAAAAGATTTTAGAAGATGACGCAACAATCGAAGCTGAAGTAACTGAAGTTGTGAAAGGCGGATTAGTTGTTGATGCTGGTATTAGAGGCTTTATTCCAGCTTCATTAATCTCTGTAAACTATATTGATGATTTCTCTGACTATTTAGGTAAAGTATTAACACTTAAAGTTGAAGAATTAGATCAAACAAATAACAGAGTCATTTTAAGTCACAAGAAAGTTGAACAAGAAGCATTAAGTTCTAAAAAAGAAGACTTACTCAATAATATTTCACAAGGTGATGTATTAGAAGGTACTGTCGCTAGAATTGCGAACTTTGGTGCATTCATTGACTTAGGTGGCGTAGATGGACTTGTACATGTATCTGAGTTATCTCATGATCATGTTAAATCACCTGACGAAGTTGTAAAAGTTGGCGATACGGTTAAAGTTAAAGTGCGTGCTGTTGATAGAGAAGCAGAAAGAATTTCTTTATCTATTAAAGACACGTTACCAAGCCCATTTGAACAAATCGATTCACAATTCACTGTTGGTGATATCGTACCAGGTAAAGTCGTGCGTTTAGCTCAATTCGGAGCATTTGTAGAAATCGCACCTGGCTTACAAGGTTTAGTTCATATTTCTCAAATTAGCCACGAGCACATCGGTAATCCTGACGAAGTATTAGAAAAAGGACAAGATGTACAAGTGAAAATTCTTGCTGTCGATAAAGACGAAGAAAGAATTTCTTTATCTATTAAAGATACAATCGAACAAGAAACTGATTTTGATGAATCATATTTAAACCAACAAGATACAGATGATGATAATCCTACTTTAGGAGATGTCTTCGGAGATAAATTAAAAGATTTTAAATTATAATATGTGTGTATATAAGAGACTGGAACATAATGAAATGTTTCAGTCTTTTTTAGTTTTTTAATTCGATAGGCTAAATAGTCATCATATGTTAAAATAGAAAGGATTATGAAAGAGAGGAAGTAGGTTTATGACGAAACCCATTATAGCAATTGTAGGTAAACCAAATGTAGGGAAATCTACAATTTTTAATAGAATTATAGGCGAGAGGGTATCTATCGTTGAAGATACACCTGGTATAACAAGAGATAGAATATATTCAAGTGGAGAATGGTTAACACATGACTTCAACTTAATAGATACAGGCGGAATAGATTTAGGTGATGAACCTTTCCAACAACAAATTAGAGCACAAGCAGAAGTTGCAATCGATGAAGCGGATGTTATCATCTTTATGGTTAATGGCCGTGAAGGTGTAACACAAGCTGATGAAATGGTCGCTAAAATATTATACAAATCAAATAAACCTGTCGTATTAGCAGTCAATAAAATTGATAATCCAGAAATGCGTAGTGAAATTTATGACTTTTATTCATTAGGATTTGGTGAACCATTCCCAATTTCAGGTTCACACGGTCTAGGTTTAGGTGACTTATTAGATGAAGCGGCTAAACATTTTCCTGAAGATGACGAACCAGATTATGATGATGAAACAATTAGACTTTCACTTATCGGTCGACCAAACGTAGGAAAATCAAGTTTAATCAACGCTATTCTTGGAGAAGAACGTGTTATTGTTTCACCAATTGCTGGTACAACAAGAGATGCGATTGATACAATATACACATATGATGATCAAGAATATGTATTAATTGATACTGCAGGTATGAGAAAGAAAGGTAAAGTATACGAAAGTACTGAAAAATATTCAGTATTACGTGCTTTAAAAGCTATCGAACGTTCTAATGTCGTACTTGTTGTGATTGATGCTGAAGAAGGCATTATTGAACAAGACAAAAAAGTTGCTGGATATGCGCATGAAGCTGGTAAAGCAATTGTTATTGTTGTTAATAAATGGGATACAGTTGAAAAAGATTCGAAAACAATGAAAAAGTTTGAAGAAAAAGTTAGAGATAACTTCCAATTCTTAGACTATGCACCAATTGCGTTCGTATCAGCTTTAGAAAAATCACGCTTAAAAACATTATTCCCATTAATTACAATGGCAGATGAAAACCACCGTAAACGTGTAAAAAGTTCTACACTTAATGAAGTTATTACAGATGCAGTAGCGATGAATCCAACGCCTACTGATAATGGTAGAAGGTTAAATATTTTCTATGCAACACAAGTAGCGATTCAACCACCAACATTTGTAATATTTGTTAACGATGTTGAATTAATGCATTTCTCATACAAACGTTTCTTAGAAAATCGTATAAGAGATGCATTCGGGTATGAAGGTACACCAGTTCATTTAATCTCAAGAAAAAGAAACTAATATTAAAGGATTGATAACTATGACAAATATAACTGTGTTTGGTACAGGTAGTTGGGGAACTGCTTTAGCAAATGTATTAGCAGACAACCAACATAATGTATTAATGTGGGGTAAGACTGAAACAACAATTAACGAAATCAACAAAGAACATAAGAATACAAAGTATTTAAATGAAAATATTTTAAATAAAAATATTAAAGCAACAACTGATTTAAAGGATGCTGTCCATCATGCATCTATCTTTATTATTGCTGTTCCTACAAAAGCCATTCGCGAAGTATGTGAAAATATTAATGAAATCGCTTATGGTAAAAAAGTATTCATCCATGTGTCTAAAGGTATCGAACCTGGCACTTTTAAACGTATTTCTGAAATGATTGATGAATCAATCGACAGCAAAATAAATGGCGGTATTGCTGTATTATCAGGACCAAGTCATGCAGAAGAAGTTGCGATAAAACATCCAACTACAGTTTCAGTATCATCAGAAAACGAAGAAGTTGCTCGTTTAGCTCAAGATTTATTTATGACGGATTACTTCCGTGTATATACGAACAATGATCTTGTCGGTATTGAAATAGGTGGCGCGTTAAAAAATATCATTGCACTTGCTGCAGGCATTACTGACGGAATTGGATATGGTGACAACGCTAAAGCAGCACTTATGACGAGAGGTTTAGCTGAAATTACACGTTTAGGTGTTAAAATGGGCGCTGACCCTATGACATTCTTAGGACTTGGTGGTATCGGTGATTTAATCGTTACTTGTACATCTGTACATTCACGAAACTGGAAATGCGGAAATATGCTTGGTAAAGGGGCTACATTAGACGAAGCATTAGAAGAAATGAATATGGTCGTCGAAGGTGTAAGAACAACAGAAGCTGCTTACAACTTAGCAAAAGAATATGATGTTGAAATGCCAATAACATCAGGTTTGTATAAAGTGTTATTCGAAGATTATCCAGTTTCTGAAGGTGTTAAAGATCTTATGGAACGTGACAAAAAGTCAGAGAATATTTAAGCAAGAGGGGTATTTAAATGTTTGATATATCAAGAATGGATTTAATGTGGGTGTCATTTTATTCTATTGGTTTTATGATTTTGGCAATTATACTCGTATATTTATCAAGATTTAAATTAAAAAATAAAATCATCAGTAGTATAACAATGTTTTTAGCAGTCATTTCTCTTATTATTGCTGGTATATTTATGATTGTTGTATTAGGTGGATCGAGCCATGCATAATTACAAAAAAATATCGATCTTATTAATATTGAGTACTTTAATTTTGTCAGCATGCGCTTTTCCTAATAAAGAGAAAGCAGAAAACCAAGTGCCAGCGAAAGACCAATTAAGTATGGTTCAAACAGCAGTAGATGAATATAAAAAGGCAAGTGGTGGATTATTACCTATCAAAGATAGAGATGATAGTTATTCATTATACTTAAAACACCCAGTTGACTTTAATAAATTAAAGCCGAAGTTCTTATCACAATTACCAGGTAATTCATTTGAGAACGGCGGTATTTATCAATATGTAATCATGGATGTCGACAAAGACCCTAAAGTGCATTTAATCGATTTAAGGACATCAGAAGTTTTAAAAGATATACGAATTCGAATAGATGCATCAGGTAAACCATTGCAATTAGGTAAAAAAGTTGCACCTAATGTATATGAACTTGAATACAAAAAGTATGGTTTCAAGAAACAGCCGACTGTTCCAAGTCCATATAGTAATGAAAGATTACCTGTCTATATGAATGGCGGAAATGATTTTGTTATTGATTATAGATTAGATTTAGCAAAAGCAATTAAAAAAGAAAAATCACTTCCTAAACCAGGTGAAGATATTCGATATTTATTATACAAAGATTCACCGATATTACCGGCATATTCGCCTGAATTTACAATAAATAGTAAAAATGAGCCTGTTTTTAAATCAAAAGTGAAAAAATATTAATAAAAATATAGAAATTATGCATTTATAGCTTGTAAATCGTTGCAGTGGCACTGGTTGTTGTGTTAAAGTCTTATCATAATGGTATTTATACATATCATTAGATAACCTTTTGGGAGGTGAAATTGAAATGAACAAAACAGAATTAATCAACTCAGTAAGTGAAAAAGCTAATTTAACTAAAAAAGAAGCTGGTCTTGCTGTAGATGCAGTGTTCGAATCAATTCAAAAATCTTTATCTGACGGTGAAAAAGTACAATTAATTGGTTTCGGTAACTTTGAAGTACGCGAAAGAGCTGCTCGTAAAGGACGTAACCCACAAACTGGTAAAGAAATTGATATCCCTGCAAGCAAAGTTCCAGCTTTTAAAGCAGGTAAAGCATTAAAAGATGCAGTTAAATAATTGATTGTATCAAAGCCCTTTTTAAGGGCTTTTTTTATTTGTCTTATTTCTTTATATGAAATGAATATATGCATTTTCAATTCATTTAACTTAGTGTTAAGATATATAGGTGATATTGTTGAGGTGATAAGATGGATAAAATTGAAAAAATTTATAAAAAAGATATTTCTAATTTGTTAAAAGGTGTAGAGAATAGTAATGTACCTGTAGTTAATCCAATCATAGCTGACGTATTAGATGAAATGAACATCGATACTAATGCTAAGTTAGCTACATTATCTATTGATGCCTCAATGCGCTTTTTAAATAGAATAGGTGAGCCAAATGTTTCTAATCAAGATATCTTAATAGGAGATCTTGTTAGTGCATATTTTTATAAATGTGCTACATTAAATAAAGACCTCGTATTTTTAGATATTATGACTCAAGCAATTAGTAAACAAAATGAATTAAAACAAACGTTGGCTCATGATAAAATAAATCAAGATACAGCTATTATAAAAGAAATAGAATCAATCTTTATTACAACAGTGATTGATTACTACAAAATTAATATGGATAAAGAAACTTTGAAAGATCAAATTTATGCATATTATTATTAATGAATAACTACATTTTTAAACTTAAAGGAATGAATAACTAGTGGATAATAAATCGAAATCAGAACACGTACATGAAGTTTTCCAAAATATATCAGGTAAATATGATACATTAAATAATATCATTAGCTTCGAGCAACATAAAAGATGGCGTAAATATACAATGAAACAAATGAATGTTAAACCAGGTTCTAAAGCTTTAGATGTTTGCTGTGGAACTGCAGATTGGACAATTCAATTAAGTCACGCTGTGGGACCATATGGTGAAGTAGTTGGTATCGACTTTAGTGAGAATATGCTAGAAGTCGGTAAGAAAAAGACAGATAACATGGCCAATATTCATTTAATTCATGGGGATGCTATGAACTTACCATTCGAAGATAATGAATTTGATTATGTAACAATCGGATTCGGCTTACGAAACGTACCCGATTATAAACATGTCTTAAGCGAACTTAAAAGAGTCGTTAAACCAGGCGGTATGGTTGTATGTTTAGAAACAAGTCAACCGACAATGCCAGTATTCAAACAATTATATAGATTCTATTTCAAAAATATCATGCCACTATTCGGTAAAATTTTTGCGAAATCTTTAAAAGAATACAACTGGTTACAAGAATCTGCCGGAAACTTCCCTGGCAAAAAAGAATTAGCAGAAATGTTTGCTGATGTTGGTTACGAAAGAATTAAAGTGAAAAGCTTCACTGGCGGCGTTTCAGCAATGCATTTAGCTTACAAACCTAAATAACAAGGTGATTACATGTATGACAAAACTAAAATTCATATAAATAAAGAAGTAAAAGAAATAGAAAAACAATTGAATAGTTATATAAATAGTGATCAAAACACTATCAACGAAGCTTGCCAATATTTATTAACTTCTGGTGGTAAACGTATACGACCATTATTCACTTTAATTGCAAGTCAATTTGGCGAGCATTATTCAAGAGATGTAATCACTGTAGCAACTACATTAGAACTTATACATATGGCCAGTTTAGTTCATGATGATGTCATTGATAAAAGTGACAAAAGAAGAGGTAAGCCAACTATAGCAAAGAAGTGGGATGTGCAAACTGCAGTTATTACGGGTAACTATTTATTATCACAATCTTTAAATGCAGTAAGCCAAATAGAACATCCTAAGCTTCATGAACAATTAGCAAATGGAATAATCGAAGTATGTCGTGGTGAACTATTCCAATTTGAAGATCAATTCGTTTCAAATCAATCGATAACAAATTATCTACGCAGAATTAAACGTAAGACCGCATTGCTTATTTCATTATCTACAGAATTAGGTGCGTACGCTTCACGTGCAGATGATGAAACTGTGAAGAAGTTAACTAAAATTGGATATTACATTGGTATGAGTTATCAAATAGTAGATGACATCTTAGATTTTACAAGTACTGAAAAGAAACTCGGTAAACCAGTTGGATCTGATTTAAGAAATGGACATTTAACTTTACCAGTCTTATTAAGAATGAAAAATTCTAAAGATTTTAAAGCAAGCATTAATGAACTACAACCAGATAGTCCTTCAGAGGTCTTTGACGGATTAGTTCAAGAAATTATCAAATCACCAGAATTACAAAAATCTAAAGAAGTGAGTAACCATTATTTACAAAAAGCAGAAAATTTAATTGATACATTAAATAATGAATCAGGGAAAAAAATGCTATTGGAAATAATTGTGAAAATAAGAGATAGAAACCATTAGAAAGCGCTTGCAAGTATGCGTAGTCAATGATAAACTTATCTTGGATTTACATAAAACAAAGGTAGGGATTACGCAATGGAAAGAACTTTTTTAATGATTAAACCTGATGCAGTACAAAGAAACTTAATCGGTGAAGTCGTTTCACGATTAGAAAGAAAAGGCTTAAAATTAGTTGCAGCTAAATTATTCCAAGCTAGTGAAGAATTAGCTAAAGAACATTATGCTGAACACGTTGAGAAACCTTTCTTCAACGATTTAGTAAGCTTTATTACATCAGGACCAGTATTTGCAATGGTAGTAGAAGGTAAGAATGTAGTAGAAGTAACAAGAACACTTGTTGGTGAAACAAACCCTACTAAAGCAGCGCCAGGTACGATAAGAGGGGATTATGGTATCGACTTAGGCAGAAACATTATTCATGGATCAGATTCAAACGAATCAGCAGAACGTGAAATTGGTCTCTGGTTTAATCAATCAGAACTAAATGATTATAAATTAAACAATGAAAATTGGGTTTACGAAAAATAAATACAATAGTGGAGTAGTTCAACAAGAAATTGTTGAACTACTTTTTTTGTTAAGAGGCGGAAGTGGGGTGACGCCGTGAGTGTTTACGGGTATTCTCGGGGCATTGAGTGAAATTCGCGGGCGTTGTGAACACTTCTGGCTAAACTTGTTCATAACGAGGGCGTTAGTTACAAAACTTGGCCGAAGTGTTACTATAGACCTCCTTAATTACAAAACTCAGCCGAAGTGTTACTATGGATATCCTTAGTTACAAAACTCGGCCGAAGTGTTACTATGGACCACCTTAATTACAAAACTACTGAGAATTGTAATTACTGGTCTCCTTATTTGCACTTCTCACCAAATCTGCTAATAACGGCATCAGTATTTGCACTTCTCACCAAACTTGCTAATAACGCACCCAGTATTTGCACTTCTCACCAAACTTGCTAATAACAACCCCAGTATTTGCACTTCTTGCCAAACTTGCTAATAACGAACCCAGTATTACCAACAAACTTATAACAACACCAGTATTTCCACCTCACAACCGACATGCTCTGAACAACATATAATTCACACTTATTTAAAATCAAAAAAATCTAAAACTTTGTTAAACTATTCGTCTGTTTTTGTTAATTTAACGCGCTAAATATGATATGATTAATTTTATATTTAATTAACAGTAGGGAGAGATAATATGCGTTACTTAACATCTGGTGAATCACATGGACCACAACTAACTGTCATTATAGAAGGTGTACCAGCAAACTTGAAAATTGACGTAAACGAGATTAATGAAGAAATGTTTAAACGTCAAGGTGGATATGGACGCGGTCGTCGTATGCAAATTGAAAAAGATTCTGTAGAAATCGTTTCAGGTGTGAGACATGGTTATACATTAGGTAGCCCTATTACACTCATCGTTAAGAATGATGATTTTAAACATTGGAGAAAAATTATGGGCGCTGACCCATTAACTGAAGAAGAATTAGAAAATATGAAAAGAGTTATCACTAAACCGAGACCTGGCCATGCCGATCTTGTTGGTGGTATGAAATATAATCATAGAGATTTAAGAAATGTACTTGAACGTTCTTCTGCACGTGAAACAGCTGCAAGAGTTGCTGTTGGTGCAGTTTCTAAAATTTTATTAAAATCTTTAGATATTGAAATTTATTCAAGAGTTATTGAAATCGGTGGCGTTAAAGACGATTATGAATACACACTTGAAGAAGTCAAACAAAATATTGACCATAATGATGTACGTTGTATTAATGATGACGTAGCTGAAAAAATGAGAAATCGTATTGATGAAGCTAAAAAAGATGGTGATTCAATCGGTGGTATCGTAGAAGTAGTCGTTGAAAATATGCCTGCTGGAATTGGAAGTTATGTTCATTATGACCGTAAACTTGATGGTCGTTTAGCACAAGCAGTCGTAAGTATTAACGCATTTAAAGGTGTTAGTTTCGGTGAAGGCTTTAAAGCTGCTGAAAAGCCAGGTAGTGAAATACAAGACGAGATTGCTTACGATAGCGAAATCGGCTACCATCGTTTATCAAATCACTTAGGTGGACTTGAAGGCGGTATGTCAAATGGCATGCCAATCGTCATCAATGGTGTTATGAAACCAATACCAACATTATATAAACCATTAAACTCTGTAGATATCGATTCTAAAGATAGCTTTAAGGCGACAATTGAAAGATCAGATAGTTGTGCTGTTCCTGCTGCAAGTGTTGTTTGTGAAAATGTTATCGCATTTGAAGTTGCAAAAGCTTTAACTGAAGAATACCAATCTAATCATATTGACCAATTACAAGAAGCTATTAAGAATCATCGTAATTGGAACTTAAACTTCTAGGTGATGAAATGATTTTTGAAACAACATATACTAACAACAACTATCCGATAATATTAAAGCAGAACGCACTAGCTGAACTTAATCAATATCTTAAAGCAGATGAACAAAATATTGTATTAATTGACCAAGATGTTTATAGATTTCATAAAGACTATATTAAGTCGCATCTTAAAGGCCAAGATATTAAATTTTTAACAGTTATGAGTGGTGAAGCTTGTAAGCAAATGTCATATTTTGAATCGCTCAGCGAAAAGCTATTATCAATGAATATCACAAGACAATCTCAACTCATCGCTATCGGTGGCGGCGCAACTGGAGACTTTGTTGGTTTTCTAGCTGCAACTTTGTTACGTGGTATTGATTTTATACAAGTTCCTACAACACTTTTGGCACACGATTCAGCAATCGGTGGAAAAGTGGGCATTAATGCATCGGTCGGTAAAAATTTAATCGGTGCATTTCATAGACCACGCGCTGTTATATATGATATAAATTTCCTAGAAACATTGCCACATATTGAAATACGTAGTGGTTATGGCGAAATATTTAAACATGCCATATTAAATAGTGAAGCTGATACGCTTCATTTAATGGATGTTTATCCTTCTATAAAAGAATTAGCGCAATTGAAAAATATAGAAGATTATTTAAAAATGGGCATTGAAACTAAATTAAAAATTGTGATTGAAGATGAATTTGAAGGTGGCGTACGTAAACATTTAAATTTAGGACACACTTTTGGACACGGTCTAGAATACTTAACAAAAATTGCTCATGGTGAAGCTGTGATGGTCGGTATTCTTTTCCAGAAAGTGATAAATAAAAATAGAAATATGTACGATAACACATCAAGTGTGCATCTGTTCATTAATTATTTAAAAGAATTAGGCTACCCATTAAACGTCTTAAATCATGCTGATATTGAACAAATTTTTGAATATATGAAAAAAGACAAAAAGAATATTGGACAAACGATTCAAATGGTTTTACAAAATGGTGAAGCTTCATTTACAATTGAATCCGTTTCTAAAGAAGAAGTATTAGATGCATTTAAAGAACTTAAATCTCTAATAAATGAATAGAAGGAGTCCTTTAACATGGAAGATGTATATAAAGTAATTGACGATATTCACATGAAGAATATCGAACATTTAGATGAGAAAGTAAACAGAGTTCTACAATCTGACGACCACGACGCATTATTTATGTTAGGTGAAACATTGTATAAATACGGTATTGTCGATCAAGGCGTTAAAATATTCGAAGAACTTTATTTACTTTATCCTGATGAAAATGAATTGCTTGTTTATTATATAGAAGGGCTAATTGACCAAAACGACTTAGATAAAGCGCATGAAGTATTGTATAACAGCCCACATTCTACAGAGAAATTGATGCTTGAGGCTGATTTATACCAACAACAAGGCTTATTTGAAGTAGGTATAGAGAAATTACTTGAAGCAAAAGAAATGGAACCAGATGATATTGTGATTACATTCGCTTTAGCTGAAATGTACTATTACGATGGTCAATATTTAAAAGCGATTTCTAACTATGAAACAATCACGCAAACTGGTGAAGATATTATTAATGGTATTTCGATTTATGCACGAATGGCAGACGCAAGTTTACAAAGTGGTGCATACGAAGAAGCAATCAAATATTATGAAAATGTATCTGAAATGGATATGACAGCTGAAGATTATTTCAAACAAGCAATTAGTTACCAAAAAAATGACTTAACAAGAGAAGCAATTAAGCAACTTGAAAAGTTATTACAAAAAGACCCAGACTTTATGCAAGCTTACCATTACTTATTGCAAATTTATGAATCAGAAAAAGATTATGAAAAAGCAATTGAAATTGGTAAAGAAGGGCTTCGCTTAAACGCATATTATAAAGAACTTATGACAGATACTGCTAGACTGATGTTAACAACAAATGATGAGCATGGTGCAATTCTGTTACAAGATGCTTTAACAGTTGACCCTTCATATACAGAAGCTGCCATTATACTTGCTGATTATTATCGCGAAAAAGATAATATAACAGGTCTTATTAATTTATTAACGTATGTTGATCATGAAGATATAGACCCTGTAGTAGCTTGGCACGTTGCATATGCATTCGGTGAAGAAGAAAGAGATAAAGAAGCTCAACACTTCTATGAATTAGCATATCCAGATTTAACACAAAATATTGATTTCTTAAATGACTATTACCATTACTTAATTGAAATCGGTCATGTCGATAACGCTAAAAATATATTAGAATCTGTTCGCAAACTTGATCCTGAAAATCCATATTGGGACCAAGAATACGAAAGATTATTATAAGTAGGGTTAATTATGAATCATACATGGTTAAACTATGAAAAACAGCGATTTATTGAATATATTCTATATCAATACGATTTTAAAATTGCTGAAAGTGTATGGATATTAAATTTATTAAAAAGTAGCCCTAAATATTTATCTAACATTTCATTCGTCAATGAATTTTCAGATGAACGCATACTGTCCATTAGTACCGAGCAATCTAAACAACTGCCTTTACTTTATTGTAAAGATCGATTCTGTATAGAAGATGGTCGACAAATCTTCCACGATATACGTCTAGATAATACACATTTAAATGTACTTTTATATTTGAACAAAAATGATGATCGACTGAATAAGTTGCTGTTGTTACAAATGCTTGTTGATTATTATGGAGATGACAAAGATATTCGTGCTTTAAATAATAACAATACACACGGTCTAGGACATTGGCGTAAACTCATCACTAATGAAATAGATAAATCTTTAGATAATAATGATCAAGACATGTTTATAGAAATGTCTAAAATATTACAATTCATTAATGAGTTGGAGGAACATCGATAATGTTATTTAATCATGTTGACTTAAAAGAATTAAAAAACAACTTAGAATATATCGATACAGCCATCATTCCTGTATCAAATATTGATATGAATCATCAATTATTAACATCATGCGACCAAAATGAAACAGTTCAACTTGTTGGCATGTTAGCAGAAAAACAATTTAAAGGTAGATTACTACTTACACCAACATTTTTTACAAGTGGTAATCAATACGATCACGTCATATCTTTTATACAAAGTTTAAAAGAGTATGGCTTGAACAATATAATTATTTTAAGCAGTGATCAAGTAGAACTTAGTGTCGATCACGAATTGTATAAAGTAAACACGATTCCAATGGGCGACTTAGACGATGATATGAAACGCACACTCATCGAAGACGAAGTCAAACAATTTATGAAGTTTATCATTAGAACATGGAATAAATAGTAGGTAGATGCACTTTATCTTATAGTGTATTATCCCTATAGAGTAAGTATTTAAAAACTAAAACTCTATAGGGATATTTTTATGTATAAAGCTAGACTACCTGTCGAACTTAATCAAGGTATCTACAATAACTTTAAATAAATTTATTCAGAAGTAGGGGCTTAATAAATCATTTCACATCACGATACTTTAAAAAATTGAGTGATAAAGTATACTGTAAGAAAGGAAAATAAATCTTGTTTTCCATATCTGGAGGTAGACACTATGAATACTAGAAAAACATCTTTTGAAAAAAGAGTAGAAATAGCTAAATATTGTATTGAAAATAATAGAGACTTTAATAAGACAGCTGAAAAGTACCAAGTTAGCTATTCACAAGTCTATAATTGGGTGAAAAAGTATGAAGAACATGGTGATATTGGTTTAGTAGATGGTAGAGGTAAAGGAAAACCAGTTGAAGCATTAACTATTGAAGAAGAACTCAAATTAAAAATAAAAGCACTTGAACAAAAAAATAAAATTCTTCAAATGGAGAATGAGGTATTAAAAAAGCAGGAAGAAATAGAGAGGCAGTTGATGAATCGAAAGTCCGACAAATAGTAGCATATCAGACAATTGAATCATTAATAGATAAATATCCGACGAATCAAATGTGTACCATTCTTGAAATATCAAGGGCAAGTTATTATAAATGGAAAAACAGAGAAGAATCAGAATCCGAGAGATTCAATAATGAATTAAAAGATTTGATATTCAAAATTTATCATGAACACGATGGGAAATATGGATCTAGAAGAATGCATAAGTATTTGAGGGAACATACTAAATTCCAGGTTAATCATAAACGTGTCTATAGAATAATGAAAAAATATGGATTAATTGCCTCAAACAATTTATGAAGTTTATCATTAGAACATGGAATAAATAGTAGGTAGATGAATATTATCTCAGAGTCTTCGTGCGATACGCCCTGATTTTGTACCTTAGCGCACGATATCTCGGAGTCTTCGTGCGATACACCTTGATTTTGTACCTTAGCGCACGATATCTCGGAGTCTTCGTGCGATACGCCCTGATTTTGTACCTTAGCGCACGATATCTCAAAGTCTTCGTGCGTTACACCCTGATTTTATACCTTAGCGCACGATATCTCAAAGTCTTCGTGCGATAATAACCAACTTCTAGATAACTTCACATCATAACAACCGCAGCCAATCTTATTGGGTTAAGATTTGTTGCGGTTTTTTTATTTCCAAAATACAATTGTCCTTTCTATGTGGAAAATAGGGTTATTTTCACAGTTTTTTATCAATATTTTCGCCTTTATAATAAAGCCTTTTCATTTTTTTTAAAATTCCTAGATAAAAGGTTAATAAATAAACATTTAAATTGTGACAAAGCGTTGACCGTCTTGAAATAATAGGCTAAAATTAAGTTGTCCTAGTTATAAAAGAACGATTAATAGAGGGGGGAATCTAAATGAGCCAACGTGTCACACGACGCCAATTTTTAAACTATTCATTGATGGGTGTTGGGTCATTTATGGCTGCTGGTATGATTTTACCTATGGGTAGATTTGCGCTTGATCCTGTATTCAAAGCTGATGCACAAGGCGATATGATTGCTACAGGCGTAAAGGAGTCAGAACTTGGTAAAGAGCCTATTAAAGTGGACTTTAAATTCGAGCAAGAAGATGCTTGGTACACAAGTGAAGTTACAGAATTTGCTTGGGTGTACAAAGATGGAAATGAAATCGTAGCATTATCACCGGTCTGTAAACATTTAGGATGTACAGTACAGTGGAATGGCGATAAATCAAATCCTAATCAATTCTATTGTCCATGTCATAACGGTCGTTATGAAAAGAACGGTAAGAATATTCCAGGTACGCCGCCATTAGCACCACTTGATCAATACGAAGTAAAAGTTAAAGGTGGCATTATTCAAATCGGTAAAAAGCACGAGAACGAATTAGCTAAATAAGGAGGGATTAACAATGATAGATAAAATCTATGATTGGGTCGATGACAGACTTGATATTACACCAATTTGGCGAGATATTGCTGATCATGAGGTGCCAGAGCATGTTAACCCTGCTTATCACTTTTCAGCTTTCGTTTATTGTTTTGGTGGTCTAACGTTTTTCATTACAGTAATACAAGTTTTATCAGGTATGTTTTTAACGATGTACTATGTTCCAGATATCGTTAATGCATGGAAATCAGTTTACTATCTACAACACGATGTAGCTGCTGGTGTTATCGTACGTGGTATGCACCATTGGGGAGCAAGTTTAGTAGTAGTAATGATGTTTTTACATACACTTCGTGTATTCTTTACAGGATCTTATAAACAACCTAGAGAATTAAACTGGGTTGTCGGTGTATTAATATTCTTCGTAATGCTTGGATTAAGTTTTACTGGTTATTTATTACCATGGGATATGAAAGCACTATTCGCAACAAAAGTAGGTTTACAAATTGCAGAATCTGTTCCTATCATTGGGCCGTGGGTTAAGACATTACTAGCAGGGGATGCAGAGATAGTTGGTGCACAAACTCTAACTCGTTTCTTTGCGATACATGTATTCTTCCTACCAGCTGCACTATTCGCGTTATTAGCAGCACACTTTATAATGATCAGAAAACAAGGTATTTCAGGTCCACTATAAAATTAACGTGAATAAATGAAAAAGGAGGTCATGCGACATGCATCGCGGTAAAGGGATGAAGTTTGTTGGTGATTCAAGAATAAAGTCATACGACAAACCGAAATTAAATCGAGATTATTCAGAATTTCCAGGTCGTACAGAAAGTTTCTGGCCTGACTTTCTACTAAAAGAATGGATGACTGGTGCGGTATTCTTAATCGCGTACTTATGTTTAACAGTCGCTCATCCATCGCCACTTGAACGTGTGGCAGATCCATCTGATACTGGTTATACACCATTACCAGACTGGTATTTCTTATTCTTATATCAAATACTTAAATATTCATTCGCATCTGGTCCTTATAACACATTCGGAGCAATTATCTTACCAGGTATCGCATTCGGTGCTTTATTATTAGCGCCTTGGTTAGATAGAGGCCCTGAACGTAAATGGACAAAGAGACCATTTGCTTCTGGATTTATGTTAATCGCAATTGCAATTTTATTCTATACAACATGGGAATCAAGTTATTACCATGATTGGAAGCAACAAGCTAAACAAGGTGAAATCGTCTTCTCTAACTTAGACAAATCAGACCCTGTTTATACAGACATCATCAAGTCAAACTGTACAAGTTGTCACGGTGGTGAGTTAACGGGTGGACAAGGTCCAAACTTAGTTGAATCGAAATTACCTAAAGAGGGCGTTAAAGGATTCGTAGAAAATGGTGCAGGTAAAATGCCTAGCTTCAAAGACACACTTTCTAAAGATGAAATTGACAAAGTTGCTAAATACGTTGCAGATTTACATGAAACAGATGCAAACGGTAAAGAATTGAAAAAATAATTAAATTTGAGCCTGGGGCATATGCGTGCCCTGGGCTCTTTTCAAAGGAGTAATAAAATGGAATTTTGGAGATATGTAATGGGGCAGAAATCTATTCTCATTACGCTATTTATCGCAAATCTTCTCGGCACCATTTATGGATACATATGGTATGGCAGTCAATTACTTGATAGCAAATGGTACTTTTGGCCATTTATACCCGACAGTCCAACAGCAACATTATTCTTAGTGATTGCGATAGCTGCAATCATTTTCAATAAACATTTAGGATTGTTTGAATGTTTAGCATTTATTACATTAATTAAATATGGTGTATGGGCGGTTGTTATGAATATATTTGTAATGATTCATTACGATCAACTTGTTCCAATGGCAATTATGCTGATGACTTCACACGGCATTATGGCTATTCAAGCATTGATGTTCTATCCTTTATTCAATATTAAAAAGTGGCATATTGTTGTAACAATGATTTGGGTATTTCACAATGATGTTATTGATTATGTGTATCATCAATATCCCGTATATAGTATGTTAAGTCAGTATGAGTCACATATAGGATACTTTGCTTTTTGGCTAAGCGTTATCGCTTTTCTGTTATTACTATATTTCCAAAAAAACATCAAATTACGTTCAAAATATTTGACGTAAGAGCCGTCACTCCGTAATATAATAAATAACAGGGATAAAAAGGAGGAAGTTATTTGTTTTCATATATCATATATTTTATTATCATTATGATTGTCCCTATGTACTTCCAATTTAGAGTAAAATCAACATACAATAAATACTCAAGAGTACGTTCAACAAGTGGGAAGACGGGTAAACAAGTTGCAGAAGAAATTTTAGCTGCAAATGGAATTCATGATGTAGAAGTGTTACAAGGTGAAGGATTCTTATCAGATCATTTTGATCCAACTAAGAAACGTGTTGTATTATCACCGGCAAACTATCAACAACCAAGTGTTGCGGGTACAGCAATTGCAGCACATGAAGTAGGACATGCTATTCAACATGCTCAAGGATATGGATTCCTTAAATTTAGATCAGCGCTTTTACCGCTTGCTAATTTAGGAAGTTCGTTATCATACATTATCATTTTAGCTGGTATCGTATTAACAGCAATGAGTAGTACATTCGGTACAACATTATTATGGGTTGGTATCGTATTTATGTCATTCGCTGTATTATTCTCAATCATCACATTACCAGTTGAATTCGATGCAAGTAAACGGGCAATGCGACAAATTGAAAAATTAAATATCGTTAACCAACAA
Organism: Mammaliicoccus sp. I-M35; assembly: GCF_022386455.1. NCBI lineage: Bacteria > Bacillati > Bacillota > Bacilli > Caryophanales > Staphylococcaceae > Mammaliicoccus > Mammaliicoccus sp. I-M35. The sequence goes on along the minus strand of NZ_JAJNIL010000001.1, from coordinate 182,188 downwards.
GAATATAGACATGCTAAAAAAGTATTATCTGCAGCTGCTATGACATACGTTGCAGCAACAGCTGTAGCCGTAGCTGAATTAGCAAGATTTATTCTAATGGCACGTAATAATTAATGAAATCATTTTAATACCAATAAAGTCTTTTGACTTTGTTGGTATTTTTTATTTTATAAATATTTATGAGGTTTGTAGATATAAGCTTATTACGTTGTCATTATGCATGATTATCATATATAATTTTATTATGTGAGTTCTTTTATATAAAGATATAAAAGATAGGTGAGGAGGAGTTTCTATGGACATGAAAGAGATGCAACATGAAGTTGATCAATATATTTCTCAGTTTAAAGCAGGTTATTTTTCGCCTTTAGCAAATTTAGCGAGATTAACAGAAGAAGTTGGAGAACTAGCTAGAGAAATTAATCATAGTCATGGTGAAAAGAAAAAGAAACCAACAGAAGAAGACAATACAATTGAAGCTGAATTAGGCGATAATTTATTCGTCTTAATTTGTTTAGCGAATTCTTTAGATATAGATTTAAATAAAAGTTTCCAAGATACAATGAATAAATTCAATGTAAGAGATAAAGATAGATTTGAACGTAAATAAGTCATAATGGAGGATTAATATGAAAATCGGTATAACTTGTTATCCATCAATGGGGGGCTCAGGTATTGTTGCAACTGAGCTTGGTTTGGAAATGGCGAAAAGAGGTCATGAAATTCACTTTATAACTTCTAATATGCCTTTTAGAATGAGAGAGCCTGTTCCAAACGTAACATTTCATCAAGTTGACGTAAATCAATATTCTGTATTCCAATATCCACCATATGATATTACATTAAGTGCTAAAATTGCTGACGTCATTAACGATTACGACTTGGATATATTACATATGCACTATGCAGTACCGCATGCAATTTGTGGTATTTTAGCGCGTCAAATATCCGGAAAAGATGTTAAAATCATGACGACGTTGCATGGAACAGATATTACAGTATTAGGTTATGATACATCATTACAAAGTGCCATTCGATTCGGAATTGAAAAGAGTGACGTTGTAACAAGTGTCAGTGATAGTCTTAAACAAGAAACATATGACATTATAGAACCTGATAAAGAAATCAAAACTATATACAATTTTGTACAGGAAGAAAGTTTCCCACAAATTTATAATACGGATTTAAGAAGCCGATATGGTATAGAAGAAGATGAAAAAGTCATCACGTTTGTATCAAATTTTAGAAAAGTTAAGCGCGTGCCTGATGTCGTCGATACATTCTACAAAATTAATAAACAAATTAAATCTAAATTATTACTCATCGGTGATGGTCCAGAATTACAAGTGGCCAGAGAACAAATTAAACAACTTAATATAGAAGACCAAGTTCTATTTTTAGGTAAACAAGATGAAGTGAATATCTTCTATCAAATGTCTGATTTAACGTTGTTACTAAGTGAAAAAGAAAGCTTTGGACTTGTATTGCTTGAAGCTATGCTTACAGGTGTCGTGCCGATTGGTACAAATGCAGGTGGTATTAAAGAAGTCATTAAAAACGGTAAAACTGGTTATACGGTTGACGTCGGTGATACAGATAAAGCGAGTGAATATGCGGTCAAATTATTAACAGATTCAGAACTTTATCGCAAAATGCAAAACGCTATGATTCAAGATGTACGTGAAAGATTCTCATCTAAGGTGATTGCTGATCAGTACGAATCTTGTTACAACGATATGTTAGGAGAATAATATGCGTGAATATCAAGTATTTGAAGATGCGAAATGGATAATTGAAACACTTGAACGTAATGGGCATCAAGCATATTTTGTCGGTGGTTCAGTAAGAGATTATTTAATGGATAAAGAAATTTCAGACGTTGATATTACAACGAGTGCAGTACCTGATGAAGTTGAACAGTTATTTGTTAAGACTTTACCAATAGGCAAAGAGCACGGCACGATGATTGTAATGGGTGAAAATCAACAGTTTGAAGTCACTACATTTAGAAAAGATGGGGATTATGTTGATCATAGAAGACCTACATCTGTTCAGTTTGTAACGGATTTATATGAAGATGTGGCGAGAAGAGATTTCACAATGAATGCTATCGCTATGGATAAGTCGTATCAACTCCATGATTATTTCAATGGGTTAAACGATATACAATCCAAAATTATAAAAGCTGTCGGAACACCTATTGATCGAATGGAAGAAGATGCATTACGCATTATGAGAGGTGTCAGATTCCAAGCACAGACAGGCTTTGCACTTGATCACGATACAAAAGACGCCATGCATCAAACAGCACATTCTTTAAATGCCATCGCAATTGAAAGAATTGTTGTTGAACTTAAAAAAATGATACAAGGTCAATATATTCATGATACAAAAACGACCGCTCATGAACTAGAAATATTTAAATATATTCCATTTTTCAAAGAAATTAATCAAACTAGTATCTTCATGCCGGAACATGCCCATTTCAATTTATGGGTGGCTGCATTATGTTATTTATACGAATTAGATTTAACAAGCTTGAACAGTTTGAAAATCAGTAATCAAGAAAAGCGTGATATCTCATCATACGTTCAATTATTGATATCACTTTCTGAAAATAATATTTCAAAGCAAGATATGATTCATCTCGTATATACGTATCATCGTGATAAAATGAAAGAAATCATTCACTTTATTTCTGAGCATGATGCACAACTGAATATCTCTATCCATCCTACAATTATGAATGACCGTGTAATTGATGAAATATATGATAAACTACCTATATATGATAAATCAGAATTACAAATTAACGGTCAAATATTGATGTCTACATTTAATAAAAAAGGTGGACCATGGATAAAAGATATTTTAAATAAAGTTGAACAAGCTGTTATTAACCTTAAAGTGGATAACACAGAAAATGATTTAATAGAATGGGTGCGAGAGAATGTCAAAATATAAACGTGAAATTATTAAATATTTATATCAAAATAATGAATATTTGTCAGGACAACATATTGCTGAAACGTTACATTGTTCACGTGTAACAGTTAAAAAAGTCATCGATCAATTGAGAAAAGAAGGCTTTGAAATTGAGTCTATTTCAAATAAGGGGTATAAAATCTCAGAAATCCCTTCAATTTGGCAAGAAGACATTGTGAACATTACACTTCAAGATCAAAAAATATTGAATCACGCAATTGTTCAAACACAAGTAGATTCAACACAATTGTTAGCTAAATCTCGTGTTAATGACATTGATCATGACTTTATTGTTTTGAGTGATGAACAAACAAATGGGAGAGGGCGTTTCCAAAGAGAATGGTCATCTCTTAAAAGTAAAGGGCTTTGGATGTCAGTTGTATTACGCCCAGATATTCCAATTCAAAGAATGTCGACATTTAATTTATTTATAAGTCTTGCCATTCAAGAAGTGATCGAACAGCATTATGGCATTCAAAGTAGAATTAAATGGCCAAATGATATTTATATAGGCGATAAAAAAGTTTGTGGCTTTTTAACAGAAATGATTGCAGATACTGATGGCGTCAATGCGATTATTTGTGGCATTGGAATTAACCTAAACCAAACACAAGAAGATTTCGATCAAGCTGGTCAATCTCGTGCGACAAGTTTAAAAATAGAAAATGAACAATCTATAGAACCTTATCGATTTTTGAAATTATTAATAGAAGCTATTGAACTGAGATATGATCAATTTTTAGAATTACCATTCAGTGACATTAAAGATTTATATAAAAGTAAAAGTATGATTTGGGACAAAAAATTAACTTATACAGAAGGTAAAAAGCAAGTATTTGGTCGAGCAATTGATATACAAGATAATGGGTTCTTAACCGTGATATCTGATGATGGTCAATTACACCAATTTATGAGTGCAGATATCGAAATATAGGAGAGATAATATGGCGCAAAGATACGCTGTTGTAGATTTAGAAACAACCGGAAACCAAATTCAATATGATGAAATCATTCAAATTGGGATAACATTTATAGAAAATAACCAAATTACCGATACATATCATTCATATGTCAAAACGGATTTGGAAATTCCATCTTTCATTCAAGCATTAACCAATATTAATGAATTAGACTTAGAAGAAGCTCCGTACTTTGAAGAAATCAGTCAATCATTATTTAACTTGTTGAAAGATTGTGTATTTGTCGCGCATAATGTTCTATTTGATTTAAACTTTCTCAAATCTCATTTCGAAAAGCATCAAATACAATTTGAACCTAAATTAACAATTGATACGATGGAATTGTTTAAAATCGCATTTCCAAACGAAGAAAGTTATCAGTTAAGTGAATTGAGTCAATCGTTACAAGTTGATTTAAACCAAGCGCATAGTGCTTATGAGGATGCTAAAGCAACTGCACTATTGTTTATCAAAGCCATTGAAAAAATAAATGGTCTTCCGATTGATACGATTAAACAACTTTATTATTTATCTAAATCTTTAAAGCATGATTTAAAGGACGTTCTATTTGAAATTGTAAGAACACATCAAGGTGCCGAAACGCATAATCGCAATATTAAAAAGTACCAGAACATCCATTATTTAAAGCAAATGCCTATACGTCATTCAAGTGACCGTACATCAATAACACTCGATGAAGCTTATGATAGAATTCTTAAAACATTTAACTTCGATTATCGTAAAGAACAATATCAACTCGTTCAACAATTGTTTGATTCATTAATGCATAATGAGAATGCTTTAATTGAAGCACCACTTGGTAGTGGGAAATCGATGAGCTTTGTGCTCGCTGCATTATTGTATTATTTAGAAACTGGTGAACATATTCTCGTTTCAACACATACGAAGTTACTTCAAAATCAACTTCTAGAACAAGAATTTAATAAAGTCTTAAATGCATTAGATTTAGATTTAAAAGCGATGATTATTAAAAGTAAAGATCATTATATTTCGCTTGGTTTAATCTTGAATATTTTACAAGATGATACAGATAACTATGAAGCGACAATTTTAAAAATGCAGTTGCTTGTATGGATTCTTGAAACGGAAACAGGTGACATTGAAGAGCTCCATCTTAAAGGTGGTCAAAAAGTCTTCTTTGAACAAAAACGCACGACTTACGTTCCGTATAAAAATGATATACATTACTATCAATTTATTAAAGAGAGTGCGCAGCATGTAGAGATTGGTATAACAAACCACGCACACTTATTACAACATAGTACCGAAGATACCGTATATCAATTGTTCAAACATATCATTGTTGATGAAGCACATCGTATTCAAGATTACGCACTTAATCAAGTGACAGATGATTTAAGTTATCAACATATTAAATATCATCTCGGTTTATTAGGTAAAAATGAGCAAGAAAAATTATTTAAGCGATTAGATAAATTAGAAAATAGAAGAGTCATTGAGCAATATCCAATCGAACCAATTGATATATATCAACTGAAACGTGATATTGATTTACTGCACGAACAAAACGAACAATTATTTGATGATTTAATGGCTCAAATTTCAGATAAGCATCAAGAATCTCATGAAGATGACAAACAAATTCATTACTTCTATGATATTGATGTTGCAAATATATCTGAAATATTTAAACGACAAATTAGTACAATCAATCAAATATTATCTAGATTTAAATCATACTCACACGCACATGTTAAAGCGTTCAAAAAAGAGTTAATTTATATTTATCATCAATATACTAAAATTTATAACATGATTAAGTCTGGTCAAGTGCCATTCGTATCCATTAAGAAAATATCTCAGAAATCTACACTTTCACTTTTTGTTAAAAAAGCAGAAGTTAAAGATTTACTGAATGAAGTGTTTATAGAGCAATTCAATAGCAATATTTTCATTTCAGGGACATTAACTGTTAATCATTCATTTACATCATTTAAATCTATGTTTCCTGAAGACATTCAATTTAACACTTATTATTTAAATGATATTTACGACTTGAAAAATCAAGCAACATGTTTTGTACCGGAAAATATGCCGACTTATCAATATCATCAACAAGATGACTATATTGAAACGATTGTTAGTTATTTATCTACATTTGTGAGTGAAACAAATCAAAAATGTTTAGTACTGTTTACGAATTATGCGATGTTGTATCAAGCATACCGATACATGGAAGAACTTGAAATCTTTGATGATTATGTCGTCTTAATGCAGCAACAACATTCACACGTATACAAACTCGTACAACAGTTTAACCAATTTGATAAAACGATTTTACTAGGTACTTTATCATTCTTTGAAGGATTTGATTATCAATCTTCAGGTATTAAATGTGTCATGATGACGAAATTACCGTTTATACATCAGGATGATCCACGATACCATTTAATGAAAGATGAATTTGACAATCCCTTTAAAGACTTTGTCTTACCAGACGCAGTAACTAAGTTCAGACAAGGCATTGGTCGATTAATTCGAAACAAGCATGACCAAGGTTTATTAATTTGTTTTGATAGAAGAATATTAGATAGTAATTACAGTAAATATTTCATAAATGCTTTAGGTGAAATACCTGTTATCGAAGGTGATTTAAATAAATTCCAAGATAAACTAAGAAAATATCCAAACAGATAGCAGTTGTATGCATAATTTGATAAAATAACTATAGGTAATTTATTTGAATAGGAGAAATAATAATGAATATTACGATTAAACAAGCTAAAGATTATGTCAATCAAGAAGTGACAATCGGTGCTTGGATTGCAAACAAGCGATCAAGTGGGAAAATAGCATTTTTACAATTAAGAGATGGAACAGGATTTATGCAAGGAGTCGTTGTGAAAGCTGAAGTATCAGAAGACATCTTCCAATTAGCTAAATCATTAACACAAGAAACATCTGTTTATGTTACGGGTACAATTACAGAAGATGACCGTTCTAAATTTGGCTATGAAATGCAAGTAAGTGGTGTAGAAGTCATTTCAGAATCACATGATTATCCAATCACACCAAAAAATCATGGTACAGAATTCTTAATGGATCACAGACATTTATGGTTACGTTCTAAACGTCAGCATGCTGTTATGAAAATTAGAAACGAAATTATTCGTGCGACATATGAATTCTTTAACGAAAGTGGATTCACTAAAATTGATCCACCAATTTTAACAGGTAGTGCTCCTGAAGGTACAAGTGAATTGTTCCATACGAAATATTTCGACGAAGATGCATTCTTATCTCAAAGTGGTCAATTATACTTAGAAGCTGCAGCTATGGCGCACAATAGAGTATTTAGTTTCGGTCCAACTTTCAGAGCTGAAAAATCAAAAACAAGAAGACATTTAATTGAATTCTGGATGATCGAAGGCGAAATGGCATTTATGAAACATGACCAAAGCTTAGAAGTTCAAGAAAATTACGTTCATCACATCGTTAAAGCTGTGTTGGCAAATTGTAAATTAGAATTAGAACTTCTTGAAAGAGATACTTCTAAGTTAGAACAAGTTTCAACACCATTCCCAAGAATCACTTACGATGATGCCATTAAATTCTTACATCAAGAAGGATTCGATGATATTGAATGGGGCGACGATTTCGGTTCTCCTCATGAAACTGCAATTGCAAACCATTATGATAAACCAGTATTTATCATTAATTATCCAACAAAAATTAAACCATTCTATATGGAACCAAACCCTGAAAATCCAGACACTGTATTATGTGCAGATTTAATCGCACCAGAAGGTTACGGAGAAATCATTGGTGGTTCTGAAAGAATTAGTGATTTAGATTTAATTAATCAAAGAATTAATGAACATGGTTTAGATCCTGAAGCATATAGTTATTACACTGACTTAAGAAAATACGGAAGTGTACCACATAGTGGATTTGGCTTAGGACTTGAAAGAACAGTAGCATGGTTAAGTGGCGTAGAACACGTTAGAGAAACTGCACCATTCCCACGTTTATTAAATCGATTATATCCATAATAATATGCGAGTCTGGGAGCTGAATAGTGATCCCAGACTCTATATTTTTATAATGAAGTAGGTGAAAAAATGTATACAAGTGATATGTTAAAAGAAAAGCCAGTCGTTGTTCAAAGAGCTTTGTTTGATCATTATGCCAATTTAGGATTAAATGAAAAACAATTCGTTATCCTTATTAAATTGCTGGACCAAGAGAATGATCGTAACTTACAGCCTCCATTAGAAGATATCCAACGTGGCACGACATTATCTATACAAGAAGTGAGTCATATCATCAATCAACTCTCTCAATTAAAAATTATAGACATTAAAATTGAAAAAGATGACCAGCATAAATATAATGAATTCATATCATTTGATCCTATGTATGAACAACTCGCATTAATTAAAAATGAAGCAATGCAACAAGGTACAGTAGAAGATCAAAACTTAAAATTCAAGAAATTATTCCAAGAATTCGAATCCACTTTCGGTCGACCATTAACACCATTAGAAGTACAAACATTAAACCACTGGATTGATACTGATAAACATTCAAACGAACTCATCATGAGCGCGCTTAACGAAGCGCATAGTTTAGACAAACTCAGCATCAAATATATCGACCGTATATTATTAAATTGGAAGAAGAAGAACATCACGACTGTTGAATCTTCCAAAGAAGAAAGTGAAAAGTTTAATCAAACTAAAAAAGTAAAACAAAATGTTAATTTAATCCCGACTTTTGATTGGGTAAATGGGGAGAATCCTTATGATAAGTAAAAAGAAAGCATTAGAAATGATGGATGTTATTGACGAAATGTTTCCAGATGCTGAATGTGAACTCGTTCATGACAATCCATTTGAACTGACAATCGCAGTATTACTTTCTGCACAGTGTACAGACGTACTCGTCAACAAAGTGACGAAATCGCTTTTTGAAAAGTATAAAACTCCTGAAGACTATTTAAATGTAAGTTTAGAAGAACTACAAAATGACATTCGCTCAATCGGTTTATACCGTAATAAAGCTAAAAATATACAAAAACTTTGTCAGTCATTGTTAGATAATTTTAACGGTGTCGTACCAAGTACACATCAAGAATTAGAATCACTAGCTGGTGTAGGGCGTAAAACAGCGAATGTTGTAATGAGTGTAGCATTTGGGGAACCATCATTAGCAGTAGACACACATGTAGAGCGCGTATCTAAACGTCTCGCAATATGTAGAATTAAAGACAATGTGCGCCAAGTTGAAGATCGTTTATGTAGCATCATTCCAAGAGAAAGATGGACAAAAAGTCACCATCAGCTTATATTCTTTGGGCGCTATCACTGTGTAGCACGTAAACCGAAATGCGAAGTATGTCCATTATTTGCAGATTGTAGAGAAGGGCAAAAACGATTAAAAGCTGGGTTAGTAAAGGTTGAAGGCGCATGATACAAAAAAATGATTTCATAGAACTTGAACTACAAATAGAGCCACTTGTAAAAAATAAAAAGCTTAAAACAAGTGAAGCACATCAATTGTTAGATCAATATTATAGTTTGATCATCGCTTATATAGAACAAATCAATCAAATAGAAACATTTGATATAGGGCATATCGAAGAATATCCAGTTATACCAATGAATTTCGAAGAACGATACCACTATATAAACGAGAGAATATATCACTTTATGGGATATAGACAAATGGTAACACTGAAAGAAGAATTAATTAGAATGAATGCGAGATATCAGATTCAACTTAAAAGAGCCGCACAACGTGAAAGTGGAGAATAAAAAATATTATAATCAAAAAAGCATCACATCCTTTGCGGGATGTGATGCTTTTTCTATATCTTAGTCATCTTTCTCTTCTTTGGCAGCTTGTTTTGCTGCATCTGAGGTTGAACTACTATTGTCAGAGTCTGAATCTGATTCTTCTGTTGTTGGTGTTTCTGTCGTTTGTTCTTCAGTTGTTACGTTTTGATTTGTAGATGACTGTTGTTGTGTATTGTTTTGTTGCGTTCTAGATGTATTTGAATTTGTCTGTGGTTCGTTTGTTGTTACATTATTATTATTGTTTGAGAAGTTATAATTATTTTGCTGATTACGACTATTACCAGAGCTAGGTGCTGAGCTTGATGTTGTATTATTGTCTTCGTTACCTGCAACACTTAAGCTTTTACCGCTTCCTGTTACTGAATCAGGTCTTTCGAAGTCTGCACCGTCATAATTAGAGATTTCTGACATAACTTCATTGAATAATATTTGTGGTTTAATTTGTTCATCATGTCCTAAGAATGAGTTCTCACCGTATTCTTTAACTTTGTTGAAGCCCATCCATACTGACATAGTGTATTGTGGTGTATAACCTGTAATCCAAACGTCTTTCGCTGCATTTTCAGGTAATTGATATTCACTATATACTTCATCACCATAAGTACCAGTACCCGTTTTAGCTGCTACGTTCACACCGTTAATGCCATATCCATAAGCTGAACCGTATGCTTGGAATGTTCCTTTCAGCATTTCAGTTAACATGTATGCTGTGTAGTCTTCCATTGCTTTATGGCTTTCGCTTGAGAATTTGATTGTTTCATCATCTTGAGTGACAACTTTTCTAATTGATTTTGCTTCGTTATATGTTCCGCCATTACCCATAGTCGCAAATGCTGATGCTAATTGAGTAGGGGAGAATTCTGATTGTGAACCACCAAGTACTTCTGAAGGTCCAATTTCATCTTTATAATTTAAATTCACTTTAGAAGCAAAGTCTTTAACTGCTTTTTCGCCAGCGTTTTGGTTTGTTTCTTGCCAAGATTTCAATGCTGGAATGTTATATGATCTCGCTAATGCATCAGCCATTGTAACTGAACCGTGACCTTGACCATCATAGTTCTTGAAAATACTACCATTGATATTATATTGACTTTCATCCTGGAACTTATGGTTTGTCGCATATTGCATATTCTCAATTGCTGGTCCATAAGCTAATATCGGTTTAAGTGACGAACCAGTAGGATGAACGTCTGTTGCTTGGTTTCTATCAACTACATCTTTGTAATCTTTACCACCACTAATACCGACTAATTTACCAGTCTTCGTATCTACTATAGATGAACCAGTAATTTGGTCTTTATTCTTGTAGAATGTACCGTTATCAACTGACTCTTGTAATGTTTTTTGAACATCTTTATCCATGTTTGTGTAGATTTTAAGACCGCTCGTCATAATATCATTTAATGATTGACCTTTGAACGCTTTATTCTGAGTAATTTCTTGTTTAACATAGTTAATATAAGAAGCGTACTCATTGTCAGGTGTATCAGTCATTGCGTCGTTTCTTTCTTCAACTGTACGTTTAACTAAGTTCTTATCGATAGGTGTATCTTGTGCTTCTTTCATTTCTTTCTTAGTAATTCTACCGTGTCTTTCCATTAAATAAAGAACTGTGTCTTTACGTTTTTCAGCCGCTTCAGGATTATCATAAATGTTATATTGGTTTGGCACTTGTGGTAAACCTGCTAAGTAAGCTGTTTCAGCTAAGTTTAAATCTTTTAATTTCTTATTGAAGTAATATTTAGCTGCTGTTTGAGAACCGTAAATACCATCTGAGTAATAGATTTTGTTTAAGTACATTTCAAAGATTTCATCTTTAGAATATTCTTGTTCTAATCTATATGAAAGGTAAGCTTCTTGTGCTTTTCTTTCGATGGATTTCTTATCTGTTAAGAATGAACGTTTTACAACTTGTTGTGTTAATGTAGATGCACCTTGTGAACCAAAGCCACCTGTAAAGTTCTTCATAACTGCTCCAGATAAACGTTTGTAGTCTAATGCACCATGATCGTAGAAGCGATTATCTTCAGTTGCAAGTACAGCATCTTTCATCTGATCTGGAACATCGTCAAATTTAACATGTTCTCTCTTTTGTCCCATATAGAGGGTCGTGACAAGTTTATTATTTTTGTCATAAATTTTAGTTGGTAATTGGTCTTTAAGCGCACTTTCATTGAAAGCAGGAGCTTTCCAAGCATAATATGCAAATACGAGAACACCTATGATTACCATTGCTAAGAATGCTAGCACGAGAATACCGAACACCTTAATTATCGTCCTTTTGATATTCCTCTTCTTCTTAGGTTGTTCTTTACCATTTTTACTATTAGAAGCTTTTGATTGACTCATTTGAGCGCCTCACTTTCTGTTTTTATCAATTGATCAACTATTGTTATGTAGTTAATTCTTGGTTTAAATTGGATTGGTATTAAGTAACCATCAGTTTCAATCTCTTTAAGCGTGATGGACTTCTTGCCTCCAGATTTATATCTGTCCCAATATACCATAAACTTCCTAAAAGGCAATAAAAATACGCTATCATGATAGCTAAATTTTATCAACAAAAAACATATACCTTTTTGGTTTAATACTTGTTCCATATGTGATACTTGGTGATCGTGGATATTATTTAAAGGGAAACTTGTTTTATTTTTCGTTTCCTTAGCTTCAAAATCAATATAGTATCCATTATAAACACCGTTATAATCTGTTGTTGAAGGCTTTCTAAAATACGCTTCTTTAATGACAGCTTTTTGTCTTTTAGGGTAGTCAACATCAACGATTTGAATAGGTGTCGGTTTCTTATGAATAACTGCTATATTTTCTAATCTGAAGTATTCATTGGATTTATCAATTTCCTCCTCTAATCTCATACCCCGTTTACCATATTGTATTCTACTATATTTAGGGTCATCTTGGATTGAGACTTTAGAAGTATTTTTTGTTACTTTTTTTCCGTTTGGATAATTCAAATTCATCACCTAGCTTCATATCATAAAACTCTAAATATTATACCTTATTTCATTATAAGTTACAAAAGTTTTTTATGATACATAAATATTCTAGAACTTTTCTAGTTATGTTATCATTTTATCGTGAGCACATTTAAAATACAAACTTCATTAATAGTAGGTGTAGCGATGATACAAGAACTTTTAAATAAATTAAATAACATGTTAGATATATTTCAACACGCGAAAGACGATCATGAATACGACTTTTATAAAGATGTCGTACCATTTGTAGAACAAGTCGATGTTCTGCTAGACAAACTTGCTGTTCATCAAGATGCCGTATTGAAATTACAATATATGAATGAACAGAAATTCCAACTCTTAATTAGTAACTATAAAGAGTTGTCTGTAGAATGCCATTATAAACGTACAAGTAAGAAACTCTTCTTTGAAAAGCATAAAGCCGTACAACATGATTTAAATTATATTTATACCCATATAGGTGATTTATCATGACGTCTGTATATTTTACGGGATACAAACCGTTTGAACTGAATATTTTTAAAAATGATCAACCAGAAGTGAAAGTCATCAAAGCATATCTTAAAGAAATCATTGAGCAAGAAATAGAAGAAGGTATGGAGTGGGTCATTATTTCAGGACAATTAGGATTTGAACTTTGGGTAGCAGAAGTAACAATTGAAATGAAAAATAAATTCCCTCAATTGAAACTTGCGATATTGACACCATTTTTAAATCACTATAATAAATGGAACGAAACAAACCAGCAAGCTTATCAAAATATTGTTGCACAAGCAGACTATGTTAATGCGATTCATCAAAGTGAGTATCAAGGTGGGTTCCAATTTCAACAAGCCAATGAATTTATACTCGATAATACCGATAAGACAATATTATTTTATGATGATGAACAAGAAGCATCACCTAAATACTTCAAAAGTAAGTTAGTTGATTTTGCTGAAAAGACAAACTATACTTATAATGTTATTACATTCATGGATTTACAAGACTTTATGGAATTTAATTATAATAATGACAACGAATCATATTAAATGAGGTGTAAAAATGGCTGATTTAGCATTAAAGCTATCTGCAAAAGATATTTATGAAAAAGAATTCGAAAGAGGTTTAAGAGGTTTCAAAACTGAAGAAGTAGATGCTTTTTTAGATGACATTATTTCAGACTATCAAAAAATGGCTGATTTAAATAATGAAGTCATCAAATTGACAGAAGAAAATTCTAAACTTAAAAAAGAAATCGAACAGTTAAGAATCCGTGTCGCGTCAGGCAGACCACAAGGCTCTCAACAATACAATTCTAATAATGTAGATATCTTGAAACGAATTTCTAATCTTGAAAAAGCAGTATTTGGCGAATAAATGATAGTTATTTAACGCTGTTTATGCTATAATTCTTTGTTGAGTGGTATTTCGGATAATCGCTACGTTAAGTAGAGGAAAGTCCATGCTCACACATTCTGAGATGAATGTAGTGTTCGTGCTTGGCGAAACAATAAGCCAGGGCAAATAATTGACGGCAATGAAATAACCTAAGTTAGTAATAATATGGTTAAAGTAGTTTGAAAGTGCCACAGTGACGTAGCTTTTACAGAAATGTAAAAGGTGGAACGCGGTAAACCCCTCGAGTGAGCAATCCAAAATTGGTAGGAGCACTTCTTTGACGGAAATGAACGGAATAAGAAGGTATGTAATCATACAGACAGATGATTATCACTGGCGTACGAGTGTAACTAGTACACGTTAGCAGTACTAAAGGACAAAACATGGCTTACAGATTTATCACTTACTAGTGTCGCTCTCCCAAGTAGGAGAGCTTTTTATTTGTAAATAATGATAATTTAAATATAAAGGAGTATATGCATGTATCAATTACTCGCTACTAGTCCAATGGGATTAGAATCAATTGTTGCTAAAGAAGTTCAAGAATTAGGATATGAAACAAAAGTAGAAAACGGTCGCGTACTTTTCGAAGGTGATGAAACAGCAATCGTTAAATCAAATTTATGGTTAAGAACTGCTGACAGAGTCAAAATCGTAGTAGGACGATTCCATGCAACAACTTTTGATGAATTATTCGAAAAGACGAAATCATTACCATGGGAAGATGTAATTGGCGCTCAAGGTATGTTCCCAGTTCAAGGTAAAAGTGTTAAATCTAAATTATTCAGCGTATCCGACTGTCAAGCAATCGTTAAAAAAGCGATAGTTGAGAGATTGAAACATGCGTATCAAATTAAAGGTTGGATCGATGAAACAGGTAGCAAATACCAAGTTGAAGTATCATTGCTGAAAGACGAAGCTTTATTAACAATCGACACTTCAGGTTCAGGACTTCATAAAAGAGGTTACCGTTTAGCACAAGGTGACGCACCTATGAAAGAAACATTAGCTGCAGCACTTGTTAGATTAACAAATTGGAGCGGTGAAACACCATTTATAGATCCATTCTGTGGTTCAGGTACACTTGCAATAGAAGCAGCACTCATCGCTCAAAATATTGCACCAGGATTTAACCGTGAGTTTGCGAGTGAAGATTGGGATATCATACCAGAAGGGTTGTATGACCAATTAAGACAAGAAGCAGATGAAGCGGCATTATATGATAAAGAAATTAATATCATAGCAAGCGATATCGATCCTAAAATGGTTGAAATTGCGAAAGACAACGCAACAGAAGTTGGGTTAGGGGACATCATTCAATTTAAAGTTCAAGATGTTCATAACCTAGAAGTACCAGAAGGACCCGTTTCAATAATTGGGAACCCACCATATGGCGAACGTATCGGTGAACGAAGTGAAGTAGAAGCAATGTACAAACACTTAGGCGAAATCATGAAACAAAACGACCAAGCATCATTATATATGCTTACAAGCTATAAAGAATTCGAACCATTAGTAGGTAAGAAAGCCACAAAAAGAAGAAAACTCTTTAACGGCTATATCGAATGTACGTACTATCAATATTGGGGCAAACGAAATAAATAGATAGTAAGAAAGAGGAAACCACCTGCAGAGCAGGTGGTTTTTTGGTTTGGAGAATAGTGGGGATGTATGGTTTGGACTAGATTTAATATCTCTTGGCTTAAGTTGGACGTTAAGCCATGACTTGGGTTATCTCTTGGCTTTATTCAGACATTAAGCCACGACTTAGACGATCTCTTGGCTTTATTAGGACATTAAGCCATGACTTGGCTCATCTCTTGGCTTTATTCAGACATTAAGCCATGACTTGGCTCATCTCTTGGCTTTATTAGGTCGTTAAGCCATGACTTGGACGATCTCTTGGCTTAATTAGAGCGTTAAGCCATGACTTGAGCTGTCTCTTGGCTTAATATGGACGTTAAGCCATGACTTGTACTATTTCTCGACTAATCACCATACTTATCCAACATATTAGACTAGAGATATTCATTACAAACACCACCCAACCCCCACAAAAGAAGACTGGCAACGCATCTTCTAAAGATTTGTTGCCAGTCTTCCTATTATTCATCATTGTATGAAAGTTCTTAGTTAAATATATTAATTTAGTATTACCAAAGTTTGCCTTCTCCTAATCCTTTGGCTCCTGGTGCTGGATCTGTGAACATTTGTCCGATAGGGACTGTATATGCGATTAAGATAAGCAATACTGTCACGATGATTAAGAATCTCCAGTTCTCAACAAATTTAATGACTGGTTGTTCTTCGTCCAATGCTTCTGATACTGGATATTCTTCTTCGCCTTTAGGTGATAAGAAGGCTAAGTGTATAAACACCATTACGACTAATATTATAGAAATAAATAAAATTGTTCCCCCAACTGCTTGTAGTACTTGATATGGTATCCATTCAGCAGCTTGTTTAGCACCGCCATATTCTGAATATGTTGATCTTCTTGGTGCACCTTTTACTAATCCAACATAGTGCATTGCGCCACTCATAATTGTCATACCGATCGCCCAAGTATAACCTTGCATAAGTGCTAATTTATTTGTGAATTTAGTTAGTTTTCTACCTGTACAATGAGGTATTAACCAGTACATAATTCCAAAGAATGTCATGATGACCGCTGAAGCGATTGTTAAATGGAAGTGTCCAGTTACCCAAATTGTATTGTGAATTAATCCGTTCATTTGTGCAGATGCGTTTACTAATCCACCTGCGCCACCTGGGATAAAGGCTAACATACCTAAGAATGGTAATACGAATCTTGCGTCATTCCATGGTAAAGATTTAAACCATGTAAACAATCCTTTATAGCCTTTAGAACGACCGTAATTTTCAAATGTTGCAAACAAACTAAATGCTGTCATCAATGAAGGAATGACAACCATAAACGTTAATACAACTTGTAAGTATTTCCATGTATCATCAATACCTGGTTCAACTAATTGGTGATGTATCCCAACAGGA
This sequence comes from Mammaliicoccus sp. I-M35, assembly GCF_022386455.1. NCBI lineage: Bacteria > Bacillati > Bacillota > Bacilli > Caryophanales > Staphylococcaceae > Mammaliicoccus > Mammaliicoccus sp. I-M35. The sequence continues at coordinate 165,013 of NZ_JAJNIL010000001.1, read as the reverse complement.
ATACTGAAGAATAAGAATAGCATAAATGACATTCTTGCTAAATTGTCTGAGAATGCTTTTGCACCAATAATTTTCGGGATAATTGCATACCAACACATATAAGCTGGTAATAACCAAAAATAAACAAGTGCATGACCAAAATACCAAAATAATGTTCTACTTAATGTTACGTCTACTCTTTCAACTAAACCTAATGACCAAGGAATTAATTGAAGAAGTACTGTTGCAGCAACACCTAATGAACATACAATCCACATTACCCCGTTAATTGCTACCATGTAGCTCAGTAGGGGAGATTTCTTACCTGGATTCTTCTTCTTAAACTCTACATATTTTAAAATTTGTCCAACTGTAGAAATCCAGCTACCTACAACAACAAGCGCCATACCAATATAGAAAATAGCATGTGCTTTTAATGGTGCATAAAAAGTATATAAAACAGTGGCTTTGTTTAATAGAACCATTGTTGCTGCCATGAGCGTACCAATAATCATTACCCAAAATCCAACCCAACCGAACTTTCTTTGTACAGACGTTAAATGTCCAGATGTCTTAGCTACTGCAGAAAATTGAAAGCCTAAGATAAAGAAAGTTGTCAGTACCAATGCTAATACGATACCGTGCACTGTTAAGATTTGATAATAAGAAATTTGTTTAGGTAATTGTAAATATCCTGATCTTACTAATGTTTGTAACAAACCTGCTAATCCCCCAAGGACTAAACAACCAATAGCTACATACATATGCGCCATTACAAGTCTGCTATCATTCTTATTTAATCGTGTTATCATTTTTTATCCACAACCTTTATCATCGACTTCATATCTGCATGTCCGATACCACAATATTCATTACAGATGATTAAATATTCGCGTTTCTCATTGAATGTCTTGTAATATTCACTAATATGTCCAGGTTCTAACATCATGTTGACGTTTGTGCCTGGTAAACTAAATCCATGCAAAGTATCTTTACTTGTCGCAATGATTTTTACTTTTGAACCTTTAGGAATTTCGACTTTACCCGGCTGATAATTGAAAGCTGAAGCAAGAATAACTAATTCATAGTCATAATCTTTGCCGCTAACTTTGTGTAAACCTGGTTTGTTGAAAGGTTCGATTTGATCGACTTTATCAGGATTAACATAGTCTCTACCAGAAGCGGCTGGCGTGTGTCCATTATGCAAACCTGTAATCATCAAAATTGTTAAGAAAATGACTAATGAGCTTATGCCGACTTTTAGCCATAACTTTTCGTATTTATGCACAGATTTCACCCCTTAAATTCTTACTAAAAATAAAATAAAACAAATTACCCATAATACTGCAAAGATGCCTCCCAATGTGAAAACTGAATACAGTGTGCCTCTTAAATCCAGATCATCATGAGAGTGGTCATCAGTCTTCTTGTTTAGGTCATTATTTTGGACTGTCATTTTATTCATCCTTTCTTATATTCTCTTCATTATTTATAATAGAATAGAGATTAAAAAATTAATGTGATGTAAATCACACTATTTAAATTATTTGTGTAAAAATAAAGGGGAATTAAAATGGATCGTAATCAAGCATCATTAGATTTACTTTATAAATTAAAAAAAGAAATTGAAAAGTCATCTAACCAACCATTAATTAAACAAATCAATGAAATGATTAAAAAAATATATAACGAACAATATACAGTGAGTTTTGTCGGACATTTTTCAGCAGGGAAATCTACATTAATTAACAATGTTATCGGACAAAATATATTACCAAGTTCTCCTGTTCCTACAACCAGTAACACAGCACAACTGATTTCTTCAGACAAAAATAGCATTTCCGTTAATTTAAACAACAATCAATACACAGTCGTGGATAATCAAGAAGATGTTAAAAGGCTTAATACTGAAGATAGAGAAGTGGAATCTATTGAAATTGAATTTACTTCAGATAAATTTAATAAAGGCTTTACTTTCCAAGATACGCCTGGTGTCGATTCAATGAGTGACAACCATAGAGAAAGTGCTTTTCAATATTTGCTGACATCTAATTATGTATTTTATACAGTCGACTATAACCATGTGCAGTCGGATATGAATTTTAATTTTATTAAATCCTTAAACAAGTTGGATATTCCGGTTATATTGGTAGTTAACCAAGTCGACAAACATGACGAAGATGAAATCTCGTTTGATACATATAAAAATCGTGTCAACAAAGCCGTTACAGATTGGAAACTGAATTTAGAGAAGATATTTTATGTATCTAAATATGATACGCCGAACAATGAGAAGCAGTCATTTAATCAATATATCCATCAGCTTGATCAACAACGTACGGAACACCAAGTATTTATAGACCGTGTAACGAATTACATTAAACAAGAACAGCTGAAATATATTAATCAACATATGGAAACGATTCTTTCTGATATTGATTCTACTGAAGAAACATTCGATGATGATTATCAAGCTTATAAAGAAAAATTCAACGTCCAAAGTGAACAATCATTAATTCAAGATAAAGATCAATTCACTTCAAATTTAAAAGAAAAGCGCAAAGAGATTTTAGATAACGCTTATTTGATGCCTTATGAAATGCGAGAAACGATTCGACATTATTTAGAAACAACTGCTAAAGACTATAAAGTGAAAGGGCTATTTAATAAAGATAAGAAGAAAGCGATGATTCAAGATGAAACGCTTGAACAAGTGAAAGAAGCTTTAGACATCAAAATTCATGATGAAATTACGAAAGTTTGGATTAAATCATTAGAGAACTTAAACAAATACATTCAAGATGCAGACTTATTCGAGAAAATCATCAACCAGCAATATACGATTAGTAAAGAAGAATTAAGTGGTCAAGTACAAGAGCAAACATCGATTACAAATGATTACGTGTTAATTTATTCTAAAGGCATTACAGAAATGATTAATCGAAAAATACGCAATGAAACAAATCAATTAATAGAGGAAATCGTTAATTCGAGTGAAGTGCATAACGAGTCTAATGAAGAAACAAATCAATTAAATGAATATGAAACATATGTTGAATTTAAGAATTTAAAAACATCACTTATCACAAACAATTATCAACATTATTATATTCATCTTGATGAATCTATCGATAAACTAATAGATAGACATTTTATTCATATAAATGACCTTGACCTAGAAGATAAGAAAGAAACGAAACAACAATTCAAAGAAGTTCAAACGGAACATCGAGAAAATAATCTGCAACAACTTAAAGAACAAATCAATCATTTAAAGAAACTACCTTTATTTGAGGGTGAAGTTCATAATATTGAAAGCCAAGTCGAAAGAATAGAGCATAACATCACAAAGATTGCTGTATTCGGAACATTTAGTGCAGGTAAGAGTAGTTTAATTAATGCTATCTTGCAAAAGCCCGTGCTACTAAGTTCACCGAATCCAACGACGGCAAGTATTACTGAAATTAGTTACGGTACTGAACAAGAAGTGACATTTAAGACTTATGAGCAATTATTAGAAGAGATTAACCATATAACAGAGTTCGCCAATAAACAGTACTCAACAATTGAATCGTTTATTGACGATAAAGATATTAAACAACATCCTTCATTATCTAGTAATCATTTAGCATTCTTTGAAGCAATTGAGACGAACTTTAATCATTACAAAGATATCTTAAAAGAAGGCAAATCTGTCACATTCGATATAGAAGAATTAGAAAAGTTAACAGCTGATGATACACATGCTGCATTTGTACACAAAATTAATTTAAGACTTGAAGAAGCATGGTTAAAAGACAAGATCATTATCGATTCACCAGGACTTAATTCTAATAACCAAAGACATACGAGAGAGACTGAACAAATTATTGCATCAAGTGACTTAATTATTTATGTAAGTTATTATAATCACGCATTTACTGATAAAGACGGTGAGTTCTTAACATATATGCGTGATATGAATAATTTACAACAATCACAAGGTTTGAAATTTGTTATTAACGCCATTGATTTAGCAGAATCTGAAGAAGATAAGCAAGCTGTTATATCTTATGTAGAATCATCATTAGATGCATTGAACATTAAGCCAGAGTGTTATCCAGTTTCAAGTAAACAAGCACTAAAATCACATGATGACGAGTTCAAACGACTTATGGACGCGTTAGACCACTTTGTTAAAGTAGAAAGTAAGCAAGTTCTTAAGTCGCAAGTAGAATCTAGAATTAAACAACTGACGAATGAATTAGAACAAATGGTGCATACGTATAGACAAGATAAAGCACAACTTGAAAAGAGAAAATCAACTTTACTCAGTTATAAAGATAAACAGAACTTCACTAATCAAATTGTGATTAAATCACATCATCAACTAGAAAAAGAAATTCACGATCAACTGTATTACTTGAAAGACAGATTGAATATACAACTCAATGATATCGTCAAAAAACATTTCAATACATCAACGGTAACGGATCAATTTAAACAATCTCTTCAAATGAGTACGAAATATTATGTAGATGATTTAAATCAGAAATTAAGTCTAGAAAGCTCGCTTATCGTAGAAAGGTTAAAGAATTTTTATGCGAGAACATTTGATGATTTATTAACTCCAACAATTGTTGAATTAAATGATGCTTCTATTTTAATCTCTAAGTTTAAACATGACTTTGAAAATGAAATCAATCCGGAACCGATTAGCATTCAAGTTCAAGATATTGCGAAACAAACAATTAGTTCGCTGAGTAAGAAAGATTTAATTAAGACATCTAAAGTAAAAGAAACGCAAAATGCAATTTTAAATGATACAATGAAGCTTATCGACCATCCAATCGTGACGTTTAATGAAGCGTTAACTAAGAATTTGGCACATTATGATACAATAGGTGAGTCGTACATCGAACAATATAATCAAGAGACGATTCATCTTATTGAAGATTACTTATCTGTAGATATCGATAATGATGTTATAGAAAAAATCAAAAACGTCTTAAAAGAGATATAAAGGAGCACTATATGAGTAACAAAATATTATTAATAGATGGTATGGCTTTATTATTTAGACATTTTTATGCTACAAGCATTCATAAACAATTTATGAGAGATTCTAAAGGGATTCCTACGAATGCTGTACAAGGATTTATTAGACATTCTTATACAGTGATCAATGATATTAAACCGACACATGTTGCCGTATGTTGGGATATGGGATCTAAGACTTTCAGAAATGATATGTTTGAAGCATATAAATCAAATAGAGTTGCACCACCTGAAGAAATGATTCCACAATTTGACCGAGCGAAAGAAATCGCTGAGAAATTAGGACTACTCAATTTAGGTATAACAAATTATGAAGCGGATGATGTTATAGGAACAATTAGTAAACGCGCTCAAGAAAAAGGGCATGAAACATATGTCGTGAGTGGCGACCGTGACTTATTACAATGTATAAATACAGATGTTGATATATGGCTGACAAAAAAAGGTTTCAATATTTACAATAAATATGATATTCATAAATTTAGAGAAGAATATGGTTTAGAGCCTCATCAATTAGTTGATGTTAAAGCATTTATGGGTGACACAGCTGATGGTTATCCAGGTGTTAAAGGTATCGGTGAGAAAACGGCGATTAAATTGATACAACAATATCAATCTGTTGAAAATGTTCTTGAAAACATTAATGAATTAACAGCAGGTCAACAAAAGAAAATCATCACATATCGAGATGACTTAGCTATGTCGAAACAACTTGCACAAATTCATACAGATGTACCATTAGAAACTGAAGATTTACTGAATCAAATGACATATCATCATGAAATCGAACAATCAATCGAAATCTGTAATGAACACGAATTATTCGTATCAAGTAAATATTTAACAACAAACTTCTTATAATTAAACGTAAAAAGCATATCACGCGCCGTCGTGATATGCTTTTTATTTATGTTTTAATTGTTTTCTTAAGGCAGTTTGTGCCAATTGATTCGCTTCTTTATTTTGAGATCGTGGAATCCACTTTACAAATATTAAATCAAATTGCCGTTCTAATTCTTTAAATAGCTCGAAGTAGGGTTTGAACGTAGGATTTTTGACATAATCTTTATCAATACTATCAGCTATTAATTTCGAATCTGTATAAATCAATGCATTACCAACTTCTAATTCAATTGCATGTTGAATAGAGAAGATTAATGCTTCCCATTCAGCACGATGATTATCCATTTCACCTAGATAAGATGTGAAATGATGTCTCGCATCATCCGTAATAATGACGCATGCACAACAACTTTCTCCAGGATTGCCTTTAGAAGCGGCGTCAAAATATATTTGCGGCATTTCAATCAACTCTTTCAAATTATTTACCTTCTCATCTAATTTACACGAACGATAAACAGACTTCAATAAATGGTTATAATACTTTTAATTCCGACTTAATAATTCTCCATCAAAGTTGTACATAATATTGTAAGTTGTAAAAATTGTATATAAAAATTATAGAGTTTATTATAAATAGTATTTGAAAGTGACATTAAAAGTGATATACTATTTCAGAACGAAATTTAATTTTGTTCATATCTTATGTTTGAATAATTATAACGAAAGGAGAGTTAATTACGCACGACCATTCACATATTAATAGTATGCACTTCACTCATATATCTGAGATTCATTAATAGAATATATACTGAACACATTACTAATGAGATAGAGACAAAATAGTAACGGGGGAACTCAGCCATGAGTAAAGTTGCCTTTTATGAAATTTTATAGTAAAGGGGCTTGCTAATGGATAAGCAACGGAAATTACAGAAATTTAGTATCCGTAAGTACACAGTAGGAACGTGTTCGATACTAATCGGTACGCTTATATTCTTAGGCTTACCAACTCATGATGCATTTGCATCGGAAAATGTAATTCAAAAACATGCACAAGAAGAAAAAGCAGAAGACAATTCAACAGATCCAGTTGATGAAGCATCTGCAATAGAAGAATCATCAAATGTAGAAGGAACTAAAGAAATCGGTACAGCTGAAACACCAGCAGAACAACCAAAAGAAGAAGCAACTACCGAAGCACCTACAGTTGATGAAACAACACAAGATACAACAACTAACGAAGAAACAACAACAGAAGATAAATCAACTACAAAAACAGCATCAACAGAAGAAGCAACTCAAGTTGATACAGTAGCACCAGAAGCTGCTAAAGTTGGAACTGTAGAAAAAGCAGAACAACCAAAAGCTGAATCAACAGAAGTAGCTAAAGAAGAAACAAGTAATGAAGAAACAGCAGAAACTACAGCTCCAACAAGTAATACCGAAGATGTAGTACAACCATCAAGTGTTGAAGAAACACCTGCAGTAGATACACCAACAGTTGAAGCAACAGTTACAAATACAATTTCTGATGTAGATGCAAACAGCGTATCATCCAAATCACTTGAAGATATCGTTAACAACCAAAACAAAGACAAAGTTGAAGCAACAACATTAGAACAACCTTCAAGACAAGCACCTAGAACAGGTGAAAATTACAGCAGCGTATTTAGAGCAGCAGTGTTACAAACGCGAAATGTTAGTAATTATAACCAATTATTAGCTGCACTCAACGATAGAAATGTAGGGAAAATTGTATTTAATAATGATATTACTATGCCTAACCCAACTAAAAATATTTTTGGCGTAAAAAATGATTCTCAAAAACTTAATCTAAATGCTGCTAGAGCAGTTACTATCGATTTAAATAAGCATTCATTTGATACTGCCAAGAATTATTTTGAAATGGATACGAATGGTAAAAACCAACCAGGTTGGAATATCACATTTAGTAATGGCCATATTAATACACAAGATAATCGACCAGGTAGTGGTAGAAGACCAAGAGGACTTATTCAATACGGTTCAAATAGTCATGACCAAATTATTAATTTTAGAGATATAACTCATACTGGCGTCACATTAGTAAACGATGAAAATCTAAAAGTTAATATTTCCGGTGAATTTACAAGTCATCAGACAGGAAAATTAGGTGCTAATGAAAATTTAACTATTGCTGCCAATGAAATAAGAATTAGTAACGGTAGTACTATTAACATGACTATGACAGGTGAAGGTAAAGTCTTCAAACTTTATACAACTCGTGAAGGCAACGAAAGAGATAAGCTGAAAGGTATACTTGCTTTTGGAGATAATACTAAAGTTAATATAGAAGCTTACGATCCTAAGTTCTATGACTACGGTAATAATTCACAAGATATCTTTTATGTTGAAGGCAAAGGTTCACGTATAACTTTTGGTGATAATAATAAAATCACTTTAAAAGGACAAGATATTTTTAATTTTGATTCCGAATACGCTATGGTTTCCTTTGGAGAAAATAACACTGTAAATGTTGATCAAAGAGGTAATGGTCAAATTATAAATATGCATGATAATTCGGATTTTGAATTAGGAAGAGGAACTCAATTTTTAGCTACTTCAAATGGTAAGATTAATCAAGGACGTCCAAGTCCTCGTGACAATACTTTAGTTAGATTCAAAGCAATTAGCCGCCTAATAATTAAAGAAGATGCTACTTTTAAATTAGATGCAATTAACCATTTAAGAAATGCAAATACTGGTAAGGTTCATAGTCATAATGCGCTTTTCGTAATGGAAGGATGGAGAGGCGCAGCATCTGAAATTATTCTTAAAAATAACGCTACTTTTGATTTACGTACTGATAATACTGATTTTGACCACTCTGAAGTATTAGTTTTACCAAATTTATCTTCTAATGATACAAGTTTAAAAATCGAAGGTACTGCAAAATACGTGAATATTCAACGTACTGCTACAACACGTCATCCAAATAAAAATACTGCAATGATTTATGGTGATGGTAAGGCTATTATTACATGGAAAGGTGACCACCGTGTAATGACATGGAATACTAACCACTTAAGTGATAAAAACAAAACTTATGAAAACTTAGTTAATGGCGATACTTCAAACCCTGATCATGTATGGAACAATATTAATAATTTTACAGCAAGATTATATAATCATGAACTTACTGTAGAATCACTAAGTGATCCTAAAAACCCAGATGCAAGTAGTAGAAATACACCTTTAAGTAATATCGATCGTAATACTTCAAATCATAAAAATATTTCAAGCATGAATGCTGGTGATATTACTAGATTTGTTTTAATTGGGCATGATGTAGAATTAACTTCAATTGAAGAGAGAAACACAGTATTTACAGCAATACAAGATGAATCTAAGCAAAAAGGCGAACATAATATTACTCAAGAAGGACGTGACGGACTTCGTACAAAATATACTACAAGATTAAAAAACAACGAGGGTAATGGTTATGTTACTTCTTCATATATCAGAGATAAAAATGGAAATCCTATTACACCTATTGAAAAACATGTAGAAGTAAATACACTTGAAGTAACAGAAGAAGATATAGAATTCAAGACAATTTATGAAGCTGATACTATAAAATTGACTACAGAGCCAAATGAAACAATCCAAGAAGGCATAAATGGTAAAAAGAAAGTTTCTACTGTATATAAATTGAATGAGGAAACTGGTGAGTTAATTGAAACTGTTGAAACAGCTGAAGATGGTACTCAAACAAATCCTGTTGTAACTGTAGAAACTCTTTTAGAAAAGCAAGATAAAATTATTAAAGTAGGGGCTAAAGAGGTAACAACAGAAGATATTCAGCCTACAGTTGAATATGAAGATGATCCAAATTTACCTAGTGGCATTGAAGAAGTCGCTGATGAAGGTATTCCTGGTAAGAAAACTGTTACGACTATTTATAATATTGATCCTGAAACAGGTAATAGAACTACAGTAGCAAATACTAACGAAGAAATATCAAAAGAGCCAACTAGAAAAATTGTTAAGCGTGGTATTGGAACATATGCTGACCTAAATACTCCTGGATACAGTGACACACCAAGAGAAACTAAACCTGGTAAGGCTGTTGATGTACCACAAAATGATGATACAGAGTTACCTGCTGGTACTAAATTCAGTATTCCTAGTGACCGCGTACCAGCTGGTTGGACGGCTACTATTAACCCAGATAATGGTAATGTAACAGCAACACCTCCAGCTGATGCAGCATCAGGTACTACTGCTGATATTCCAGTTGAAGTGACTTATCCTGATGGTACTAAAGATACTGCTACTGCTAAAGTTACAGTAGTTCCGAACGAAGCTCAGGGTAATAATCCAAACTACGGTAATGAGCCGGTTCCTACAAAACCTGGTGTAGCTAAAATTGTGCCTCAAACTGGTGATAATACTTTGCCTCCTGGTACAACTTATGAAATTCCTGAAGGTGCTAAAATTCCTGACGGTTGGACGGCTACAGTTGATCCTAATACTGGTGTTGTGACTGTTACACCTCCTGATAACGCAAGTAATGGAGATTCAGCTAATATTCCTGTAAAAGTTAAGTATCCAGATGGTTCTTCTGACGATACAACTGTTCCAATTAAAGTAGTTACAAATCAAGCTGAAGATCATACTCCAGGATACGAAGATCAAACTACTATTCCTGGTAAAACTCTTGAGGTATCACAATCTGGAGATAAAAAGTTACCATCTGGTACTAAGTTTGAAATTCCTGAAGATAGTGTTCCTGATGGTTGGATTGCTACAGTTGATCCTATTACTGGTGTAGCGACTGTTACCCCTCCTGCTAATTCTAATGGAGATGAATCAGAAAGAATTACTGTTTTAGTTAAATATCCAGATGGTACTTCTGAAGAAACTGAATTTATAGTTGAATTATCAATACCTAACAGTACAGCTTACCAGCCAACTTATGGAAAAGAACCAATTCCAGTCAAACGCGGTACAGCTACTGAGGTTTCTCTAAAAGATAATGATGCGCCAAAAGGTAGTGTATTTGAAATAGATGAAAAGAGTGTACCTAATGGTTGGACTGCTACAATTAATCCTGAAACAGGTGCTATAACTGTTACATCTCCAACAAATATACCAGGTGGAACCGTACAAGATTTTGGAGTTTTAGTTAAGTATCCAGATAGTACTTCTGAATTAATACCTGTGAAGGTGATAGTAGACAACAGCAATAGCAGCTCTGATGATAACGGAGGTTCTGATGCGAACCCTGATTCGAACAATGGTTCTGACTCTGCTGCAGACAGCAACTTAGACTCTAACTCTAATAGTAGTTCTGATATGAACTCTGGTTCTAACACAGATAGCAGTTCTGACAGTCAATCTGACAAAGATTCTAACTCTGCTAATGACAGCAGTTCTGACTCTAACTCAAATAGTGGTTCTGATATGAACTCTGAATCTAACAACAACTCAGGTTCTAACACTGATAGCAGTTCTGATAATCAATCTGATAAAGATTCTAACTCTGCTAATGACAGCAGCTCTGATTCTAACTCTAATAGTGGTTCTGACATGAACTCTGACTCAAACAATAACTCAGGTTCTAATACAGATAGTAGTTCTGATAGTCAATCTGATAAATATTCTAATTCAGCTAATGACAGCAACTCAGACTCTAACTCTAATAGCGGATCTGATTCTGCTACTAATAGTTCTTCTGATTCTGACGCTAATAACTCAGGTTCTAACACTGACAGCAGCTCTGATTCAGACGTTAATAATTCAGGTTCTAATACAGACAGCGGCTCAGACTCTTATTCAAATAGCGGTTCTGATTCTGCTACTGATAGCTCTTCCGATTCAGATGCTAACAATGACTCTGGTTCTAACATTGATAGTAGTTCTGATTCAGACGCTAATAATTCAGGTTCTAACACTGACAGCAGCTCTGATAGTCAATCTGATAAAGATTCTAACTCAGCTAATGACAGCAACTCAGACTCTAACACTAACAGTGGTTCTGATTCTGCTACAGATAGCAACTCAGACTCTAACTCTAATAGCGGATCTGATTCTGCTACTAATAGTTCTTCTGATTCTGACGCTAATAACTCAGGTTCTAACACTGACAGCAGCTCTGACTCTAATTCAAACAGTGGATCTGACATGAACTCTGATTCTAACAATAATTCAGGTTCTAACACTGATAGCAGTTCTGACTCTAACTCTAATAGTAGTACTGACATGAACTCTGATTCTAACCATAACTTAGGTTCTGATACTAACGATTACACTGGATCTGATGCAAATCCTGATTCGAACAATGGTTCTGACTCTGCTGCAGACAGTAATTCAGCTAATGATAGTTCTTCTGATTCTGACGCTAACCCTAACAGTGGTTCTAGCAATGATTCTGGATCTAACAATGACTCTGATTCTGACGCTAATGGCAGTTCTGATTCAGCTAATGACAACAGTTCTGACTCTAACTCTAATACGGGATCTGATTCTGCTACTGATAGTTCTTCTGATTCAGATGATAATAATTCACCTTCTAACACAGACAGTAGCTCTGATAGTCAATCTGATAAAGATTCTGGTTCAGCTAATGACAGTAGATCTGACAGTCAATCTGACAAAGATTCTAACTCTGCTAATGACAGCAGTTCGGACTCTAATGATAAGACTGGACCTGATGCAAATCCTGATTCAAATAATGATTCTAGTTCTGCTACAGATAGCAACTCAGATAGTAACACTAACAGCGGTTCTGATATGAACTCTGATTCAAACAACAACTCAGGTTCTAATACAGACAGCAACTCTGATTCTGACACTAACGATGGCTCTGACTCTAACACTAATGGTGGTTCTGATTCTAGCTCAACTTCAGATGGCAACAGTACTTCTGGATCAAACTCTAATTCAAACAGTGGTTCTGACACTAGCTCTGATGCTAACAACAACTCAGGTTCTGATGTAAACGGTGGTTCTGATTCTAGCTCAACTTCAGATGACAACAGTACTTCTGGCTCAGACTCTAATTCAAACAGTGGTTCTAATACAGACAGTAGTTCTGACAGTCAATCTGATAAAGACTCTAACTCTACTACTGACAGCAGCTCTGACTCTAACTCAAATAGTGGATCTGATTCTGCTACTAATAGTTCTTCTGATTCTGACGATAATAATTCAGGTTCTAACACAGATAGCAGTTCTGATAGTAACTCAACTTCAGATGCTAACAACACATCTGATTCAGACTCTAACTCTAACAGCGGTTCAGACTCAGCTACAGACAGTAACTCAGCTACTGATAGTTCTTCTGATTCTGACGATAATAATTCAGGTTCTAACACAGACAGCAGCTCTGATAGTCAATCTGACAAAGATTCTAACTCTGCTAATGACAGCAACTCAGACTCTAATGCAAACAGTGGTTCGGACATGAACCCTGATTCTAATAACGATTCTGGTTCTAACACTGATAGTAGCTCTGACTCTAACTCAAATAGCGGATCTGATTCTGCTACTGATAATTCTTCTGATTCTGACGATAATAATTCAGGTTCTAAAACAGATAGCAGCTCTGACAGTAACTCAACTTCAGGTGAGAATAGTACATCTGACTCAGACTCTAATTCAGTCTCTGATTCAAACAGTACTTCTGATAGTGACAGTAATTCAGGCTCAACTTCAGATAGCAACACTGACAGCAGTTCTGACTCTAACAGTACTTCAAATTCTAGCTCTGATTCTGATTCAGACAAAGATACTGATGGAGATGGTACACCTGATAAAGATGACAAAGACATCGATGGTGATGGTGTAAGTAACGAAGATGAAAAAGTCATCGGTACTGATCCAAACAACCCTGATACTGATGGTAATGGTGTAAGTGATGGTGACGAAGACCACGATAGCGATGGTATTCCGAATAAAGATGAATCTGATCCATCTTCAGATCAACCAACTGACAAAGATGGTGATGGTAAACCTGATATTGAAACTCCGAAGGATACTGATGGCGATGGCATCACAGATAAAGATGACAATGACATCGATGGTGATGGTGTAAGTAACGAAGATGAAAAACTTATTGGTACTGATCCAAACAACCCTGATACTGACGGTAATGGCGTAAGTGATGGTGATGAAGACCACGATAATGATGGTATTTCAAATAAAGATGAATCTGATCCGAAAGCTGATAAGCCAACGGATAAAGATGGTGATGGTAAACCTGATATTGAAACTCCGAAAGATACTGATGGCGATGGCATCACAGATAAAGATGACACTGACATCGATGGTGACGGCGTAAGTAACGAAGACGAAAAACTTATCGGTACTGATCCAAACAACCCTGATACTGATGGTAATGGCGTAAGTGATGGTGACGAAGACCACGATAATGACGGTATTCCAAATAAAGATGAGTCTGATCCATCTTCAGATCAACCAACTGACAAAGATGGTGATGGTAAACCTGATATTGAAATTCCGAAGGATACTGATGGCGATGGCATCACAGATAAAGATGACACTGACATCGATGGTGATGGTGTAAGTAACGAAGATGAAAAACTTATTGGTACTGATCCAAACAACCTTGATACTGACGGTAATGGCGTAAGTGATGGTGATGAAGACCACGATAATGATGGTGTTTCAAATAAAGATGAATCTGATCCGAAAGCTGATAAGCCAACGGATAAAGATGGTGATGGTAAACCTGATATTGAAACTCCGAAAGATACTGATGGCGATGGCATCACAGATAAAGATGACACTGACATCGATGGTGATGGTGTAAGTAACGAAGATGAAAAACTTATTGGTACTGATCCAAACAACCCTGATACTGACGGTAATGGTGTAAGTGATGGTGATGAAGACCACGATAGCGATGGTATTCCGAATAAAGATGAATCTGATCCATCTTCAGATCAACCAACTGACAAAGATGGTGATGGTAAACCAGATATCACAACTCCGAAGGATAATAGTTCTGATATGAACTCTGATTCTAACAATAACTCAGGTTCTAATACAGACAGCAGCTCTGATAGTCAATCTGATAAAGATTCTAACTCTGCTAATGACAGCAACTCAGATTCTAACTCAAACAGTGGTTCTGATTCTGCTACTGATAGTTCTTCTGATTCATACACTAATAATTCTGGTTCTAACACTGATAGCAGTTCTGATAGTCAATCTGACAAAGATTCTAATTCAGCTGATGACAGCAACTCAGATTCTAACTCAAACAGTGGATCTAACATGAACTCTGATTCTAACAATAACTCAGGTTCTAACACTGATAGCAGCTCTGACTCTAACTCAAATAGCGGATCTGATTCTGCTACTAATAGTTCTTCTGATTCAGACGTTAATAATTCTGGTTCTAACACTGATAGCAGTTCTGATAGTCAATCTGATAAAGATTCTAACTCTACTAATGACAGTAGCTCTGACTTTAATGCGAACAGTGGTTCTGATTCTGCTACAGATAGCAATTCAGCTACTGACAGTTCTTCTGATTCAGATTTGAACTCTAATAGCGGTTCTAATACAGATAGCAGTTCTGATAGTGACAGTAATTCGAACTCAACATCAGATAGCAACACTGATAGTAGTTCTGACTCTAACAGTACTTCAAATTCTGGCTCTGATTCTGATTCAGACAAAGATACTGACGGAGATGGTACACCTGACAAAGATGACAAAGACATCGATGGTGATGGTGTAAGTAACGAAGATGAAAAACTTATCGGTACTGATCCAAATAACCCAGATACTGATGGTAATGGTGTAAGTGATGGTGACGAAGACCACGATAGTGATGGTATTCCGAACAAAGATGAATCTGATCCATCTTCAGATAAACCAACGGATAAAGATGGTGACGGTAAACCTGACATTGAAACTCCGAAAGATACTGACGGCGATGGCATCACAGATAAAGATGACACTGACATCGATGGTGATGGTGTAAGTAACGAAGACGAAAAACTTATCGGTACTGATCCAAATAACCCAGATACTGACGGTAATGGTGTAAGTGATGGTGACGAAGACCTCGATAGCGATGGTATTCCGAATAAAGATGAATCTGATCCATCTTCAGATAAACCAACGGATAAAGATGGTGACGGTAAACCTGACATTGAAACTCCGAAGGATACTGACGGCGATGGCATCACAGATAAAGACGACACTGATATCGATGGTGACGGCATAAGTAACGAAGATGAAAAACTTATTGGTACTGATCCTACAAATCCTGATACTGATCACGATGGTATTTCTGATGGTGATGAAGATCATGATGGTGATGGTATTCCGAACAAAGAAGAATCTGATCCAAATTCTGATAAACCAACGGATAAAGATGTTGACGGTAAACCTGACATTGAAACACCGAAAGATACTGATGGAGATGGCATACCAGATAAAGATGACACTGACATCGATGGCGATGGTGTAAACAATGAGGATGAAAAACTTATCGGCACTGATCCTACAAATCCTGACACTGACGGTAACGGTAAGAATGATGGAGAGGAAGACTTTGATAATGATGGCGTAACAAACCAAAATGAATCTGATCCTGAATCTAATAAACCAACAGATGAAAATGGTGACGGTAAACCTGATATTACTACTCCAGATGATACTGATGGTGATGGCATTCTTGACAAAGATGACACTGATAAGGATGGCGACGGCATTAACGATGAAGATGAAATCCTTATTGGCACTGATCCGTTAGATCCAGATACTAATGGTGATGGCGTAAGTGATGGAGACGAAGATCATGATGATGACGGTATACCTAATAAAGATGAATCTGATCCGAATTCTGCTACACCAACTGATAAAGATGGTGATGGTAAACCGGATATCACTACTCCTCATGATACTGATAGTGATGGAATCCCTGATATTGATGATGAAGACATCGATGGTGACGGTGTTAACAATGAAGATGAAAAACTTATCGGTACTGACCCAACTAACCCAGACACTGACGGTAATGGTGTAAGTGATGGAGATGAGGATTATGATAGTGATGGTATACCAAACAAAGACGAATCTAATCCAAATAAAGATAAAGTAACTGATAAAGATGGTAATGGTAAACCTGATATCACAACTCCACAAGATACTGATGGTGACGGTATTCCTGATAAAGAAGATACTGACATCGATGGTGATGGTATCAATAATGAAGATGAAAAATTAATTGGTACTAATCCGAATAATCCAGACACTGATCATGATGGTATCCCTGATGGTGATGAAGACCATGATGGCGATGGTATTCCAAATAAAGATGAATCTAATCCAAATTCAGATAAACCAACTGATAAAGATTATGATGGAAAACCAGATGTATCTACGCCAACTGATCCTAATAAAGATACTGACGGCGACGGTAAACCTGACAGAAATGATAATGACATTGATGGTGACGGCGTTAACAACGAAGATGAAAAACTTATCGGTACTGATCCATTAAATCCTGATACTGACGGTAATGGTGTGAATGATGGTGATGAGGATTACGATAATGATGGTTACTCAAACAAACACGAATCTAATCCTAAATCTGACAAACCAACTGATAAAGATGGTGATGGTAAATCTGACATCTCAACACCTACTGATACAGATGGAGATGGTATTATCGACTTAGATGATCCTGATATCGATGGTGATGGTATCAATGATTACGATGAGATAGAAATTGGTACTGATCCATTAAATCCAGATACTAATGGTAATGGTATCCCTGATGGTGACGAAGATCACGATGGTGATGGTATTCCAAATAAAGATGAATCTGATCCAAACTCATTTGATGTAACTGATAAAGATGGCGACGGTAAACCTGACATCTCAACTCCGAAGGATACTGATGGTGATGGCATCCCTGATAAAGATGACAATGATATTGATGGCGATGGCGTTAACAACGAAGATGAAAAACTAATTGGTACTGATCCAACTAAAGTTGATACTGACGGTAATGGTATCGATGATGGTGATGAGGATTACGATGGAGATGGTTACTCGAACAAAACTGAATCTAATCGTAAATCTGACAAACCAACGGATAGAGATGGTGACGGCAAACCTGATATCACGACTCCAGCTGATACTGATGGCGATGGTATTATCGACAAAGATGATACTGATGTTGATGGTGATGGTATCAACGACTACGATGAGATTGTAATTGGCACTGATCCATTAAATCCAGACACTAATGGTAATGGTATACCTGACGGTGACGAGGATTACGACGGTGATGGTATTCCAAATAAAGACGAATCTAATCCAAATTCATTTGATGTAACAGATAAAGACGGTGACGGTAAACCTGACATCTCAACTCCGAAGGATACTGACGGCGATGGTATTCCAAATAAAGATGAATCTAATCCAAATTCAGATAAACCAACTGATAAAGATTATGATGGAAAACCAGATGTATCTACGCCAACTGATCCTAATAAAGATACTGACGGCGACGGTAAACCTGATATTACTACACCTAGTCAATCTGCATCGAATACACCTGGATATGATTCTAAAGACCAAAGTCCAACTCCAGTTAAACCTGGTTCTGAAACTCATATTCCACAAACTGGTGATAAAGAG
The DNA here is from genome assembly GCF_022386455.1 of Mammaliicoccus sp. I-M35. Taxonomy (NCBI): domain Bacteria; kingdom Bacillati; phylum Bacillota; class Bacilli; order Caryophanales; family Staphylococcaceae; genus Mammaliicoccus; species Mammaliicoccus sp. I-M35. The sequence continues at coordinate 146,485 of NZ_JAJNIL010000001.1, read as the reverse complement.
TTACCACCTGGTACGAAGTTTGACGTTCCAGCTGACAAAGTTCCAAGTGGTTGGACTGTAGAAGTTGACCCTAACACTGGTGATTTAACAATCGTTCCACCGAAAGATGTTACACCTGGTACTGAAGTTGAAATTCCAGTTACAGTGACTTACCCAGACGGTTCTACTGAAGAACTTCCGGTTAAAGTTATCGTTGAAAAATCAACTGACAAACCAGCTGATAAGTCTAACGCTGACGATAATTCACCTGGATATGATTCTAAAGATCAAGGTCCTACTCCAGTTAAACCTGGTTCTGAAACTAAAGTTCCACAAACTGGTGATAAAGAGTTACCACCTGGTACGAAGTTCGACGTTCCAGCTGACAAAGTTCCAAGTGGTTGGACTGTAGAAGTTGATCCTAACACTGGTGATTTAACAATCGTTCCACCTAAGGATGTTACACCTGGTACTGAAGTTGAAATCCCAGTTACAGTTACTTACCCAGATGGTTCTACTGAAGAACTTCCTGTTAAAGTTGTCGTTGAAAAAGCTACTGATAAATCACATGCTGACGACAATACACCTGGATATGGTAAAGATTCAACTCCAGTTAAACCTGGTTCTGAAACTCATATTCCACAAACTGGTGATAAAGAATTACCACCTGGTACGAAGTTTGATGTTCCAGCTGACAAAGTTCCAAGTGGTTGGACAGTAACTGTTGATCCTATCACTGGTGACATTACAGTTGTTCCACCTAAGGATGTAACACCTGGTACTATGGTTAATATTCCAGTTACGGTTACTTACCCAGACGGCTCTACTGAAATCGTTCCTGTTAAAGTTGTAGTCGAAAAACCTGCTGACAAACCAGCTGGTAAGACTCAAGCTGATGACAATACACCTGGATATGGTTCTAAAGATCAAGGTTCAACTCCAGTTAAACCTGGTACATCTACTCATATCCCACAAACTGGTGATAAAGAGTTACCACCTGGTACGAAGTTTGAAGTTCCTTCAGACAAAGTTCCAAGTGGATGGACTGTAACTGTAGATCCTATCACTGGTGACATTACAGTTGTTCCACCTAAAGATGTAACACCTGGTACTAAAGTTGATATTCCAGTAACTGTTACTTACCCAGATGGTTCTAAACAAACTGTAACTGTTGGTGTTGTAGTTGAAAAAGCTTCTGATAACACAGACGCTGGTTCTAACAATATGAATGGTATGGATAGCAAAGCTGCTGATCATGCTGGACATATGGCACAAAATGAACAACAACAACAAAGCACTAATGGTATGGAAAGTTCTAAAGATAACATGATGAATAAAGATAACAAAGAACAAGCAAAAGTATTACCAGACACTGGTGAAACACCTGCTGAAAATGTTACTTTATTCGGAAGCTTATTCGCAGGGCTTGGCTCATTATTCTTATTCGGTCGTCGTAAAAAAGAAGAAGAACAATAAAATATAATGAGTAATGAGGGTCTGGAACATTAATGTTCCAGACTCTTCATTTTTAATTTTATTTTAAATAAAATGATTATTTTCATTTTTGTCTATACATATTTGAATTTAGATTAAAAAAGATTTATATACATATATTGAAAATGAAAGGACTGAAAGAGCGTGAATGCTAAACAGCAAATCAAACAAATTATAAATGAACATTCTGATTGTGAAAGATTATTTATAAGTATTGGCCATCCTAAAGTTAAAGCCGTTGTTAAAAGCTTTAAATTATCGAACAGTAATCAAATATTTAAATTTATCGAAACATATCGTAAGAAGAGTGGTAAAGCAGCTAAATGGATTAAAATTGATATTGTAACTTCTGTTGAAGATATCCCATTTGATGATTTAAAAGAAGACTTAGTTCATACAACTAGAAATCATGTTGAATATGGTTTTGTATTAGATTCCAATTGGCACCTAGCATTTTTACCAGAAGAAATAAACAGCAATGCTTTTATTAGACCTACAAACGAGAAAGGGATATTCATACTTTCTGAGAAAAATATCAATCATTATTTAAGAAAGTATAAGAAGAATTACAATTTATATTTACACAAAGATTATGAAGGCAAAGTAGTTCAGAGATTCTATACAAAGAGTTTCTTTATTGAAGATGAACAGGTTATCAATTTAGAACAAGAAGGTTACAAGAAAGGGTTAAGGCCAGTAGATAATCTTCCAGTTGAAATTGATCGTATGATTCAAACGAATACAGATTATTTGATGAATCTTATACAAGATAATGGTAAGTATCATTATGGATTTTTCCCACACTTTAATATCAATATCAATGCTTATAACAATTTATGTCATAGTTCAACAACTTATGCATTTATCAAGTCATTATCATATTTGAAAAAGAATATAAGCATTTCTAAGAAACCGATAGATTACATTATCAATCATTATTTATATAAACACGACGGTGCAACATATGTATTTGATGATACAAACTATATTAATGAGATTAAATTAGGTCAGAACGCCGCATTTATACTAGCTGTATGTGGTTATATACAATACGGTCGTTCGAATAAGAAGTATTTAAAAGCAGCTCAAAGTGTTGCGAAAGGCTTATTAAACATGATTGATGAGAACGGAGAAACAACACATGTGTTGAATTATCCAGATTTAACTGTTAAAGATTCATTTAGAGTCATTTATTATGAAGGTCAAGCAGCATTAGCGTTATTAAAATTATATCAACTTGATCAAAATGAAGAATGGTTAAATGCTGCCAAATTACTTTATGAAAAATTTATTCAAAAATCATATTGGAAACACCATGACTACTGGTTAAGTTATAGTGCAGAAGTATTGATTCAAATTGAACCAGAAGAAAAATATTATCAATTTGCTTTTCAAAATTTAGGAGAACATTTGAATAACGTACAAAACCGTCAATTTACAGATCCATTATTACTAGGCATGTTAATGGCTACATATAATATAGTAGAAAGTGCGAAACAACATGACCAAACTAAGTTGATTAATAAATATATTGACGTTGATTTATTAGTTGATACGATTCATAGAAGAGCAGATTATATGAGAACAGGTTATTTTTATCCTGAAGTTGCAATGTATTTCCAAAATCCAGAGCGCATATTAGAGGCATTCTATATTAAACATGAAGGTTATCGTGTAGAGATAGATGATATCGAACATTACTTAACGAGTTATGTAGAGTATTTGAAAGTATTTAATCAATAAGAAAATCCTACCTTTTCCATAGTTATGGAGTAGGTAGGATTTTTATTAGATTAGTATGAAATTATTCGCTAATCTTACCATTTCTATACATTGATTTAGCAATGTAACCAAACGGTACGTTAGATAATGTTGTGATGAGCTTTAAGAAGTATGTCGTAAAGAATATTTCAAATACAACATTGTTCGGTAAGTTACCATAGAACGCAATCAATACAAATATTGCAGTATCAACAATTGAACTGATTACTGTACTTCCGTATGCTCTTATATAGAATGTTCTATCTGAAGAGAATTTCTTCTTGATTAATGTGAATAGTAATACATCTAAATGTTGACCAATAATATATGCAATGATGGATCCAAGTGCAATTCTTGGTACAATATTAAAGATTGTTTCAAGTGCTTCTTGAGAGATATCTTCCTGTGCAGGAATAAACGCTAGAGAGCACTGTAATAATATAACCATGACGATTACTGAAGAAAATCCAAGCCAAACTGCTTTTCGTGCTTGTTTTCTACCATAGATATCGTTTAATATATCTGTTGCAAGATAAATTGATGCGAACATAACATTTCCAAGTGTTGCACTAACTGAAAAGAGTTCTACTGTTTTAATAACCTGTATATTTGCTATAATAGTACCTATAGCAACCCAAACGAACAGGCCAGTTTTTCCAAAAAATCGGTATAGAACGAGCATCAATATAAACGTAACGAAGAAAGTTCCAATACCTATTAATTCATTATACATAACTTTGTTCCTCCTAAATTTTGATATAGCGGGTGTTTAGAAACCGCGATAATCGAACTTATCTATTATACGGCTCAAAGTTATAAAAATCAATAAGCTTTATCGTAAACAATTTGTATGATGAATGTTATAATAACGGTCTAGTAAGGGAGTGACACTCATTTTAGCTCAAGAAGAGAAACAAGCAATTAAACAAATAGATCAATTGATGGAAACATACTGTAAAGGGTGTTTATTAAAGACACACTATAGAGAAACAAAGGGTAAACACCAAGCACATCAGTATTGTATATCGGAATGTTCTATCGGTATACGCATTAAACAATTAGGTAACAAGTTGCAATAAGGAGGATATTATGGAAATTGTTAGAGTTGAACCGACACCAAGCCCAAATACGATGAAAATCGTTTTATCATTTAAGAAAGAAGATAGGTCTTCAAATACTTATACTGAAGTGAATGATCATAATCCAGAATTCATTAACCGTATTCTTCAATTAGATGGTATTAAATCTGTATTCCATGTTATGGACTTTATCGCTGTAGATAAACGTCCAAAAGAAAACTGGGATACTTTACTTAAAGACGTTACAGCAGCCATCTCAGGTTCAGATCAAGAAGGGGACTTTGCTGAAAATCAAGTAAATGAACATTTCGGTGAAGTAAAAGCTGAAGTCTTAAAGTTTAAAGGTATACCTTATCAAATTAAATTAACAACACAAGATGAAGAGAAACGTAAACAACTTCCTGAAATTTATATTGATAGTATGCTAAAAGCAACGAAAGACTCAGATAACGTTGTCTTTTTAAGAAAATGGGAAGATTTAGGTGTACGTTACGGCGAAGTAGAGGAAGTATTAGCAACCGTTCAAGAAGAAATATTAGCTTTGTACCCTAAAGAGAAATTAGAGGCTTTAGTTGAAGAAGCTTTAACAAGTGACATTACCATTCCTGAAAAGCAATTTGTACACGTTGATAAAGAAACGTTTGAACAAGAAGATGATTGGAAAGTAAAATTAAGAATGTTAAATGACTTTCCAACACCAACAGAAGACGATTATCCATTATTAGATGTCGCGTTAAATGATGAAAAGCCACAAGTACGCAGAATGGCAATCGTGCTATTAGGTATGATTGAATCAAAAGAAACATTACCTTACTTATATAAAGGTATGAAAGATAAAGTTGTTTCTGTTAGAAGAACAGCTGGTGACTGTTTAAGTGATTTAGGATTTAAAGAAGCATTACCAGTGATGATAGAAGCATTAGAAGACCCTCAAAAAATTGTAAGATGGCGTGCAGCTATGTTTATATTTGATGAAGGCGATGAAACTGCTTTAGAAGCATTGAAGAAAAGACAAGACGATCCAGCATTCGATGTTAAATTGCAAGTACAAATGGCGATTGAAAGAATCGAAAATGGTGAAGAAGCATTAGGTTCTGTTTGGAAACAAATGGCTAATAGAAAGAAAGAGGGATAAAAGATGAATGCATATGAACAATACATGAAAGAACTTGCTCAACCAATGAGAAGTGAATTAACAGGACAAGGCTTTGAAAGTTTAGAATCAGCAGAATCAGTTAAAGAATATATGGAGAACGCACAACCGAATGAAACAACATTTATCGTTGTAAACTCTGTATGTGGATGTGCAGCTGGTTTAGCACGTCCTGCAGCTGTTACAGTAGCCCAACAAAATGATAAAAAACCTTCTAGAATCGCTACAGTATTTGCTGGACAAGATAAAGAAGCAACTGAAACAATGAGAGAATATATCGCACAAGTACCATCAAGTCCATCAATGGCATTATTTAAAGGTAATGAGCTTAAATACTTTATGCCACGTGAACATATTGAAGGAAGAGATATCCAAGAAATCTGTTTGGATATTAAAGACGCTTTTGATGAATACTGTGACTAATATTCGTATCACAACTGCCGTTAAGACAAATGCATCTCTCTACAAACAAGTAGAAGATGCATTTTCTGTGTTATCTAAATTAGCATCCATTCAGAATGTTCAAATTATTAAGCGAAGAAAATTAACGATTAATCAATTGTTTCAACGAGATACGACACCATTAATTGTATTTGAAAGCAGTGGACCTAAACTTTATTTCACACCAGATACACCGATATATTTTCATTTAGATACAGTTAAAGTTAAATTACATATGATGAAACAACGTAAGATGCCTGTACTAATTGAAATGTTAGATGAAATAACAACAGATTTTACAAAATTTAATTTTATAGATGGCACGATGGGCTTTGGGCGAGATACGTATTTAATATTAAAGCATTATCAACAAGCACATGTATATGCAATAGAACAAAATCCACTTATCCATTATGTTATTTCTGAAGGCATGAAACGCTATTTAACAGAAGATGAATTAAGACGCATCCATTATATAAATGATGATTATCACAATTGGGTCGAACAACATCCAGAATTGGTCGACATCTTATATTTAGATCATATGTTTGAAGAGACACTTGATGAAGACGATAGAATGGGGGAACTTTCACGTAATATTGAAATACCTTCAGAAATCAAAAGTGTATCTCATTTCGAATATTTAATCGTAAAAGCACATTATAAAAGCGAGATTTTCAAAAAGTTTAATACAATACAATGTATAAGGAAAAGCACTAAAACACATTATGGATTGAGAATAAATCAAAATTATAAATTTGAGTGATGGTGTAACACTTAATCATTTGATAATACAAAAACTGGGACAAAAGATTGTCCCAGTTTTTGTATATTACCCCTTATTGATACTATTCTGTAATACACATACTAATCATATAGCATAATAATAAGAAGAACCCTAAAGTAGCAAAAATTTCATTCATTGAAATAGCCTCCTTCGTTTTGTTAGCACTTTGTTAATTTATATCCATTATACCTAATAATCTGGAAATTTTCTATATTATATCAGTAGTAAATTACCGTTATTTTCGTTAATATAGTAACAGGAGAATATGAAAAAGAGGTGCTCAAATGAATAACTTTGATAAAGCGTATCACGATTTATGTAAAAGGGTATTAGAAGAAGGCGAGAATAAGGACGATAGAACGGGTACGGGTACGATTTCTATATTTGGTCACCAAATGAGATTTGATTTATCTGAAGGTTTTCCGTTATTAACAACTAAAAAGGTTTCTTTTAAATTAATTGCAACTGAGCTTTTATGGTTTATTAAAGGCGATACAAATATAAGATATTTATTACAATATAAGAATAACATTTGGAACGAGTGGGCTTTCAAGAAATGGATTGAAAGCAATGACTATGATGGTCCTGATATGACAGACTTTGGTCGTCGTTCTTTAGTAGATGATGAATTTAATGAACAATATAAAGCACAACTTGCGATATTCAAAGATAAGATTCTGAATGATGATGATTTTATGATAAAATACGGTGACTTAGGCAATGTTTACGGTAAACAATGGAGAGATTGGAAAGATCAAGATGGTAAACGATTTGACCAACTTAAGACTTTAATTGAAAATATTAAACAAAATCCTAATTCAAGACGCCATATTATTTCTGCTTGGAATCCAACCGAAATAGATACGATGGCATTACCACCATGTCATACATTATTCCAATTTTATGTAAAAGACGGAAAATTAAGCTGTCAATTATATCAACGAAGTGCAGATATTTTCTTAGGTGTGCCTTTTAATATTGCAAGTTATAGTTTATTAACACATTTAATTGCGAAAGAATGTGGATTAGAAGTAGGCGAGTTTGTCCATACGTTTGGTGACGCGCATATTTATAAAAATCATATAGACGCAATAAATGAACAACTTTCAAGAGATTCTTACGATGCACCTAAACTTAATATCAACACAGATAAATCATTGTTTGATATTGAATACGAAGATTTAGAAATTGACGGTTATGAATCACATCCAAGTATTAAAGCACCTATTGCAGTTTAAAAAGGAGTAATTTAAATGAAATCAATTATAGTTTGTCATGATCAAAATCGCGTAATTGGCTTAGACAACAAGATGCCATGGCATTTACCAAATGACTTAAAAAGAGTTAAAGCATTGACGACTGGAAATACGATCGTGATGGGAAGAAAAACATTTGATTCTTTAGGTAAGCCATTACCGAATAGACGTAATGTTGTATTAACGACAAATCCATCTTTTGAACATGAAGGTGTCGATGTGATTCATTCTTTAGATGAAATCGATCAACTTGATGGACATATCTTTATCTTTGGCGGACAAGGTCTATATGAACAAATGATGGACCGCGTTGACGATATGTATGTAACAGTAATAGAAGATAAGTTTCAAGGTGATGCCTTTTTCCCTCCATACGACTTCAAAGATTGGACGGTTCTTTCATCTGAATCTGGCGAACTCGATGAAAAAAACACTTTACCACACACTTATATGCATTTGGAAAGGAAAAAATAGTATGTTAAGAACGACGAAAACAATCGGTTATATTATAGGTTATGCAGCACTTGTGTCTTCACAATTAAACAAAGTTAAGCATAAGAAGACATTGATTAATGATGTCCGTAAACAAGATGAAATGATCTTTTTATATGCAAAAAGATGGGCTTCACGCATTCTAGATTCAGCTGGTGTTACAACACACTTGTCTGGCAATACAGAATCATTTGATGAGCCTGTATTATACATTTCAAATCATGAAGGTAATTTTGATATTCCAGTATTAATTAATCATTTACCACAACCATTTGGATTTATTTCAAAGACTGAAGTTCAAAAAATTCCGTTTTTAAGTCCATGGATGGAAGAAATGAATTGTATATATTTAGATCGTTCAAATAGACGCGCAAGTTTACAAATGATAAAAGATGGTATTAACAAATTAAAAGAACAACATTCTTTATTAATTTTTCCTGAAGGTAGTAGAAGTAAAGGCGGAGAAATGCAAGAATTTAAAGCAGGTTCTTTTAAATTAGCTAAATCAGCTAAAGTTAAAATTGTACCTATTGCGATTTATGGGACATCTAAAATCATGGAAGCTCAAGATTCTAAAAAAATGGTTCCTGGTGATGTTTATGTACACATTCTAGACCCAATTGAGCCTTCTATTTTTGAAGATAAGACCATGCAAGAAGTAAGTCAATTTGTACAAGGAAAAATTAGTAATACTGTTCAATCATTAAAGGAGAATCATTATGTCAAAAATTAAAATAGTTGTTGATTCGACGACAGATTTATCAGCAGACTTTTTAGAAGAAAATAACATTACTGTCGTACCCCTAAATATACTAATCGATGGTGTAACGTACGTAGACCAAGAGGATATTAGCTCAACAGAATTTCTAGAAAAAATGAAAGATGCTAAAGAACTACCTAAAACAAGTCAGCCACCAATTGGTAAAATTGTTGAAACATATGACGCATTAGGAGCAGATGGTTCTGAAATTATTAGTATTCATATGACTTCTGAGTTATCTGGTACATTTAGTGCAGCTCAACAAGCAGCACAAATGACAGAAACTAAAGTTACAGTTGTGGATAGTCAATTCATTTCATTAGCTTACGGGTTCCAAATTGAAGAAGTCGTGAAGATGATCAACGCAGGTAAGACTGTTGAAGAAATCGTTGAAGAAATTGAAGTGATTAAAAATAATTTAAGACTATTTGTGGTCATTGGTAATATCGACAACTTAATTAAAGGTGGTAGAATCGGTAAAGCGAAAGGCTTACTCGGTTCATTGATGAATATTAAACCAATTGGCGAATTGATTAACGGAAAAATCGAAATGATGCATAACGCAAGAACGCAAAATGCTATCGTTAAATATTTAATGAAAGAATTAGATGTCTTCTTAGAGAAGAAAGAACTTATTAAAATTGGTATTGCAGATGCGAATGCAGAACAATTGATGACGAAATTGATGAATACAATTAAAGAGAAGAAAAATTTCCACTTGTTTGATACTGCAGTAACGACACCAGTCGTTTCAACACATACTGGTGAAGGTGCTATTGGCGTGTTCTTCTATGGAAAATAAACATTGGATGAATCATAGAGCTTGGTTTTATGCTTTTATTATATTAATTATTCTAATACTTGGTGCTCTAGCTTATGTATGGTCTCAAATTTCAGATGATACAAACCATCCAACCATAAATACAGAACAAACCAAGAAAGATTTCACAATTTCTTTTGATAATGCACAATTAGAATCGTTAATGAATGCTTCTATGAAAGATTATAATATTCAATCACGCATCACTAAGAAATCATTGTCATTTGATACTCGTACTAAAATTTTAGGCAAAGATATTGATATAACACTTCAAACGAAACCTAAAAAGTTAAATAACGATACAATCTATTTCAAAATACAATCGATAGATATTGGTAAATTAAATATTTCAAATCCATTTATTCTATCTCAAATCAAAAAATATAGTGAACTTCCACCATATATTCATGTAAATCCTAAAGATGAATCATTCAATTTATCTTTAAATCAGTTGGAGATTGATAATGTTGAGTCTATACAAATTCAAACATTAGATATTTCAGACAAAAAATGGTACTTTGATATTAAGTTAAAGTAACTTAACATCATTAAAGGAGGTACAACTATGGCATATGCAACGTTAGCTGGGGGATGTTTTTGGTGTTTAGTTAAACCTTTCAATGAATTCCCTGGTATTATTGAAGTGACTTCCGGATATAGTGGTGGTCATGTTGAAAATCCAACTTATGAAGAAGTTTGTACAAATCAAACTGGTCATGTTGAAGCTGTTCAAATTGAATACAATGAAGATGAAACAGACTTTGAAGCTATTTTAGATATATACTTTAAGACTTTTGATCCAACAGATAACAAAGGTCAGTTCTTTGATAGAGGCGAAAGTTATGAACCTGTAATTTTCTATCACGACAAAGAACAAGAAAAAATAGCGCATAACAAAATCAATCAATTAAATGAACAAAATATTTTTGATAAACCAGTCATTACGCCAGTTAAACCGTACAAGAACTTTTACCCTGCGGAAGAATATCATCAAGATTATTACTTGAAGAATCCCGCACATTATCAAGGGTATCAACAAGGTTCTGGACGTAAAGCATTTATAGAAAAGTATTGGGGGCGTTAAAATGCTTAAAAAAAGTAAAGATGAATTAAATGAAATGGAATATCTCGTAACACAACAAAATGGTACAGAACCACCTTTTCAAAATGAATATTGGAATCACTTTGAAAAAGGTATTTATGTAGATAAATTATCTGGTAAACCATTATTCACTTCAGAAGAAAAATTTGAATCTGATTGTGGTTGGCCAAGTTTTTCAAAAGCATTAGATGATGAAGAAATCATCGAACTTGTTGATAAAACACATGGTATGATTAGAACTGAAGTACGCTCTGAAGATTCAGATAGTCATTTAGGTCATGTCTTTAATGACGGTCCTAAAGAATCTGGTGGCTTAAGATATTGTATTAATTCAGCTGCTGTACAATTTATTCCATATGATAAATTAGAAGATTTAGGGTATGGAGAATTAGTAAATCATTTTAAAAATTAGAGGAGTCGATTGTAATGTTTAAAAAATTATTTGGCGGTAACAAATCAAAAGATACAAATGTTGAAGTATTTGCACCAATTTCAGGTGAATATGTAGCAATTGAAGATATTCCAGATCCAGTATTTGCTCAAAAAATGATGGGTGAAGGATTCGGTATTAAACCAACAGAAGGTGTAGTAGTTGCACCATTTGATGGAGAAGTTGTGAATGTATTCAAACCTTCAAATCACGCTGTAGGTATTAAAGCAGCTAACGGATTAGAAGTATTGGTACACGTAGGTTTAGAAACTGTTCAATTAGGTGGAGAAGGCTTTGAAGCACTTGTTAACACTGGTGATACAGTTAAACAAGGCGATGAGTTATTAAAATTCGACATCGAAACAATCGAATCAAAAGTAAAATCAGTAATCAGCCCTGTAATTATTACAAACACAGATGACGCTGAAGAAATTAATATCGAAAAATTAGAAAGTCTAGTTAAAGGTGAAACTAAGGCTATTGATGTGAAAATGAAATAAATGAAACAATATTCTTTCTATCAATACGCACTAACAAAGCGAAGTGAAAAAAGCGAAGTAGGTAAGTTGGCAGATTTAATCTTCCAAGACTTATCATTCCCTAAATTCACAAACGATTACCACACACTTTCAGATTACTTAGAAACAGAAGCCATGTTCACACAACCAATGAGCGTCTTCGATGACTTATTCGAATCTTACGAAGAGTGGTTGAAATTCTAAGATAAGGTAAAACAAAACACCTCATTTTCAAGCGGAAATGAGGTGTTTTTTCATTTGTGGATTTGGTAATGATGAGGTGCTAATTACCACAATTTCGAATTGTGGTAATTAGAGACCGCTAACTTCCATTATTCTGAATTGTGGTTGTTAGAACGCGCTAACTATCATTATTTCGAATTCTGGTAATTAGAATGCGCTAACTTCCATTATTCTGAATTCTGGTAATTAGAATGCGCTAACTTCCATTATTCTGAATTGTGGTTGTTAGAACGCGCTAACTTCCATTATTCTGAATTCTGGTAGTTAGAATGCTGTAACTTCCATTATTCTGAATTCTGGTAATTAGAACGCTGTAACTTCCATTATTCTGAATTCTGGTAATTAGAACGTTGTAACTATCATTATTCTGAATTGTGGTAGTTAGAATGCTGTAACTTCCATTATTTCGAATTCTGGTAATTAGAACGCTGTAACTTCCATTATTCTGAATTCTGGTAATTAGACGGGCCATTCTTACGGACATTTCTCGGAATTCTGTCCCTAACGACACCCGTTACACTCACGATATGAACATTTTTCCTTATTAATTCGTTCACTTTGCTGTTTCCCACACCAAAGTGTTTTTATTTATATGATTTAACTGTTAAAATAAATTATATTTGACAAGAAAGTTGTGAGTAAATGAAACCTTTTAAAAAGAAACAAAGTCGGCAAATAACGCTTCCTTTATATAAGTTATTCATTATATTATTTGTTACGGTCTTATTGACGGCTGTTGTATCGTTTGCTTCGTATAAATTCGGTTTATATTTTGGCAATGATCAACAAAAAGAGCTTAACAAGATTGAAGAGGCTTATAAACAAATTAATAACGACTATTACAAAGATGTTGATGACGACAAATTAACGCAAGGCGCTATTGATGGTATGATCAAATCTTTAGATGACCCTTATAGTGAATACATATCCGCTAAAGATACAACAAGCTATAACGAAGAAATTTCTGGTGATTTTGTTGGAATTGGTGCAGAAATGGAAATGCACGATGGCTACGTTAGAATTACGAGTCCTATGAAAGATTCTCCTGCTGAAAAAGCTGGCGTGAAATCTTTAGACGTTATTACGAAAGTTGACGATGAATCGATTAAAAATAAATCTTTAAATGAAATCGTCAAAAAAGTAAGAGGTAAAAAAGGTACTACTGTTACGTTAACAATTAAACGAGAAGGTAAAGAACCTTTCGATGTGAAAATTAAACGTGACAAAATCCATCTTACAAGTGTCGATTATACGAAGAAAAATGACACTGGCGTCATTGCAATTTCTAAGTTCCAAAATAAAACAACAAAAGAATTACAATCTGCATTGAAACAAGCTAAAAAAGACAAAGTGAAACATGTCGTTTTAGATTTAAGAAACAATCCAGGTGGTCTATTAGATGAAGTTGTGACAAGCGTTAACTTGTTTGTTGATAAAAATAAACCTGTTATATATCTAGAAACGAAAGGTGATAAACCACAAGCAGTTGAAACTGAAAACGACAAAATGTCTGGTATCGATGATATGGATTACACAGTTCTCGTTAATAAAGGATCTGCAAGTGCTGCAGAAATATTCGCTGGCGCATTACAAGATTATAAAATTGCAGACGTACTAGGAACAACGACTTTTGGTAAAGGCATCGGACAAGTTCATAAAGAATTTAGCGATTCTAGTATTTTAAAATATACAAACATGAGATGGTTAACACCTAATAAATCTTATATTCATAAAAAAGGTATTCAACCAGATAAAACCATTAAAGCACCTAAATATGAGGAAATTGAAATAATCGATCCAAGTAAGACATATCAAGAAGGCGATCAATCTAAAGAAATTAAGTCAATTAAGATTGGTTTGAACGCTTTAGGGTATAATATTAACAATGAAAATGACCAATTTGATGCCCAACTGACATCACAAGTTAAATCATTCCAAAGTGATCATGATTTAACTGCAAATGGTATTTTCACAGATGATACAACTAAGAAATTTATTGAACTTTTACGCAAGAAAATCCGCAGTGAAGATAAACAACTTGATGAAGCAATTCAATATATGCATAAGTAAATGGGGGAAACTAGTTTGAGAAAAGCAACAAGATCAGATATTCAACATATTAATCAATTAACAGAAATGGCTAAATCGATTATGGAGAACGATCAGAATCCTCAATGGGATCATCGTTATCCTTTAGAGAAGCATTTCTACGAAGATATAGATAACGGAGACTTATATCTATATGAAGAAAACAATGACATTGCAGGTTATATATGTGTCAATCAAGTACAAGCTGAATGGTATAAACAATTCGACTGGCCAGCTAATACTAACGGCGCATATGTCATTCATAGAATGGCTACAAATCCTGAATATAAAGGTATCGCAATGAAGATGATGCAATTTGCTATTGATATTGCTACTGAAGCAGGCACGCCTATTATCATAACGGATACATTTTCACTCAATAAACGTGCACAAAGACTTTTTGAAAAATTTGATTTTATTAAAATAGGTGAATATGAAACAGATGAGTTTCCATTTGATAAGAACGCACCATTTTATGCATATTATAAATTGATAGAGAACGAGGAGAAATAAACATGAAGAAGATAGCATTTACCGGTGGCGGTACGATAGGACATGTTGCAGTAAATTTAGCACTGATTCCTGAAGCACAAAAACGTGATATCGAAACAATATATATTGGTTCTAAAAACGGTATAGAAAAAGAAATGATTACTGACTCTGCCAAAGATACGAAATATATTGCGATTTCAAGCGGGAAGTTACGTCGATATTTATCTTTTGAGAATTTAAAAGACGTCTTTAAAGTATTAAAAGGTGTATTAGACGCTAGAAAAGTATTAAAGAAAGAAAAACCAGATTTAGTCTTTTCTAAAGGTGGATTTGTCAGTGTTCCAGTTATTATCGCTGCCAAATCATTAAAAATTCCATCAATTGTGCATGAATCAGATGTTACACCTGGTTTAGCAAATAAAATTTCAATGAAATTCGCTAATAAAATGTATACAACTTTTGAAGAAACTTTAAAATATGTACCTAAAGAAAAATCAGATTATATTGGTGCGATTATTAGAGAAGATTTAAGAGATGGATCTAAAGAAGAAGGTTATCAATTAACGGGCTTTAATGATCAATTACCTGTATTACTCGTAATGGGTGGTAGCTTAGGTTCTAAAGCTTTAAATAAAGCGATTCGAGATAACTTAGACTATTTAACAAAGAAATATCAAATTATTCATTTAACTGGTAAAGGTCATGTAGATCATAGTATTAAAAACGACAACTATGTCCAATATGAGTTTGTTTCAAATGAATTAATGCACTTCTATGCGATTACGGACACTGTTATCAGTAGAGCAGGCGCTAACGCTATATATGAATTTGCGACATTGAAGTTACCTATGTTATTAATTCCACTTGGTTTAGATCAATCTAGAGGAGACCAAATTGATAACGCTAAAATTTTCGAGAAAAATGGATATGCTAAAGTATTACAAGAAAAAGATGTCGACCAATCTAATCTGATCAGTCAACTTGATAAATTAGAAAACGAACGTGAAGCTATTATTGACAAAATGTCACATTTCAAAGAAAGTTATACTAAAGAAACACTATTTAACAAAATTGAATCAGACATAAAGTAAAGGGGGCAATCGAATGAGCCAAGCAAACCGTACTTTACTCATACTAATATTTAGTTTGATATTTGGAGTCATTGCATTTTTCCATGAATCAAGACTCGGTAAATGGATTGATAATGAAGTTTATAACTTTATATATTCAACTGAAAGCTTTATAACAACTTCTATAATGCTTGGTTTCACAAAACTAGGAGAAGTTTGGGCAATGATTGCCTTATCACTCATTGTGATTTGTTACTTAAAACTTAAAAAATATAACATTGAAACATTATTTTTTGCAGTTACGATGATTTTATCAGGTACATTAAATCCACTTCTTAAAAATATATTCGACAGAGAACGACCAACTTTACTTAGACTGATAGATATTTCTGGATTTAGTTTTCCGAGTGGACATGCAATGGGATCCACCGCATTTTTCGGATCACTAATATTCATTATATTTAGAGTGGCGAACAAATCTATTCGACCTTATTTGATGGGGTTATGTGTCATTTGTATCGCAATGATATCATCATCACGCGTATATTTAGGCGTACATTATCCAACTGATATCATTGCTGGTATAATTGGTGGCGTTATTTGCATAATGCTAACTCAAAGTATGTTACGAAAGAAATTATAGATAAGTATGGAACAGGATGAGCTGTTCCATACTTTTTTTGGAATTAGCTGCCGTTACGAACAAGTTTGGTCAGAAGTGTTCATAAGGCACCCGTTATGAACAAGTTTAGCCGAAAGTGTTCATAAGGATACCAGTAATTACAGTTCTTGCGAGTTTTGTAAATAGGGACTGCAAATAACGCTTCTATTCCTCTATTAAATCCAAACAAAAAAACAGCCACAGTGATTTGGACAGAATCACTGCGGCTGTTTTACTTTTATGGGCATAAAAGGGGGTTATAGAAAATGTTCAATCCATACTTAGAGGGGGAACTCTTTTATTTGATTGATAATCATTTTCAATTACTATTATAACCAATTGAGAATGAATGTCAATTAGTTATTTAAATTTTTTACTATTTTAAATGATAAAATAGTAATGCTCATATATAATGAACATGTTAAACTCGAAAATGTTATCTTTTACTAGAGGGGGAACTCTTTCATTGATAATCATTTTCAATTACTATTATAACTAACTGAGAATCATTGTCAATTAAAAATTGAAAACTTTTATAATTTTATTACGAGGTGGCACTATGAAAAAGATACTCATCATAGAAGATGAACAAAATTTAGCAAGATTTATAGAATTAGAACTTAAGCATGAGGACTATGAAGTGGAAATATGTAATGATGGTGAGAGTGGATTAAACCAAGCTCTAGCTGAAGATTACAATTGTATATTATTAGATCTCATGTTACCAAAAATGAATGGTCTTGAAGTATGTAGACGTGTTCGTCGTGAGAAAGATACGCCGATTATTATGATAACGGCTAAGGGCGATACATATGATAAAGTTATTGGTCTTGATTATGGCGCAGATGATTATATCGTTAAACCATTTGATATTGAAGAATTATTAGCGAGAATTCGCGTTATTATTAGAAGAAATGTAACAGTTGAACCAGTAAGTCACACAATTACTGTTAATGATTTAACAATTGATAAAAATGCTTTTTCTGTATCTATCCATGGTGAATCTGTTGATTTAACGAAGACTGAATACGAATTGTTATTATTATTGGCTGAAAATCAAAATTTCGTCTTACAAAGAGAGCAGATTTTAAATCATGTATGGGGTTATGAGTCAGAAGTTGAGACAAATGTTGTGGACGTATATATTCGTTATTTACGTAACAAACTAAAACCATTCAAGAAAGAGAATATTATCGAAACTGTTAGAGGAGTGGGATACGTGATTAGATCATGAAACAACAATCATTAAAGACTAAATGGATGATGCTCACTACGACGATTACGTTTATTATATTTGCTTTGTTCAGTATGTTTATCATTTATTTCATTAGTTTATATTTAAAAGACCAAGAAACAAGCACAGCAACAAGAAGTACATACGACACTATTAATTTATTGAAGACGAAGACACTTGGTCAAATTACTTCAACTGATATTAATGCGACGATAACGGATAATCAAAAGCTTGTGCTATATGATAGATTTGGTAAACCAATTTTTGAAGAAACACATAATAATGATTTAGATTATACGCCTAAATTTGAACGTGTGAGTCAACTTAAAGTTTATGAAACGAAACAAAATAATAAATCATATATTGTCGTTTATACACCTGTAAACACAAGTTATTTCAGTGGTTATGAAGCTGTTGTCCATCCACTAGCAAATTATGATGCCATTATTAAATTTATGATTATACTAGCAACTGTATTTGGATTAACGGCATTGTTCTTAATTGCATTAATCAGTTATGTATTCTCGTCACAAATCACAAAACCTATTACGATATTATCCGATAAAATGAAACAAATTCGTAGAGACGGTTTCCAAGAAAAGCTTGAAGTACCCACAAACTATGAAGAAACAGACGATATGATCCAAACATTTAATAGAATGATGGAACAATTGGAAAGTTCTTTCGACCAACAGAAACAATTCGTCGAAGATGCTTCACATGAATTGAGAACACCGCTGCAAATTATACAAGGGCATTTAAACCTCATTCAAAGATGGGGTAAAAACAATCCAGAAGTATTAGAAGAATCTCTAGATATTTCTATAGAAGAAATGACACGCATTACGAAACTCGTCGAAGAACTTCTATTATTATCAAAAGACGCTCGATCTAGTACAGGTGATGAGATTGATATTGTCGATATCAACTATGAAATAAATTCTAGAATTAAATCATTAAAGAAATTACATCCAGATTATACATTCAATTTCGAATCAAATTACAACGCTATTAGAATGAATATCAATCGATTTCATTTTGAACAAATGTTATTAATCTTTATTGATAACGCTATGAAATATGATAAGAAAAATAAAAACATTGAAATTGTGACGAATTTAAAAAATAGAAATATTACAATTGATATTATTGACCATGGTGTGGGCATACCTCAAAAAGACTTAGAATTCATATTTGACCGCTTTTATAGAGTTGATAAATCACGTTCTAGAAAAGAAGGCGGCAATGGACTCGGCCTTTCAATTGCTAAGAAATTAGTTAATTCTTATGATGGAATTGTAAAAGTTGAAAGTGTTGTGAATGAGTACACAAAAATATCAGTTGTATTCAAAGAATCTTTTATAAACAAATAAGTTCAATATTGTCAAATTAGCCTTTAACTCAATACTGTTAAGTGCTAAAATGGAAATGTAAACGGTTTATAATTTTCTTGGAGGGTGGAACATGAAGAATGATAATCATGTCGAAGCACCTGTAAGATTTGGAACTAACTTAGGGTTAATGTTAGAAATGTATGATAATTACGTTAATGATCCAGAGTCAGTACCGGAAGACTTGCAAGTGTTATTCGATGAATTAACAAGTAACAACACAGGCGCTGGCCTACAATCAAGTACTGGGGTGGACAACTCAAGTGTAAAACGTGTAATGCGTTTAATTGATAATATCAGACAGTATGGACATTTAACTGCAGATATTTATCCAGTGTACCGTCCAGAAAGAAAAAACGTACCAAAATTAACACATCAAGACTTTGGACTTTCAAAAGAAACTTTGGAAAAACTTCCAGCAGTTATCGTATCAGATCACTTTGATGGAGAATTTAACAATGCATATGAAGCAATAGAATATATGACTTCTTGTTACCAAGGTCCTATCGCTTTTGAGTACACGCATATTAATAATAATGAAGAACGCGTATGGTTGAAGAGATATATCGAATCAACACATACAATTGAAATTTCTAAAGAAGAAAAAATCGAATTATTAAAAAGTTTAGCTGAAGTAGAAGGCTTTGAAAAATATATCCATAAGAATTTCGTAGGTGCTAAACGCTTCTCAATCGAGGGTGTAGATAGTTTAGTACCAATGTTACAAAGAGTCTTAAAACGTACGAATGCTGCAAATATACCAAACATCCAAATTGGTATGGCGCATAGGGGTAGATTAAACGTTTTAACTCATGTATTAGAAAAGCCATATGAAATGATGATTTCTGAATTTATGCATAAGAACCCACTTATTTTCTTACCGAAAGATGGTTCTTTAGAAATCACAGCTGGTTGGACAGGCGATGTTAAATATCACTTAGGTGGTACGAAGACAACAAGTAAATACGGTATCGAACAATCGATTACTTTAGCAAACAACCCAAGTCACCTAGAAATCGTTTCTCCAGTCGTTCTTGGTAAAGCGAGAGCTAATCAAGATACAACAATTGATACTGGAAGACCAAGTCAAGATGTTAATAAATCACTTGCAGTCTTAATTCATGGTGATGCTGCATTCCCTGGACAAGGTATTAACTTTGAATCTATGAACTTGAGTAACTTAGATGGTTACACAACTGGTGGTTCATTACACATTATTACGAATAACAGAATTGGTTTCACTACTGAAGCAGAAGATGGACGCTCAACAACATACTCAACTGATGTTGCAAAAGGTTATGACTTACCAATTATCCATGTAAATGCAGATGATGTTGAAGCTACTGTTAAAGCAATTGAAATGGCAATGGACTTCAGAGAGAAATTCAATAAAGATTTCGTCATCGATTTAGTTGGTTATAGACGTTATGGACATAACGAAATGGACGAACCATCTATTACAAATCCAATGATGTATAAAGCGATTAAAGAACATCCATCTATTGAACATATTTATGGTAAAAAGCTTGTCGAAGAAGGCATTATTACAAAAGCTGAAATGAATGAAATTTTTGAAGATGTAACGAAACGCCTAAGAGCTGCTCATGACAAGATTGATAAAGATGCTGAAATGGATAATCCAGAAATGACTTTACCTGATAACATCAGTGAAGGACAAGATTATGAGTTAGCAAACGCTACTTATGAAGAATTAAAAGCGATCAATGATGCAATGTTTGATTATCCAGAAGATTTCACAGTCTTCAAGAAGTTAAACAAAGTATTAGATAGACGTCGTGAACCATTTGAAAAAGACGGTCTTGTAGACTGGGCACATGCTGAACAACTTGCATTTGCGACAATTTTACAAAATGGTACACCAATTCGATTAACTGGACAAGATTCAGAACGTGGAACATTCGCGCATAGACATGCTGTGTTACATGATGAGAAAGATGGTAAGTTATTTATTCCATTACATCACGTACCGAATGGTAAAGCATCATTCGATATTCATAACTCACCATTATCTGAAGCTGCAGTAGTTGGTTTTGAATATGGTTATAATGTTGATCATCCACAATCATTTAATATTTGGGAAGCGCAATACGGTGACTTTGCAAATATGGCACAAATGATATTCGATAACTTCTTATCTAACAGCAATGCTAAATGGGGAGAAAAGAGTGGTTTAGCTTTATTCTTACCACATAGTAATGAAGGACAAGGTCCTGAACATTCATCAGCAAGATTGGAAAGATTTTTACAATTAGCTGGCGAAAACAACATGACAATCGCTAACTTAACAAGTGCTTCTAACTATTATCACTTATTAAGAAGACATGCAAAATATCTTAACACAGATAAAATGAGACCATTAGTCTTAATGTCACCAAAAAGCTTATTAAGAAATAAAATTGTTTCTCGTCCAATTGAAGAATTCACTAAAGGACAATTTGAACCAATTTTAGTTGAACCATATAAGAAGACTAAAGTTAAGAAAGTTATTATTTCATCAGGAAAAATGTTTATTGACTTAAAAACTGAATTACAAAAAAATCCTAACGATGAACTTTGTCTAATTGCACTTGAACAACTTTATCCATTCCCTAAAGAAGAGATAAAGAACGTTCTTTCTGAATTCAGAAATCTAGAAACAGTTCGCTGGGTTCAAGAAGAAGCGAAAAACCAAGGTGCTTGGTCATTCGTTAGCTTAAAACTTCAAGACATTCTAGAAGATCGCAAAGTAGAGCTTGAATATCACGGTCGTAAAGTACGTTCTTCAACTGCAGAAGGCGACGGCGAAATATACAAACTTATACAAAGTAAAGTAATCCAAGAAGCTTTAAAACATAATTAGGGGGAAAAGAATCATGTCAGAGGTAAAAGTACCAGAATTAGCAGAATCAATTACAGAAGGAACAATTTCAGAATGGCTCAAATCAGTTGGTGACCAAGTTGAAAAAGGCGAAAATATCGTCGAACTTGAAACTGACAAAGTAAATGTTGAAGTCATTTCAGAAGTTGCAGGTGTTCTAACTGAAATCAAAGCTGAAGAAGGCGATACTGTTGAAGTAGGTTCAGTCATTGCAGTTGTTTCAGATGGAGAAGCACAACCAGCTTCAAACGATGCTAAACCTGAAAAGCAAGAAGAACCATCTAAAGAAGATGCAGGTAAACCAGAAGCTACAGAAACTAAAGAAGAAACAGCATCTTCAAATGAAAGAATTCAAGCAACACCATCAGCACGTCGTTTAGCACGTGAAAAAGGTATCGACTTAAGCAAGGTTAAGACACAAGCAGGCGACGTTATTCGTCCAGAAGACGTTGAAAGTGCAGCTAAACCTCAACCACAAGCTAAACCAGCTGAGAAAAGCCAACCAGCACAAGCTAAATCTAATGACAATCCTTCTAAACCTGTTGTTCGTGAGAAATTATCACGTAGACGTCAAACAATAGCTAAGAAATTATTAGAAGTATCTAATAATACAGCTATGTTAACAACATTTAATGAAGTTGATATGACTAACGTAATGGAATTACGTAAACGTAAGAAAGAAAAATTCCAAGAAGACCATAACGGTACACGTTTAGGATTCATGTCATTCTTCACTAAAGCAGCAGTAGCAGCATTGAAGAAATATCCTGATGTAAATGCTGAAATTGATGGTACTGATTTAGTACTTAAACAATTCTATGATATCGGTATTGCCGTTTCTACAGAAGAAGGTTTAGTAGTACCAATCGTTAAAGATTGTGACAAGAAAAACTTCGCTGAAATCGAACAAGATATCGTAGACTTAGCTGTTAAAGCTAAAGACAAAAAATTAGGCTTAGATGACATGATGGGTGGATCATTCACTATAACTAATGGTGGTGTATTTGGTTCATTAATGTCTACACCAATTATCAATGGTACACAAGCTGCTATTTTAGGTATGCACTCAATTGTTACAAGACCAATTGCAATTGATAAAGATCGTATGGAAAATAGACCGATGATGTACATCGCGTTAAGCTATGACCACAGAATTATTGATGGAAAACAAGCAGTAGGATTCTTAAAAACAATTAAAGACTTAATTGAAAATCCAGAAGATTTATTATTAGAATCTTAATATAGCATTATGGAAAAATACAACGACAGTAATTGTCGTTGTATTTTTTTCGTATTATGAATCATCTCAATTCTGAGATGTGGTTTTATTTTTATATGAAAATGGCTTACTATAAAGAAAGTATTGAATTGAAACAATAATTTTAAATGAGGGATAATATAGGTAAATCGATACATGAACGTTGGAAAGAAGACGCGTATTACTATGAAAAACGTGCTGCAGAAGATGAGAACTACGAAGAAACGAAAGCAAGAGTCGAAAAGAAAAAAGCTCAAATTATAGAATCATTGAAACACAATAAGGATAAAATTAAACAAATGGAAGAACAATTGAGTAAGAAAAACAGGTAAGAGGTTAGGAAATAAGGAATTAAGCAAAGTAGAAATTCAAATTAAGTACACCTCTATTAAAGTTCATATAAAGCCCTAGTGTTATTAACAAATTTAAGTGGTAAAATAATTATGAAATACTATCACATAAAATATAAATAGAGGTGGGCTTAATGTCAGTTGATTGGTCAATATTGTCAAATCCTATTGTTGTATCAGTAGTAGGGGGCTTCGTAGGTTGGTTGCTATCCCAATTTACAAATAAGAAAAGAATGGAACACGAGAAAGAAATAAATGACATGAAGTTAAAAGCAGATGTCGTCGTAAAGTCAAGAATGGAATGGATTAAAGAAGTTAGGGAATTAAGTTCAAGATTAATTAAAAATTATACTGAAATGTATAAAACTAACGGGGATGCAGAGTTCGTTTTTAAATCAGTTAAACAACTTGATGAAAGTAATCACGCTTTAATAGAGAAACATAAAACTGAAACTGATGAAAATAAAAGTGATTATCTATTAAAAAAAATTACTTCTAATACAGAGAAATTAGGTAATTTAGAGAATAAATACGCAACATTATCAAATGATTTACTTACATATGTTGGTCGATTTAGTGAAATAAAATTTCTTTTCAAATCTTATTTTTCAGAGGAAAATATAGACGGAAGTGCCAATGAACAAAATAGCGAATTAATAGATGCAATGGAAAATTGTATAGCATTGTTAACTAAATATTGCACAAAACCAGAAGAAGTAAATAAAAATGAACTGCAACAATCATTAGATAACTTTACATATAAACTCAGTAAATATTTAAAAGAAGAATGGGAAAAAGTTAAACGGATTGAATAATCCCCCAAATTTCCCCCGAGAACTTAAATAATTATAGATATTTATACATACTAAACTAAAACCAGGTTACTTATAAACCGCTTCACTACAACGTTTTAGCATGTATAAAGATAGTATATATATATTACCTAAACCCAGAAGATTTATTATTAGAATCTTAATATAAATAGGAGTCACCAATATCTCATGATATTGGTGGCTTTTATTGTATATAAAAGATAATATGGATTGAGGTTATTTGCACTTTGGGCCAGAACTGCTAATAACGGTGGCAGTATTTGCACTTTGAGCCAGAACTGCTAATAACGAGGGCAGTATTTGCACTTTGAGCCAGAACTGCTAATAAAGGGAGCAGTATTTGCACTTTGAACCAGAACTGCTAATAACGGTACCAGTATTTACAAAACTCGTAAGAAGTGTAAATACTAGGGCTCTTATGAACACTTTCGACCAAACTTGTTCGTAACGACACCCATACAACACAAAAATATATTTTTCATTATTCTCAATTTGATTGATTTGTCATACTTTGAATTTATTTGATATAATTTATAGGAATTCATATATAGGAGAGATATTCATGAATGGACTACGAAGTGTTACATTATGGACTTTTGATATTAAAGAAACAGAGTCATTTTATAAAGATATTTTAGGGCTTAATACCTTGATGAACCATGAAAAGAATATCTTACATATCGGTGATGCAAATCTTGCACCTGGTACGAGACTGATTTTCAAGCAATATTCTGGTGACTCAGATCAATTAGATACGCATTTTCACGGGATAGCTTTACGTGTACCGACTGATTACGCATTATATGAATATAAACAACAATTTGATGATCATCAAGTTAAATATGAGTCTGTACAACAATTAAATGGTAAGCATCTATTTAAATTTTATGATAATAATGGACATGCGTTACATCTTATTTCTGATGAACAAAATTCTGGTGTACCTCTTGGAACTGCTTATGATGGTGGTCCAATTAGTCCCATTCATCAAATTCAAGGAATAGGGCCGGTCATGGTTAAATCACCCGAGACTCAAGCAACTGGCTCATTATTAAATAATATTTTTGAGTTGCAATTGTTTGCTGAATACAAGACAATAGATGATGAGTCAGCTATCGTATTTAAAGTCGGTGCTGGTGGAAATGGCGGAGAGTTACATTTGATTGATTATCCAGATGCGATTGAGTCATTGAATCCACCTATCGAAAGAGTAGCAATCTCCATTGATGATATCGATCATTTTGAAAAAATTGTTAATCACGTTAAAGGAATTGAAATGGAACATCATATTATTCAACATGAAGCCGGCTTAATTTCGTTATATGTGCGTGACTTAACTGGCATCATCATTACAATTACATATGACACAGTGAATTAAAGGAGCGGTTTATTTATGTTACATGAAACTTGGAAAGAAAATCACGTTATTAAACAAGTAGAAGTTACACATACAGATGCACAAAAATTTAAAGTATCTGATATGTTAACAGTAGGTAAAACATATGATGTCGTTAATGAAACAGAAGAATATTATCAAATCATTGATAATTCTGGTCATGTTGGCGGCTACTACAAAACATACTTTAAAGAAGTATAAATATACGATAAGAGTCTGATACATCTATATGTTCCGGACTCTTTTTTAAGTTTATAAAATGTACTAAAGGAGAACACAATGGCTAATTTTAATAAATATTTAAACAACGATGAAACAATATATGATGACGCTTTGTCTATGATAAAGCTTAATAAGAATATACTTTTAAAAGGACCGACTGGTTCAGGAAAAACGAAACTTGCTGAAACACTTGCGAGAGATTTAAACAAACCGATGCATTCTGTAAACTGTTCTGTAGATTTAGATGCCGAAAGTTTATTAGGTTTCAAAACAATTGAAACAAACGAACAAGGTCATCAACAAATCGTATTTATCGATGGACCTGTTATTAAAGCGATGAAGAATGGCGACATTTTATATATCGATGAAATCAATATGGCGAAACCAGAAACGTTACCTATTTTAAATGGTGTATTAGACTTTAGAAGAGCATTAACGAATCCATTTACTGGTGAAGTCGTACAAGCTAAAGAAGGATTTTCAGTTATTGCCGCAATCAATGTAGGCTATATCGGAACATTACCAATGAACGAAGCATTAAAAAACAGATTCGTTGTCTTGGATATTGATTATATAGATGGCGAAACATTAAAAATGATTATTAAAGAACAAAGTGCATTACAAGATGATGAAATCATCGATTCAATCGTTCAATTTAATAAGGATTTACGCATTATGTCGAGCCAAGGTCAAATTTCAGAAGAGTCAGCGAGTATAAGAGCATTGATTGACTTAGCTGATTTAGCAACTGTCATTCCAGTAAGACGTGCAATTAAACGCGCTATTATAGACAAAATAGACGACGAAAGAGAACAACAAGCTATACAAAATGCAATTGAATTAATTTTCGAGTAAGGAGAATATCATGAGTGATCGTTTTATATTATTTAATGACGAACAAATCGATGCACAACAAATAATGATGTTAACTGATTTAGCTAAATTATTACTTGAAGATCCAAACGTTAAAGTTTCTTTCCAAAAATTCCAACACTATGATCCTATCAACAATACATGTAATGTTAGTTTCACTTGGTTACATCGACCTGAACACATTATAAATGCAGGGTTAAAATCCGACATCATGTTAGATACTTTAGGATTTAAACATACAGATCCAGCTATATATAAAGAAGTATTAGATGAGTCATTTGATCATATGAGCTTTTTTAAACAATTATTTATGCTTATTGAAGAATACCGTCTTTCAAATTTGATTATGTCTAAACGTCCAGTCACTAAAAAGTTATTTAAGCATAGATTGAACGTCAAAATCAAACAAAATAATAGTCAAATTCATGTTTATCAAACGAAGACAACTTATACAGACTTATTATTTTTAGCAATAGAACATGCTATTTTAAATGAAAATTTCATCAACAATATTTCAATAAATGATGATTTTGATGATGCACTCGTACAAGTGTTTAATCGATTAACGCAAATATTCAACTTGCAATCATCAGAAGACAGTTATGATTTAGCTGTAAGTATTATGATTTTAGTAGATTATTTATTAAAAGAAGATATGCTTAACCAGTATTATCATATTCCAGAGCGTATTTATCGTTCTTATGAAGAAGAGTGGACTTTAGAAGATTTAAAACGTCAAGATGCGGCTAACACTGATCAAAGTCATGAACAAGATCATGATCCAGACGACATTGAATCTGCAGATGCTGAAACAAAGACGAACGATAGTCAAACTGACAGCAAATCTTATTTAGAAATGGAACTTCACGAAGGTGAAAATAGCGACATTTTGACAGATAATGATAGAGAAGGTGACGCTGGCGATGATATGACGGATATGATGGAGAAAAAAGGTAAGGGCTCTAACAATACTTTAGATGATGAAGAGGGCGGCGCACAAGGTCTTAATCAGCAATATCAACTTAAAGGTATTAACCAAAATGTTTCTCTTACTTTCAATCGACCAGATATTTTACCAACACATATGGAAGCATATAAAGAAGCTGTCGATAGTGTTCAGTTTGAAATAAAAGATTTAACAAGCATAATCCAAAAATCTATGAATCATCAATATAGTGATATAAGAGAAAACTTAACTAAAGGTCGCTTACAAAAAAATCTTCTAAATTGGTTTATCGATGATCAATATAAACTATTCTTCAAAAAAGACGCATTTAGCAGAAAATTAGATGCAACATTCACATTATTAGTTGATGCGTCAGCAAGTATGCACGACAAAATGGAAGAAACTAAAAAAGGTGTCGTCCTATTCCATGAAACACTTAAAAATTTAGATATAAAACATGAAATTCTTGGTTTTAGTGAAGATGCTTTTGAAGCTGATAAATTGAATCAACCTAATACTATTGAAGAACTTATCTTATATAATGAATCAACACTTAAACAGAATGATGCAAGAATTATGACGTTAGAACCTCAAGATGATAATAGAGATGGTGTCGCTTTAAGAGTTGCAACTCAACATTTACTTCAAAGATCTGAGTCTCAAAAATTCTTAATTGTATTTTCTGATGGTGAACCTTCAGCATTTGATTATGCAGAAGATGGCATTATAGATACACATGAAGCTGTAATAGAAGCCGATAAACAAGGGATTTATGTCTTTAATGTATTCCTTAATCAAGACGTGATTGATGAAGCAACGAAAAAGACTGTTCATAACATCTATGGTAAACAAAGTTTATTTGTAGAAGGTGTTGAAAATTTACCATACCAGTTGGCACCGTTATTGAAAAAATTACTGTTGCAATCTATATAATTAACAAACTTAAATAATAACATTCTTTTTTAAATTTTCAGAAATTTCATATAGACGAAAACTAACTCCAATGATAGAATATTAATTATTGTAAGACGTAAAAGGAGTAAAATATATGAACAAGAATATTTTTGTAGTAGGGTTTATGTTATTTGCGATATTCTTTGGTGCCGGGAACTTAATTTTTCCTCCAGCATTAGGATTATCGAGCGGTCATTTCTTCTGGCCAGCAATATTTGGTTTTGTCATTACGGGAATCGGTTTGCCACTTATTGGTGTAATCGCAGGTTCAATTGAGGAAAAAGGATACAGAGTTTCATTAAGTAAAATTCATCCAGTCTTTGCAATTGTATTATTAGTTGCAATTTCTTTAACAATAGGACCATTATTCGCAATACCACGTACAGCAGCAACATCTTTCGAAATGGGTATTACACCAATTTTTGATACAAATAGTTCAATGGCTTTATTTATTTTCTCACTGATTTACTTTATCATTGTCTTTTACTTAAGTTTCAACTCAAGTAAAATGGTCGATAAAGTCGGTGCGATTTTAACACCATTACTATTAATTTCAATTACAGCATTAATTATTAAAGCATTCTTCTCATTAGGTGGAGAAGCACCTGTTGCAGGTGATACTGCAGTATATAGTAGTGCTGGAACAAGCTTTGGTAAAGGTTTCGTTGAAGGTTACTTAACAATGGATGCTATCGCAGCTATTGCTTTCTCACTAATTGTTATTACAGCAATTAAGAGTAAAGGTGTAACGAGAGAAACAGGATTATTCAAACAAACAATTTATGCAGGTGTTATTGCAGCACTTGCACTTGGATTTATTTACATCTCATTAGGTTGGATCGGAAATCACATGAACGTTTCAGCTGAGACACTTAAAGAATTAAACGATAACGGTCAAAATATCGGTACTTATCTCTTAACAACAGCCGCTCAATTAGCATTCGGTGAGTTTGGTAAATATTTAATCGGTATTATCGTTGCATTAGCTTGTTTAACAACAGCTACAGGTTTAATCGTATCAGTGAGTGAATTCTTCCACGAGATTATACCTAAAATTTCTTACAAATGGTTTGTAACAATCTTTACATTAGTTAGTTTCATCCTTTCAAACCAAGGTTTAACTACAGTAATTAAAGGTTCACTACCAGTATTATTAGTGTTATATCCAATCGCAATTACAGCTGTATTATTAATTGTTCTTGCTAAGTATGTTGGTACACCACCAATCGCACAGCAATTATCAGTAGCACTTGTAACAATTATTTCATTAATATCAGTTGTAAACCAAATGGGTTGGGCTAAAATTGGATTTATTCAACAATTACCATTATCAACTTACCAAATGGAATGGATTCCATTTGCAATCGTTGGATTCATTATTGGATTTATAATTGGTAAAGTTAAGAATCAAGCACCAATCACATATTCGTAAGTTGTATAAGAATCTTCAAAATTATTTTGAAGATTCTTATTTTTTATGTCATCATATTGATAACAAGATAAAAAGGGGTTGGTTTTCATGATTTTAAATGCATTTATAAACAAAGATGAAACATGGTTATTATGGGCAATTCTAGTAGGTATTGCAGCGCTAAGTATCTTTTTAGAACAAAGGTATCAATTTGCAGCAAAACTAACAGGCGCTATCATTGCATTAATTGGTGCGATGATATTATCCAATCTCAATATCATTCCGATTGAATCGCCAGTTTATGATCAAGTATGGGAATATGTTATTCCGTTAGCAATTCCTTTACTTTTATTTAGATCAAACATATTTAAAATCTGGAAAGAAAGTAGAAGACTTTTATTTATATTCCTAATCAGTTCAGTAGGTACTGTAGTAGGTGTTGCAGTAGGATTTTTATTACTTCACCAATTTATACCTGAACTAGATAAAATAGGTGCTATGATGACTGGTAGTTACATAGGTGGTGGTGTAAATTTTGCAGCACTTAGCACGAAATTCCAAACACCAGGAGAATTAGTTTCCGCAACAGTTGTAGCCGATAATAGTGTAATGGCTTTCTATTTTATTGTATTGATTACACTTCCAAATATGAAATTTGTTAAAAAATATTTTAAAAGACTTTATACGTCAAATGATGATACGAACAGTAATCAAGCAGAAGCATATTGGAAACGAAACGAAATAAGTTTAAAAGATATTGCTTATTCGATTTCAATAGCATTTGCGTTAGTTGCGATAAGTTTTAAAATTTCAGAACTCGTTAATGAATACATTCCTAAAAACAATCACTTTATGGAAATATTAGTGAGTATTATAGGTGACCAATTTTTATTGTTAACAACATTAACACTTGTTACAGTAGCTATGTTTAGTAAATTCTTTGAGAATTTAAACGCTTCTGATGAACTCGGTACATTTTTAATATATATTTTCTTTGTCGTAATAGGTGTACCAGCATCTATACCAATCATTATCAAAACAGCACCATTATTATTTATTTTCGTTGCCGTTATTTTGATTTTCAATTTATCTATAACACTGTTCTTCGGAAAATTGTTCAAATTCAATATTGAGGAAATGATACTCGCTAGTAATGCAAATGCCGGAGGACCAACAACAGCAGCTGCTTTAGCAATATCTAAAGGTTGGCAAGGATTAGTCGGACCTATTTTAATCATAGGTACTTTAGGTTATGTAATCGGAAATTACGTCGGAACATTAATGGGGTATTTCTTAGGCCAATTTATGTAAGTGGGTTGTTGGATGAGTAGGCGGTGTAGGAGGTGTGAGTTTGTTGGGTATAACTCAGATTTATAACCAAGTCATGGCTTTATTCAGTACTTAAGCCATGACTTGAGCCATCTCTTGGCTTTATTCAGTACTTAAGCCATGACTTGAGCCATCTCTTGGCTTTATTCGGTACTTAAGCCATGACTTGGTCCATCTCTTGGCTTTATTCAACACTTAAGCCATGACTTCGCTCATCTCTTGGCTTTATTCAACACTTAAGCCATGACTTGGTCCATCTCTTGGCTTTATTCAATACTTAAGCCATGACTTGGACCATCTCTTGGCTTTATTCAGTACTTAAGCCATGACTTGAGCCATCTCTTGGCTTTATTCGGTACTTAAGCCATGACTTGGACAATCTCTTGGCTTTACTCAACACTTAAGCCATGACTTCGCTCATCTCTTGGCTTTATTCAACACTTAAGCCATGACTTGGTCCATCTCTTGGCTTTATTCAGCACTTAAGCCATGACTTCGCTCATCTCTTGGCTTTATTCGGTACTTAAGCCACGACTTGGTCCATCTCTTGGCTTTATTCCATACTTAAGCCAAGACATAGGCAATCTATTCACTTAAATAAGCCTTCACAATGCACACCTCGAATACTCTCATACTCACATCCACAAATCTACACACAAAAATCCCACCAACAAATGCGAAGTTTGTTGGTGGGTCTATTATTTATGATTTAAATGTGTTTCTCAATTGCTGCTGTTCGTCTTTGAGTTGTAATAATTTTGTTTTTAAGTCTTGTTCTAAGCTTTGTAATTCTTGTTCTGCTTGCTGACGTTTGCGCGTGCCGTCTTCTTGTATGCGTAATGTTTCTTGAATTGTATCTACTATATTAGTTTGAGTCGTCTTCAATGTTTCGATATCAACGATGCCTCGTTCATTTTCTTCAGCTGTTCTAATCGCATTCTGTTTCAACATTTCAGAGTTCTTCAGCAATAATTCATTAGTTGTATCTGTTACTTTTTTCTGAGCTTCTGAAGCACCTTGTTGTCTTAAAAGTGTTAACGCGATTGCCATTTGATTTTTCCATAATGGGATACTCGTTAAAATTGAACTTTGAATTTTTTCTGCTAAAGTTTGATTAATATTTTGTATCATTCTGATTTGTGGGGCAGATTGTAATGTGATTTGTCTAGAAAGTTGTAAGTCATAAATTCTTTTTTCTAGTCTATTAATATATTGTTGTAAATCTGCCAGTTCCTGCACATCCATTTGGTTATTAGATGCTTTAACTTTTTGTTCTAATTCTACAAGATTATGTTGCTTCAACTCGTCGCGTTTCTTTTCTGCTGCGGCGATATAAATATTTAATGCATCAAAGTAAGCTTTATTTTCTTCATATAATTGATCTAATAAGCCAACATCTTTCATCAGCATATTTTGTGATTTCTGCAATTCTACAGATATACGATCGACTTGTGCACCAACAGATTGATATTTACTAAACATTTCATTTACAGAACGTTCAGCTCTTCTAAAAATACGTTTCAATCTAGATTGATTTTGTTTTTGTAATTCATCTGGATTTACTTCTTTTAATTTATTCATTAAGTTTCTTAATGAATTACCAATAGGTCCTACATCTTTAGATTGTACTTGTGTCAGCATTTGATGTGAGAACTGTGATAATTTATTTTGTGCTTGTTGACCATAGAGTAGAAGACCATCATTATCTAATGGCTTAATCTGCTTAGCAATTTCGTCAATTCTTCGTTGATCTTCATCTGAGAATGTCTTTTCGTATGTTGATGTCACATCAGAAGGGGTTTGCTGTTCTGTAACTTCTGAAGTTTGTGGTGTTAACGCTTCTGATGAATCTTTAAATGGGTCATCAATAAGGTCGTCAAATAAGTTCTTATTCGTTTCAGTCATTGTTACGCTCCATTTCATATTCATATTTTTTATGAGTTTTTGTTAAATTCACTTTTTCTTTCGTTGATTCTGGAATGCCTTTTCTATAGCTATTTCTTTGTTTAGCAATATCAGCAAGTTCCATTTCAATATCTAATTGATGATAACTCGATTCATTTAACTCTTTTAAATCGGCAACGAGTGTTCGTTTATTTTCATCAATCGTGAGCTTTGTTTGTTTAAGTTTAGCTTTTTCTTCTTTAGATTTATTTGGCATACGTTGTAATAGCGTGTAATTATCAATTAAATTCACAGTATTATCTAGGTGAGAGTAGAAGAAGCTTTCTACTTTATAAAATTTCTCTGGTGACTGTTTAACTGTGTTATAAATTGTACGTGCCAATTTAGCAACTTCGTTTAAGTTCTTGAATTCTTTATACGATCTAATACGCATATAGTTTTTATAAAGTCTTTTCAATTTGGGCTGCGCTTCGTTTAATTGTTTTCTAATAAAATGGAATTCTCGACGTGTTAAACCCATTTCTTTTAAATAACGTCGTGAACTATACCATTGGATTGGTAAAAAGCTAATAACGTAAGTGCCTGCAAATACAGCCATATCTATAAGAAAATTTAAATCTAGTTGAAAAACACTAAATAAAAAAGCAATAAATGATATAGGTACTGCTAATAACGCACCTAATACATATGATAAATTATATTTCATTGTCATCTTCCTAATTTATAACGTTTTGAAATGCTTAGTTTTTTCATCTAAAGTGGTATCTTCGATTGTATAATTTTCTACAACTGAAGCTGGTGCTACTCCCTGGATAACACCATTAATAAATTGTTCTAATTGATCTTCTTCACCACTTGCGTATATTTCTACATAATCGCTGACATTTTCAACGGTACCAACTATTTTATGTTTCTTAGCGAGTTGAGCAGTGAAAAATCGAAACCCAACACCTTGTACACGTCCAAAAACTTTAATATGTTTTCCGTTCATATTTATCACCTCATATCTTTATTATAAAGGGTTCAGTGTAAAAAAACTAATAATTAGAAACAAATCCACAAGCTATTTTCTTGATTTAATATTCAATAAGATTTAAATTAACTCTAGGGCAATTTTCTAAATAGGGGAGATTTTAAGATGTATAAAATCGTAACAATCCGAACAGATTATGAGGGATGGTGGCTGTTTGACGATTGGAAAGACTATATCATTAAAGAAATTGAATGTCAGGACTATGAAGAAATGGTTAGACAATATCATAATCTACTTAATCAATATCAAACGAAGTTTACGAATGAACTCGTAGGTAAACATAATATACATGCATTCTATAATAATTGTGATCTTTCGTATTGCGAAGACTGCGAAGAAGATATGCAAATATTTTATAGTATTCTTATATTAAATGACAATTCAATTTATACGCCATTACCAAAATAATAAATTCTGAAAATATCTTAAATGGTATTGCATTTGAATATTCTGTGACGTATAATAAGAAATAGCAATATCGTTATTCCATATTGCAAATAACATTATTAATTAATTGTGTTTTTTGTAATATGCGAATATCGCATATTGAATTTTAGTCTTGGAGGTTTCACAATTATGAAACAAGGTACAGTTAAATGGTTTAACGCAGAAAAAGGATTTGGCTTCATCGAAATTGAAGGAGAAAATGACGTATTCGTACATTTCTCAGCAATTAACCAAGAAGGTTACAAATCTTTAGAAGAAGGTCAAGCAGTAGAATTCGAAGTAGTTGAAGGCGACCGTGGCCCACAAGCTGCAAACGTTGTAAAACTATAATATATATGAATTTGAACGACTAAAAAGAAACCCTAACATCGTTAGGGTTTCTTTTTGCGTTATCATATTGTTATTATTTAATAATAAATTTTCATGATTTCAGCTTATTATTTTACGTCGTTCATAATTAATTGTTTTAATGTTTGTCGCTTAATAACTTCTCTCGCTTTTCCATCTTTAACAAATAGAACTGAAGGTTTAAGCATTTGATTATAATTTGAACTCATAGAGTAGTGATAAGCGCCTGTAGATAATACAGCTATATAATCACCGATTTTTGTAGATTTAGGTAGTTTCATATCTCTACCGATTAAATCACCTGATTCACATAACTTACCAGCAATTGTAACGTCATGTGTGTCTTCATCATTTCTATTCACTAACAATGCTTCATATTGTGCATCATAAAGTGCCGTTCTAATATGATCACTCATACCACCATCAATTGATACATACGTATTAACATTAGGAATCTCTTTAATTGTTCCTACTTGATACAACGTAACACCCGCTTCACCAACAATTGAACGTCCTGGCTCAATAGAAATCTCTGGAATAGCCATATCATATTTTTGACTATTTTCTTTGATCGCATCTGTAATCAATTTAATACCATCTTCAATAGGGTAACTCTTATCCGCTTCAGTATATTTAATACTAAAACCGCCACCTAAATTTAATATATCAATCTCAATATCATGTTCTTTTAACCATTCAAATACAATTTGGATTGTGTTGATTGTACCATCAGCTTCAAAAATTTGTGATCCAATATGGAAGTGAATTCCTTTAAAATCAATTTTATCTGATGCTTGCAAAGCACGAACACCTTCAAGTGCAGTACCATGTTTAATAGACAAACCAAATTTACTATCTTCTTGACCAGTTTGTATAAATTTATGCGTATGTGCTTCAACACCAGGATTCACTCTTAATACAGCTTTAATAGGCTTAGAAGCTAATCTATTAATACGTGTGATTTCATCTAATGAATCAATGACGAAATATTCAACGCCACTTTCAATCGCATATTCAATTTCTTCATTCGTCTTATTGTTACCATGAAAATGAATTTTACTTGGGTCAAATCCACTTGCTAAAGCTGTATATAATTCACCTTCAGATACAACATCTAGCCCCATATCTTCTTCTGCCATCAATTTAAACAATTGAATACTACTAAATGCTTTAGAAGCATAAGAGATATTATATGATAAGCCACTTTCTTTAAATGCTTCATGGAATCTTCTACATTGTGTTCTAATTTGTTCCTCATCATAAACGATAGTAGGGGTACCAAAACTTGCAGCTATCGTTTGTAATGATACATTGCCCATTGTAAGAACACCTTGGTCATTATATTTAACTGTCATTATCTAATCTCCTTTATTAATGAATGATGGTTTAATGCACTGATTTGCTCAGAATTTGCACCAACACCTTTAAATGTAAATTCATCAATCCTTATATCGTTACTATACATCACGACTTGATCACCACTTTGGATTGTATCATCTACTTCAACGAACATGTGACTCATCATCAACCCTCTAATTGGATAGCGTTGTTGATTAATAAGTGCATCATGTTTCGCTCTTGTCTTAAGTATACCGTCTCCATAGCCAATATCAACTACAGCAATGTTACAATCTTTATCAGCTGTATATTGGAAACTATAACCACAAGTTTCTCCTTTTTTAATAGGGCGAACTTGTATCACATTAGCTGTGACTGTAAAGTTTTGTTCAGTAAGTGTAGTAGGGAGGGTACTATAAGGTCTTGACCCATAAAGTATAATACCAAGACGCGCATGTGTATGTTGATTAAACAATCCGTCTTCTCTTACATAACTTGCACTATTTTGTGCGTGAATAAATTTGAAGGCATAACCATGGTCTAATATAAATGATAAGCAATCAATCCAAGCTTGTCTTTCTGTTTCATATTCATCGCCACCAAATTCATCTGCATATCCAAAATGTGTCCAAATACCTTCGATAATCGCTTGCTCTGCAATAGGTAAGTTTTCATTATGTTTAAGTACTTGCAACATTTCATCTTGATCTTTCAAACCAGAACGGTGTAGTAGATTTTCAAGTTCTAAATGTAATTTAACGCCTGCTAAATCTTCTAAATGTTTATGATAGAACGTCAATGAAGGTAACGTCATCGCAATGTTATGTGCCTTTAATGTTTCAAATTCGATAGAAGGATTCATCAAAAAGATATTTACTTGTTTATCTATTTCACGAATTCTTACCGCTTCATGAAGTGATGTTGTACTGAATGTTTGAATACCTGCCTGAATAAAGGATTTAACTGCGAATTCTAATCCAAAATGATAAGCATCGTTTTTCACGACAGCCATAACTTTGTTATCTTTAATAACGTTTTTAGCATTTTTTATAAAATTTTGTTCATCAATCGTAATACGTGCTACCATTATTTGTCCGCTCCTTGATTTAATAGTGCTGTATAGTAATCAGCGACACTGATCAATACTTCTTCATCGAAATTGAGTCTATTTGTATGTAGACCATAAATATAATCTTTTTCAACATTGCGTGTTCCAAAAAAGACAAAATAGCTTGGTGCTAATTGACGATAGAAACTAAAGTCTTCGCCAAATAAATAAGGCTTTTCAAGTTCATGTAATGTTAAGTCGAGGCTCATTAAAGCTTCTTTAACGCCATCATATAATTGTGCATCATTTGTAGTAGGTGGATATCCTTCTGCAAAATCAACTGTACATGTAACACCAAATAACAATTCAACACTTTCTGCGATTTTTTGCATTTGATTTTTAACAATTTCAAGATCATTCGTATCATATGTACGAATTGTACCTTCTAAGTAACCATTCTCTGGCACGGTATTAATGGCTTCTCCAACATTAAATTGTCCAACATGAACAATATTGCGATTTAAACCATTTAAATGAAATTGTTGAATTTGTGTAACTTGAGATAGCACATGCATCATCGCTTCTGATGCTGCTTTACCATCTTCTTTACTGGCAACATGACTTGAGCTTCCTTTTAAGTAAAATCGATACTCTGTTGCACTAGCTGTAATTTCATCATTTTTAAAAGCTACTGTACCGACATCTTCAAATGGCATAATATGAACGCCATAAATTTTCTCGATGTTATATTTATCAAACACGTTTGATTGGATTAATTGATTCGCACCAGCTTCAGTTTCTTCTGAAGGTTGGAATATAAATACGACATTATGCGGTAATTCACCTTTATCATATAAAGCTTTACAACGTTGTGTAAAAAGCATTAACGCTGTCGTATGACCATCATGTCCACATGCATGCATTACTTGATCAACCGTACTTTTATAAGGTACATCGTTTACTTCTTGAATAGGTAAGGCATCGATATCCGCTCGATACGCAATAGTATGATTCGAATTGCCTTCCAAATAACCAATGACACCCGTTTGAATAGGGCGTTCGTATGGAATATTTAATTGTTTTAAGAAGTCTTCAATATACGCAGTTGTCTCATATTCTTGCATACTTAACTCTGGGTGTTGATGTAAGTATCTTCTTGTATTTTTCACAAATTCTAATTCAGACATTTAACTCAGTCCTTTGTATTATGTATAGAAAGAGGGAGCGGGATAGAAATTTCATTTAAGGAAAATGATATCGCAGTCCCGCCCCGACTAAAATGATATTATTGATTTAAATTACGTAAAGCAGATACAATTTCTTTTTTACCGTCTTGAACATCTGCTGATTGTTTAATAACTTTAGCAGGTGTACCAGCTACTACTGCACCAGCTGGAACATCTTTAGTTACGATAGCGCCAGCTGCAACGATTGCACCTTTACCGACTCTAACGCCTTCAAGAATTACAGCATTTGCACCGATTAATACGTCATCTTCAATCACAACAGGTGATGCACTTGGTGGTTCGATCACACCCGCTAATACTGATCCAGCACCAACGTGTACATTTTTACCAGTTGTTGCACGTCCACCTAAAGTAGCGTTCATATCTACCATTGTACCTTCACCAACAACAGCACCGATATTGATTGTTGCACCCATCATTACAACAGCACCGTCTTCAATAACTGCATGTTCTCTAATGAAAGCACCTGGTTCGATTCTTGCATTTGTATTTGTTAAGTCTTTTAATGGAATTGCTGAATTGCGACGATCATGTTCAATTTCTAAATCTGTAATAGCTGATTGATTTGCTTCATAAAAGCTCTTCCAATCTTTAGCATCACAGAAAATTGTTTTAGATGTTTCAGAACCAAATACTTTAAATGACTCTGGGAATTCA
Organism: Mammaliicoccus sp. I-M35; assembly: GCF_022386455.1. Lineage (NCBI taxonomy): Bacteria > Bacillati > Bacillota > Bacilli > Caryophanales > Staphylococcaceae > Mammaliicoccus > Mammaliicoccus sp. I-M35. The sequence continues at coordinate 106,761 of NZ_JAJNIL010000001.1, read as the reverse complement.
ACATTTTCAAATGTGCCGTTTACATAAACCTTTAAAGGCGTTACTTTCTCTGCCTCACTAATATATTGTATAATTTCTTCTGCCGTAAAATCTTTAACCATGTTAAATTCTCTCCTCATTTAAATTATTGTATGTGTAATATCCGTTTTCTTTATTAACTAGAACATCTGCTACATTAATTGCGCCATTAGCGAAGATATCTTTAGACTGCGCACGATGTGTGATTTCAATCGTTTCGTCATGGCCAGCAAATAATACTTGATGTTCTCCAACAATTGTACCACCACGTTGTGAACTAATGCCAATTTCTGCAGGTTCACGTTTAGTAGTTGATTCATGTCTGTCATAAACTGGTACAGATTGTGCTCTTTTTTCTTTAATCGCATCATATAGTTGAACGAGTGTACCACTTGGTGCATCGACTTTCTTATTATGATGCTTTTCTAACATTTCAATATCAAAGTCTTCCAATAATGGTACTGCATATTGAATAATTTCTTTGAGTATATGCACGCCATAGCTCATATTTGCGCTGAAAAATACAGGCATGTTCTGAGATTTTTCTTTTAACTTTTCTATGATTTGTTCTTTTTCACCAGTCGTTGCGATAACTAAAGGTAATGTGAAGTCTTCTTCTAATAAAGGCAATAATAATTCAGGATTTGAAAAGTCAATCGCCACATCCGCTTCTGGTGCTTCAGAAATAGATTCGAAAGCAGGGTAGGGATATGATTTCGTGGAATCCTTCACGACAACACCAACAATTTCGTTATCTCTTTCTTCTGCTAATCTTGCGACGCGTTCATTCATTGCGCCATATCCGATTAATAATATCTTCATTGTTTTACACCATCTTTAAACTTAGTAAATGCTTCACTTAAAACGTTTCTTTCTTGTTCTTCCAATGTAACAAGCGGTAATCTTACTTCATAACGACCGAAACCTAATTCAGACGTTAATAACTTAATCGGCACTGGATTAACATCTACACTTAAGTGATCAAGTAATTCGGTAATATCACGATTTAAAGTGTTTGCTTGTTCTAATTGATCATTAACGACATAATCATATAATTGTTGTGTTTCTTGTGGTATAGCATTTGCTACTACTGAAATTAATCCCGCTCCGCCTAATTGATAATAATCCAACATATTGTCATCATTACCACTATATAATGCAAAGTCACTTGGTAAATGTTGTTTTAAAGTTTTTGCATATTCTAAATCTCCAGTCGCATCTTTTAAAGCTACGATGTATGGATTTTCACTTAGTTTAAGCACCGTTTCAATATCTATCGTCATATTTGTTCTTGATGGGACATTATAAAGTACAACAGGTAATGCAACTTCATCCGCAATTTTTGTAAAATGCGCGATTAATCCACGTTGACTCGTCTTGTTGTAATAAGGTGTGATTAACATAATCGCATCAGCACCTAATTCTTTAGCTTTTATGGAAGCATCGATAGAAGCTTGCGTATTGTTTGTACCTGTACCTGCAATAACTGGAACACGGCCATTTACTTTTTTAATCCCACATTCTAATAATGTATTTCTTTCTTCTGTTGTAAGGGTAGGGTTCTCTGCTGTTGTTCCGTTAATAATAATACTTTTAACACCATTATCTATTAAAAATTCTATATGATTTTCAAAGGCTTCGTAGTCTACATCCTCATTTGTAAATGGTGTTGTAAGGGCAACGCCCACACCGTTAAAAATATGTGACATACTGAACACTCCTCGTTATTTTTTATTTAATTCTAAAACTTGTTCTAGCACTTGAACGGCATTTAAACTTGCACCTTTTAATAAATTATCTGAAGTACACCAGATGTGGAATGTATTGTCTAAAGAATCATCTTTACGAATTCTTCCAACGAATACTTCATCTTTACCAGTAGAAAGTATCGCTAATGGATATTCATTATTTTCTACGTTATCTACTAAGACAACACGGTCATCTTCATTAAATAAGTTACGAATATCTTCAACAGTCACTTCTTTATCTAAAGTTACGTTTATATGCACACTGTGGCTGTCTTGAACAGGTACACGCACACAAGTTGCTGTTACATTTAAAGAAGGTTGATCTAAGATTTTTCTAGTTTCGTCGATCATTTTTTGTTCTTCTTTTGTATAACCATCTTCTAAAAATACATCTATATGTGGTAACACATTATTATAAATTGGGTGAGGGTAGTTCTTTGGTTCTTCTCCTTTTTCACCATTAGCTAAATCTTCACGACCAGCTAAACCAGATCCTGATACAGCTTGATATGTTGTATAAGCAACACGTTTCAATCCGAATTGATCTAATAAAGGTTTTAAAGGTACAACTGATTGAATTGTTGAACAGTTAGGGTTTGCAATAATTTTTCGATTTAATTTAGGTACATTCACTTCCGGAACGATTAAATCAATATCTTCATGCATACGCCATTGACTTGAATTATCGATTACAATTGCACCATGTTTTTCAAATAGTGGGGCGAATTTCTCGCTTGTACCGCCACCAGCACTCATAATAACGTAATCGAAATTGCCATCTGTTTTCTCTTCTGTCAATGCTTCAACAGTATAAGTTTTTCCTTGGAATTCGATTTGTTTACCTGCTGATCTAGGTGATGAAAATAATACAAGTTCATCAAATGGTACATTTCTTCTATCTAATACTTCTAATACTTTTTCTCCTACTAAACCTGTTGCGCCTACAACTGCTAATTTTGTCATTTTGTTCACTCCATCATTCATTATATATTAAATGCTTCACTTAAAGTTCGAACGGCAGTTTCTCCTAATTCACGATCAACAACATAAGAAATACTAATTTCAGAAGTTGTTGTTTGATAGAAGTTGATGTCATGACTAATTAAAGTACGGAATGCTTTTGAAGCTATTCCTGACATATCTCTCATGCCAGTTCCGATTACTGAAAGTTTAGCGTAGTTATCTCTCATTTTGTAACGTAAGTGAGGGTATTCCTCAGTAAGTTGTTCAATGATTTGTTCGATTTGATATACGTCTGAATCTTTAATCGTAAACGAAAGCTGTAATCCTTGTTGATTTTCAATTTGAGATATCATATCAACATTCATTGATTGTTCTTCTAATGAATCAAATAATTTCTGTAATAATGCAAAATTTTGCATCGGATAAGTTAAAGTAACATGAATCATATGTGTATCAAGTGCGACTCCTGTAACTGCTTTTTTCTCTAATATCTCTGTTTGTGGCATAATCCATGTTCCTTTCACGTTTGATAATGTTCTACCAAGATATAATGGTATGTTATAATTTTTTGCAATTTCGACACTTCTAGATTCTAATACGCCAGCACCTAAAGCACTCATTTCCATCATTTCTTCATATGAAACTTCATTGAGTAACTTTGCTTCTTTATAAATTCTAGGGTCTGTTCCATATACACCATCAACATCTGTATATATTTCACAAGATGTATCTATACTTGCTGCAATGGCTACTGCAGTTGTATCAGAACCGCCGCGTCCTAAAGTTGTAATTTCCAGATGATCATTTACACCTTGAAATCCTGCAACGACAAGAATGTCATTTGTTTCAAAAGCTTCTTCAAAACGTAGTGCATCAATTTCTGCAATTTTACTTTTCAGATGATGACCAATCGTCTTAATACCAGCTTGATAACCTGTCATTGCTTTCGTTTGAACACCAATATCATTCAATACCATTGATAAGTATGAAATGGTTTGTTGTTCACCCGTCGTTAAAAGCATCGCTAAATGCTCATCTTTAGGTTGCGTCGTAAGTGAGCTAATATTTTCTAGTAAAGAATCTGTTGTCTTACCCATAGCACTTACAACCACTACTAATTGTTCTCCATTATCAACACGTGATTTCAACATATGTGCGATATTTTTAATTTTGTCAAAATCACCAACGGACGTACCGCCAAATTTTAAAACACTCTGACTCAAAATAATTCCTCCTATAAATCGGAGACGAACGCTGTAATATAAATAAAAAAACAAGTTCGGCATTCGAACTTGTTTTAATTTATATATACAAGTGATGCACTCCATTATTCTTAAGATAATGACAGACAACTAGCTCTTAACCTAAATGTCCAACACCATATTTCTGCAAAAATATAATGTTTCGGCATCGCACCCTTTCACTCCTTTAAGATTGCAGTCCAATAGGGGGAGTTACTAATGATTGATGCGCCTCATCAAAAACATATTCAATTGGTATGCATTCATTATACATACAAAGAATATTGATGTAAAGAGAGAAAACTGATAATTTCAAAAAGTTCTTACTATTTGGATGATCCTTTTAGAATATTAATATTCATTCATATTCATTTTAGATGAGTGTGGAGGAGATGGAGGGAGTTTTTAGGAATGGGGGAGGTTTGAACGAAATGGGGAGGTTTGAACGAAATGGGTGGTGTATTTATAAAAAAGTGGAGATGTATTTATCTTGTTTGGGCTGTCTTGATAAATAGAGAGGCTGGATTTATCTTGTTCGGCATGTCTTGATAAATAGAGAGGCTGGATTTATCTTGTTTGGCATGTCTTGATAAATAGAAGGGCTGTATTTATCTTGTTTGGTCAGTCTTGATAAATAGAGGGGGTGTATTTATCTTGTTTGGTCAGTCTTGATAAATAGAGAGGCAGTATTTATCTTGTTTGGCATGTCTTGATAAATAGAGGATATCTATGTTGCTTGTTTGCTCTGTCTTGCAACATTGAACTCTCGAACATTGCTAGTCGGCGCTCACTAGCAACATTGAACACCTGAGCATTGCTAGTCGGCGCTCACTTGCAACATTGAACGCCTGAACATTGCTAGTCGGCCCTCACTTGCAACATTGAACACCTGAACATTGCTAGTCGACGCTCACTTGCAACATTGAACGCCTGAATATTGCTAGTCGACGCTCACTTGCAATATTGAACTCTCGAAAACCCACATTACCTCATTTTCCCCAAAAACAAAAAAACTGAGACATGTCCTCATGTCTCAGTTCCATATATGCTAATTAGTTATAAACACCTTGATCTCTCAAGTACTCTTCATAACTGATTTCTTTAGAAATTGCGCCGTCTTCTTTGATTTCAATTACGCGGTTAGCGATTGTATTGATAAATTCAAAGTCATATGAAGTAAAGATTAATGATCCTTTGAAATTCTTCAATCCATCATTGACTGCAGTGATACTTTCTAAGTCTAAGTGGTTTGTTGGTTCATCTAGTAATAATACGTTAGAGTTTGATAACATCATTTTACTTAACATACATCTTACTTTTTCTCCACCTGAAAGGACACTTGCTTTTTTCTTAACTTCTTCACCACTAAATAACATACGTCCAAGGAATCCTCTTAAGAATGTTTCTGTTTGTTCTTCTGGTGGTGCATACTGTCTTAACCAGTCAACTAAGTTCATTTCTATACCTTCGAAATAATCTGAGTTATCTTTTGGTAAGTATGATTGTGTAGTTGTAACACCCCATTTAACTGTTCCTTCATCTGGTTCAATTTCACCAGCTAAAATACGAAGTAGGGTAGTTTTAGCAATCTCACTTTCTCCGATTAATACAGCTTTATCATTTGGGTTCATTGTAAATGAAACGTTATTTAATACTTTTTGACCGTCAATTGTTTTTGAAACACCTTGAACTTGTAATAAGTCGTTACCGATTTCTCTTTCAATCGTGAAATTAACAAATGGATAACGTCTTGATGATGGTTGAATATCATCGAGTTCAATTTTTTCAAGCATTTTCTTACGGCTTGTTGCTTGTTTAGATTTAGAAGCATTCGCACTAAATCTTGCGATAAAGTCTTGTAATTCTTTAATACGTTCTTCTTTTTTCTTGTTTTGATCTTGAGCCATTTGAGTAGCAAGTTGACTTGATTGATACCAGAAGTCATAGTTTCCGACAAATAGTTTGATTTTGCCGTAGTCTAAGTCTGCTATATGTGTACATACATTGTTTAAGAAATGTCTATCATGTGATACGACGATAACTGTATTCTCAAAATTAATTAAGAAATCTTCTAACCAAGCAATCGCTTTAATATCTAAACCGTTTGTAGGCTCATCGAGTAATAGAACATCTGGCTCACCGAATAAACTTTGAGCAAGAAGTACTTTTACTTTTTGGTTGTTTTCTAATTCAGACATCATTTTGTCATGTAATTCGTCTTTAATACCTAAACCTGAAAGTAATACAGATGCATCCGCTTCTGCATTCCATCCGTTCATTTCAGCAAACTCACCTTCAAGTTCTGCTGCACGCATACCATCTTCATCTGAGAAATCTGGTTTCATATAAATTTCGTTTTTCTCAGTCATAACTTGCCATAATTTTTCATGACCTTTTAATACAACATCAATCACTTTTTCATCTTCGTGCGCAAAGTGATCCTGTTTTAATACTGCTAGACGTTCATCTTTACCAAGTGAAACGTGACCTGATTGAGAATCTAATTCGCCTGATAATACTTTTAAGAACGTTGATTTCCCAGCTCCATTAGCACCGATAAGTCCGTAACAGTTACCTGGTGTGAACTTAATATTTACATCTTCAAAAAGCTTACGATCACCGAAACGTAAACTTACATTCGTAACTTGTAACATTAAATGACTCCTTTTCATTAATACTTCTACCGATGAATTATATCATAAATAAAACAAAAATGGGCAAGAGTTTGAACAGTCGTTACACGAAGCAAAATGCATGTTATAATGAATAAACGAAAAACATATGAATGGAGAATGACATGGCACACGAAAAAGATACGCTTGTAGGTCGCATAGACTTTTTAAAAGTGGATAGATTGGAAGGTTCAACTTATCATTTACTTGGACCAAATAGCGAACCTATTAAAATGAATGCTTCAGAAGTCGAAGATGACGATCAATTAGAAATCGGTGAAGATTATAGTTTCTTTGTATATCCAAGCCGATCTGGAGAATTATTTGCTACACAAAACATGCCAACGATTACAAAAGACCGTTATGATTGGGTAAAAGTATTGAGAGTAGACCGTGATGGTGCTGCAGTTGATGTAGGATTACCTAGAGAAGTACTCATTCCATGGGAAGATCTACCTAAAGTTAAAGAACTATGGCCACAAAATGGTGACATGATATTCTGTACGCTTAGAATAGATAGTAATAGTCAAATGTTTGCGAGACTAGCAACAGAAACAATCGTCGATACGATGTACAAATCAGCTGAAGAATCTTTATTACATCAACATGTAACAGCAAGACCATATCGCTTATTAAGAGTAGGTACTTTCCTATTATCTGAAGAAGGTTATAAAATATTTGTACACGAATCAGAACGTAAACATGAACCAAGACTAGGCGAAGAAATGGACGTTAGAATCATCGGCGTAAAAGAAAACGGTGAATTAAATGGTTCATTCTTACCATTGGCACATGAAAGGCTTGATGAAGATGGTCAAGTAATATTTGATTTGCTTGTAGAATATGACGGAGAATTACCATTCTGGGATAAATCAAACCCTGAAGCGATTAAAGAAGTCTTTAATATGAGTAAAGCTAGTTTCAAACGTGCTATCGGTAGATTATATAAACAAAAATTGATCACAATCGAGACTGGTAAAATTACCATCACTAAAAAAGGTTGGGCTCAAGTTAAAAAAGAAGACTAATTATAAAACCAAACTGACACTTCTAAATGAAGTTAAGTTTGGTTTTTTAGCGCGTTTATATTCCATTTAATTACAATATTGACATAATTTAAAAAGCGTTGTAAATTATAAATGTAACAATATCGAACATTAATAAACAATTAAATATTTGGATCGTGACTATTCAATTAGGCGAAAACCACAATTCTTGAGGTGCATCAATCACCTCTAAGTCTTGTGGTATTTTTTATTTCAAATGATTGGAGGTATTGCTGCCTATGATAATCAAACAAGTCCTTAACAATAATGTTGCTATTGCCATCACTGAAAATGGTGAAGAAGTTATCGCTATGGGGAAAGGGATTGTGTTCTCAAAAAAGAAAGGTGATTTCTTATCTCATCAAACACCCGAGAAAATCTTTAGACTCGATAATCAAGAAGTGAGATTTCATTTACAATCTTTAATTAATGATGTACCCGTACCTATTATTACGACATGTTGTGAAATCATAAATGATGTTCAACATAAATTTGATTTTACGTTTCAAGATTATATTTATGTCACGTTAACACACCATTTACATCACGCTGTTAATATTCATCAAAACAATCAAAAGATACAGACATTTTCTATTGATGTTAAAAGCATTCATCCTCGTGCATTTGAATCTAGTTTATACGCATTGACGATTATTAAACGAAATTTAAATATTTCTTTCCCAGCATATGAAGCAAATAATCTAGCATTACACTTTATCAATGCTGAGCAGCCTGAGGGTATCGAAAATCAAACGGCTTATAAGAATAAAAATATTCAACTGAATGATTTAATCAATTGCTTAAATCAAATAGGTATCACTCGGAATAAGTCCAATGAATATTATTATGATAGATTCATCCAGCACTTAAAGTATTTAACAGAACACATTCTTGATTATTCTGAAGACTTATCTCAACAAGTTGATATATCATTCCAACAGCATTTAAAAACACACTATCCAAATTCTTATTTGTACGCAAAAGACTTATATCATGCCATATCAAGAAAGTTCAATATTGTTATTAATCAACATCACTTGTTCTATTTTCAATTGCATATAGAACGCATATTATCATCACAAAAAGGAGGCACAACAAGAGATGAGTAGAGAAGAAAATATGATGGTAGGTTTCACTATTGTTGCGATAGCTGGGGATGCAAGAAGAGAAGTTATGGCGGCTATGGAAAAAGCTAAAAATGGACTATTCGAAGAAGCGCGTAGTCATATTGAAAGTGCAAATACATATATAACGGAAGCACATAAAGAACAAACCCAATGTTTAGCTCAAGAAGCAAGTGGTGAATCATCTGAATTAAGTTTTATTATGGTACACGGTCAAGATCACTTAATGACAACGATGGCACTACGTGATTCTGTAAATTACATCATTGATATTTATGAACAACTTCAAACTTTAAAACAAAATGGGTGATACATGTGAATAAGATAATTAAATTTATTGAAAAGATGAAACCATTTTTTGAAAAAGTGGCTTCTAATCCATACTTAACAGCAATTAGAGATGGCTTCGTTGCATTAATGCCAGTTATTTTATTTTCATCATTATTTATTTTAGTTGCTTACGTACCGAACGTGTGGGGATTCCATTGGCCTAAAAATATCGAAACAACCATTATGAAAGTTTATCAATTCACGATGGGTATGTTAGCACTTTATATGGCAGGAACCGTTACGAAATCATTAACTGACAATAAAAACTTAAAATTACCTAAAACGAACCAAATCAATGTCATTTCAACATTCGTAGCTGCTGAATCTTCATTACTAATTGTAGCGATGAACCCCGTTAAAGACGGGATAAACATTGATATGCTTGGTACTAAAGGACTTATCGCATCATTTATCGTGGCATTTGTAATACCAAATATTTATAAATTCTTTATAGGTCGAAATATCACAATCAAAATGCCACCTCAAGTACCAGGTAATATCGCACAAGCGTTTAAAGATATGATCCCGTTTGCCGCTTCTGTCGGTTTATTCTGGATTATCGATATCGTGATTCGTCATATTGCTAATGGTAACTTAGCAGAATTGGCAACAATTCTACTGTCACCACTATTTACTGCTGCAAATGGTTACTTAGGGTTTGCGATTATATTCGGATTTATTGCATTCTTCTGGTTTATAGGTGTACATGGACCATCTGTAGTAGGTCCTGCTGTTATTGCGATTATGTATAACAACCAAGTTGAAAACTTAAGATTATTTAGAGAAGGTCAACATGCACATATTGCATTAACACAAAGTACGCAAGACTTTGTAGCACTGATTGGAGGTACTGGTGCCACATTCTTAGTTCCATATATATTTATATTCTTGTGTAAGTCTAAAGAACTAAAAGCTGTTGGTAAAGCATCATTTATTCCTACAACGTTTGCTGTAAATGAACCTTTACTATTTGGTGCACCAATTATTTTAAATCCAGTATTCATGATACCGTTTATTGTTACACTAATTCTTAATTCATGGGTATTGAAATTCTTCGTAGAGAATTTAGGCATGAATGGTTTCATGCACTTCTTACCGTGGCCGACACCAGGACCTATAGGTATTTATATGGCATCTAACTTCGCGCCATTATCATTATTATTAATTGCCGTTATCATGATACTCGACTTTGTGATTTGGATGCCATTTATTAAAGCATATGATCGCATTAAAGTGAGTGAAGAACGCGGTACGATTGAAAGTCAAAATATTGTACAGCCTCAATCAAACGTAGAGTCAAACGAAAATAGTCAGGTAGAAACTACTGATACTAAAGTTCAATATGACATTAAGGATCACGTCAATGTATTAGTCGTATGTGCTGGTGGTGGTACAAGTGGTATACTCGCTAATTCGTTAAACAAAGCTGCTAAAGAACAAAACATTCATTTAAATGCTACTGCGAGAGCATATGGTCAAGATATGGATTTAATTAAAGATATGAACATTGTTATATTAGCCCCTCAAATGGATTCAATGAAAAACGAAATGAAGAAATATACTGACCAACATAATGCTCTTCTTATGACAACAACAGGTAAAGAATATATTGCACTTACAAGAGATGGAGAAGCGGCAATAGAGAAGATATACAAACTACTATCAGAAGAAAAATAAACTAAAGGAGTATAAGCATGTTAGAATTACCAAAAACTTTTGTACTAGGCGCTGCAACTGCAGCATATCAAGTAGAAGGGTCAAGCAAAGTAGATGGAAAGGGACGTGTGCTTTGGGATGAATTTTTAGAAAGACAAGGACGATTTAGCCCAGATCCAGCAAGCGATTTTTACAATAGATATGAAGAAGATATTAAATTAGCTTCAGAACATGGTATTAAAGCGTTAAGAATTTCTATTGCTTGGTCTCGCATATTTCCAAAAGGATATGGGGATGTTAATCAAAAAGGGGTAACATATTATAAAAATGTATTTGCGACGTGTCGAAAATATAATATTGAACCATATGTGACATTACATCATTTTGATACGCCTGAAGAACTATTCAAACAAGGGGATTGGTTATGTAAGAAGAACATCACGCATTTTGTGAACTATGCAGCATATTGCTTTGAGACATTTAAAGATGATGTTCAATATTGGATGACGATTAATGAACCTATCGCATATACTTTAGGTCAATATGTAACAGGCGCGTTTCCACCTGGTGAACAATATCAAGTCGTCAAGTGTCTCCAAGCTCAACATAATCTTATTGTTGCGCATAGTAAAGTAGTTAAACTCTATAAAGAGAAAGGTTATGACGGAGAAATCGGTATTATACATGCTTTAACTCAAATTTATCCAATTGATGAACAACCAGAAAATGTGAACGCTGCTAAAGTACAAGATACATTTATCAATGGATTTTTATTAGATGGTACATTTTTAGGCGCATATTCTAGTGAGAAAATGGATGTAATTAATCATTTACTTAATATATATGATGGTTCATTAGATATAACAGAATCGGAAATGGCAATCATTAAAGAAGCTAGTCAGTTACAAGATTTCTTAGGCATCAATTATTATCAAAGTAATTGGGTGAAAGCAAATGAAGCGGATAGCTTAATACATCATAATGGTACAGGGGACAAAGGTAGTTCGATTTTTAGACTTAAACAAATAGCTGAAATTGTTAAAAACTATGACGTTCCAACGACTGACTGGGATTGGTATATTTATCCTAAAGGTTTATATGATATGATTATGCGTATTAAAGCAGACTATCCAAATTATAAAAAGCTGCTAATCACTGAGAATGGACTAGGGTATAAAGATCAATTTATAGATGAACAAACAATCATCGATGATCAACCACGTATAGACTATATAGCTACACATTTAGAAAGCATTAGTGATGCGATTAAAGATGGTGCTAATGTAACAGGTTATTTTGTTTGGTCATTGCAAGATATGTTTAGTTGGTCTAATGGTTATAATAAGCGATACGGATTATTCTATATAGACTTTGAAACACAAAAAAGATATATCAAGAAAAGTGCACTATGGTATAGAGCACTATCTGAGTCATTAGAGAATAAAGCAGAATAAAAAGCAAACTAAACCCCGCTTCTAGATTAAATAGAAGCGGGGTATTTATAATTAACTTATAGCTGTTGCATATTGTTCAATCACTTTATTTAAATTTTGTATATTACTAATACCTTCATCATTTAACCAAGCTTTGCATCCTTGTTCGCCATCTTTAACATATGCTTGAGTAGCACCTGCCCATGTTGCTCTTCCACATAATACACCGTTAAATTTAGATTCTGATTCATAAGCAAATTTCAACGTCTCTTGGAATAAAGTAGGTGATACGCCTGCACTTAAAAAGATAAATGGTAAATGTGTTGCATCTGATTGTTCTAAGAAAAACTGCCTAGCTTGTGATTTCGTATATACTGGATGATCGCCAAATCCTTCTACAAAATTCATATTAACTGGCACTTCCACTTTTAATACATCTACTTTAAATCGGTCTTCTGAGAATAATTTCATTGCTTCAATAACTTTATGAGGTTTAACTTTTGCGTATGCTTCGCTTAAGTTATCATCATTTGTTGCGTCATATGACACGATTTCTAAGAAAAATGGAATATCCAATGCGACACACTCAGCACCAACTCTTTCTACAAAGGCTTCTTTTTGTGCGTTGATTTCTTGTGATTCATCAATATCAAAATATACAAGTAATTTAATGGCATCTGCACCTTGTTGTTTAAGTGCGTGTACAGACCATGTATTTAATAAATCGGGTAATCGACCTGGTGTTGCTTTATCATAGCCTGTCTTTTCGTAAGCTAAGATTAAACCGCAGTTAGGATGTCTTTCTTTTGAAGCGGGTAAACCATACTCAGGATCTAATAATATACTTGAAGAAAATTCTGTTAATGTCTTAGATATTTGTACTTTAAAATCTTCTATCGTTTCTGCTTCTATATTTTCACCAAGCATTTTCTTTAATGCACCGCGTTGATCAATGGCAAGTGCAGCAATTTGCCCTAAATCGTTTGTGAGTTTTGATAAATTTTTAACCATTTAAAAACACTCCAATTGTTCAATTTTTATTATTGCTAAATAATACTCAAAATTCTCTTTCGTTAAGAATCCAGTTTTCTGTTCTAAAGCATTCGCAATTCCAGCAGCCATGGCTGATTTAACAGCATAGTGAACATCTTGTTTCTGTATAAGTCCATAACTAAAGCCTGCTATAGAACTATCACCAGAACCAACTGCGTTAACAGCTTTAATTTTAGGAATATTTACTTTATAAATTTGATGCTGATATTTATAAAGTGCACCATTAGAACCAAGTGAAATCATCACACATGGAATTTGGCTTAAAAGAGGGGATTTCAATGCTTCGATAATCTCTTGATGATTATCATGATCTTTCACATTAAATAGCTGATTTAGTTCCTCGATATTAGGTTTTATTAAATAAGGTAAGCTTTGACCTTCATGATTTAGTAAATCTTTTAAAGTATGACCATTAACATCCAACAATACTTTCTTACCGTAACTAGCAGCAATATCAATAAGCATTTGATAAGTTTCAACATTCATGCCTGGTAAAGCACTACCTGATATCGCAATAATGTCATGCGTTTGTATGAGTTCAGTCACATGTTTCATAAAAGACTGAATATCTTCTTGCGTAATTGAATCTCCAGGTTCAAGTAATTCTGTTTGAAGCGCTCCATTTAAAATCGCAATACATTGTCTCGATTCAATATTTGTTTCATAAAAATCATGTTTAATATGATCTTGATTTAAATCACGCTTAATAAAAGTGCCCGTAGTTCCGCCGATAATGCCAGTAGCTAAATGATCAATACCTAAAATGTTTGCTACTCTCGTAACATTCAATCCTTTGCCACCAGCTGTTTTAATAACATTTTTAACGCGGTTCGTTTGGTTCAATTCAAAATGATCTAGTTGATAGGCGATATCCACTGAAGTATTTAATGTAATTGTTAATAATTTCAATGTTTCACCTCATCCACATATTCTCCTTTATTCCATTTATCAATATATTTGTTAAACTGATTGGAATCATATTGAACTTGGTCGTCTGTTAACAATTGATTCATGCGTTCTATTAAGTGATCTGATTCCGTTGTTTGGATATACTCTGCATTTATAAAGGTCTCGACGATATCAGTTATTAAATCAATGCCTGAAATCGTCCCACCAACACCGATAATATTGCAGTTATATTTTTCTTTCGCTAAACGAGCGCTTGTAATGTCTCGAACAAGCGCAACTCTCGCATTAGGTACTTTATTTGCTGAAACACTAATACCTACACCTGTACCACAAAGTACAACACCTAAGTCAGCTTTTCCTTCTGTAACAGCTTTTGCGACATTTACACCATAAATAGGGTAGTGTGTTCTTTGATGGTCATAAGTTCCAACATCTATCACTTCATGACCAATACTTTTAATAAAATCTGATACTTTGATTTTTTCATCCGTAACGATATGATCGCATCCAATAGCTATCTTCATTTAACTTCCTCCTTAACACAAACTATTTAACATATCTATTCTGATTTGATGGCGGCCAGCATCATAAGATGATTCTCCAAATGCTTTAGCACAGTTAACCGCTAGTGTAGAGCCAACAATTTCAGAAGCAAGAATCATAATTTTTGTATTGTTGTGACGTGCTGTCATATAAGCAGAACGGTCATCTGAAACTGAAGCAGCAATTATATTTTTATGTTTGTTCGCGATAATGAATGGTGCAATACCATAATCATCAATGATTAATGCCTTAGCATCTTCATTATTTTTAACTGCTTCTATTGTATTTACAGTTACAGCAAACACATCATCTTCAAGTGTTTCATCATACAAATCGATCCATTCAATGTTAGAATGAGATAGTTCCTGAATAATCTTGTCTTTTAAAGGGCTGGATTTACGAATACAATTAATAAAAACTTTCATATACATCCTCCTATGTTTGCAATTGTTCGTTTTTGTTAATTATAATATAAAATCAAACATGTTTTCTGTCAATAAAAAAAGCAATATAAAATAGCGATATGCTATTCTATATTGCGTTTCTTTTAATATTCATTTTGATAACTATTTAATCTTGTTTGGATATGTGTTTAATATTTCTTCACTTACATCATCATCTGATATAACAGCATCGACATCGTTAATATTATAGAAGTTATATAATGCTTGAACACCGAATTTTGTACTGTCTGCTGTGATGTATTTAAGCTTTGCATTTTCTAAAATGATATGAATACCTTTACCTTCTTCTTCATTAGCAGTTGTTAATTTTTGACCATATATACCGTTAACTCCGACAAATGCTTTTGCTACATGAAAGTCTTCCATCATTTTATTCGCAAAGTGTCCGATAAATGTACCCGTTTTAGATCTGAATCGACCACCTACGAGTAATACATCAATGTTTGATAAATCTTTATATTGTAAGAATATATCAAGCGAATTCGTAAATATGCTTAAGTTCTTGTCTTTTATAAAATCAAATATAAGTTCATTTGTAGAACCTGAACCGATAAATATAATATCTTCATTATGAATGAGTTCTCCACACTTTTGAGCAATTTTCATTTTATTAGATACATTAATAGTTTGCTTTTCTTTATGTGACTTTTCATTATATAAATTATCTTCAATTAATTTAGCGCCACCATGAATTCTATTTAACAAACCATTGTTTTCTAGTTCTTGTAAATCTCTTCTAATTGTCATTTCAGCAACGTTCATCTTCTCTGAAAGGGAAGATACTTTCACAGACATATTATTTTTAAGTTCATCCATTATAAAACGGTGCCTATCAACTTTTAATTTCACTTGTGATCCTCCTATATATTAACTTTTTAATAAGTTCGAATTTGTTTGATTATATTGTAACACAAATAATATTAAAATTAGAATAATATATAATGCGGTTATTTAATAAGATATGTTTATATAAAAATATAGAGACTCACACACCATAAGATGTATCAGTCTCTACATTAATATTAGAAAAAATATTATTCAATTTCGTTTGTTAGTGATTCAAGCTCGTTAATTAAGTGACCGATATACGCGATTGTTTCTTTAAGTGGTTTATCTGTCGTAATATCAATTCCTGCCATTTGAGCAAGTTCAACAGGAGATTTAGAACCACCAGCTTTTAAGACATTTAACCAATCTTCAACAGCAGGTTGTCCTTCTTTTTCAATTCTTTGACTCATAGCAGTTCCGATCGTTAAACCTGCTGAATACGTATAAGGATATAAGCCCATATAATAATGCGGTTGGCGCATCCATGTTAATTCTGCACCTTCAGTTATTTCAACTTCGTCTCCCCAGAAATCTGAAATAACTTGTTTCTTAATACTATTTAAAAGTGGGGCAGTGAGTGCTTCACCTTTATCAACGTGTCTATAAACTTCTCTTTGATATTTAGCTTCTAATAAATGTGTAACCATATTATGATAGTACGTTCTTGAAATAATTGAGCTAATAACCCAACGTTTAAATTTCGGATCATCTGATTTCTTCAATAAACTATTAGCCATTAACATTTCATTCATTGTTGATGGTGCTTCGACAAAGTACATTGAACAATCAGCTTGATATACATTTTGATGTGCATTTGCTAAATTAAAGTGTCCTGCATGACCAAGTTCATGTGCTAATACAAATACTTCAGTCATCTTACTTGTCCATGAAATAAATATGAATGGGTTAACACCGTATGGACTTGCACAATAAGCACCTGTTTGTTTCCCTTTATTTTGAGGGAAGTCAATCCAGCGTTTATCATAACTATCATTGACCATTTGCATATAATCTTCACCAAGCACACTTAATGCTTCTTTAATATATTCTTTAGAACCTTCAATTGATACATCTGGTTCATAAGTAGGGTCTAATGATATACGTAAATCTTCAAATTTTAATTTATCTAGATTATTTGTACGTTTAAGTAATTGCGCATATCTTCTCATATGTGGTGCTAATTCTTCTGAAATAACATCTATTTGACGATCATACATTTCTCTTGTTACATCTTGTGATTCTAATAAGAAATCAATAACAGAATCATAACCACGTAATTCAGATTCAATTTTTTCTTTTTGAACGTGAGCGTTATATGTTGCTGCAGTTGTATTCTCATAACGTCGTAACGCATCGCTAAATTTCTTAAATGCATTGCGTCTAACTTCTGTATTAGAGTCTACTTCATAGTCACCTTCAAATGAAACATAATCTAAAGGTATTTCTTCTCCGTTCGCTTCAAAAGTACCAAACTCAATATCTAACATTTTCGTAATACCATATAATTCATATGGCGCACCAAAAGTAGGTGAGAAGGTTGCTAACGCTTTTTCTACTTCAGGATGTAATGTATGTTCTTTTTGACGTTTTAACAACGTTAAATATTTAGGATACTCAGATTGTTTAATTAAAGCATTGAATGCTTCATCATCTAATTGCAAAATTTCTGACTCTACAAATGACAATAAACCAGCTACTTTTCCATATGTAGTAGAAAATTGTGCAGCTACTTTTTGACTTTGTTCATCTGTCGTATCAGTCGAATAAAGTAATTCTGCATATGTACTTAAGTGAATAATACTTACAATTAGGTCAGCTTGTTCACGTAAAGCAGATTCAATTGTTGATATTTCATTTAACTGATTCACATATTTTTCATTAAATGCTGTAACGTTCTCAACTAATTCTTTTAATGCTCTATAAAATGCATCATTGTCTTGATACAAACTTGAAAGATCCCATGTTTCTTGAACAGGAACTTCACTTCTTAATAATTGTCCCATCAAATCACCCTTTTTTAAAATTTACTTATTTATGTACTTATGTACATATTATACATATAAACATCTTCTACGTCATATGATACAACGCACTATACAAACAATTTATCTGGCGCATCATGGTCACATTTGTGCGCTTATGTCCGTAGAATTTAAACAAAATTGCAAATGTACAATTAAATTTATATAAATAAATCAAATTTCTATCTATATCGTAATTAAACATAAATAAAAGGGGTATAGACCAGTACAACTAGATAAAGGAGGCGTGCATCTTGAATATTTTTGATTTCCCAAACTACTTATGGATTTCATTTGTCGTCGTTATTGTTTTTTCTGTATTATCATCATTAATACTTAAAAAACACGTCATCAGTGCAATTTTGACATTTGTCGTATTAGGTATGATTGCATTTATATTACCTAATTTTTATGATATTACATACGAACCATTATTAGGCTATGCCGCATTTATGGCAATCGTAAGTTTATTTGTATGCTTATTAACATGGTACTTAATGAGAAAGAATCAAAAAAGATTAGCCGAAAAACATAGTCAAGATGAAACAATAGAAGATGAACGTCAATTTAATGAATTAAAAAGACGTAATAAATAGTGAAACGACTAAGATAGTTCTATATCTTAGTCGTTTTTTGATTGCTTAGTCGGGCGTTAGGAACACTTCTGACCAAACTTGTTCGTAACGACGGTCTTGTGAACACTTCTCGACAAACTTGTTCGTAACGAGGGTCTTATGAA
This sequence comes from Mammaliicoccus sp. I-M35, assembly GCF_022386455.1. Lineage (NCBI taxonomy): Bacteria > Bacillati > Bacillota > Bacilli > Caryophanales > Staphylococcaceae > Mammaliicoccus > Mammaliicoccus sp. I-M35. The sequence continues at coordinate 87,973 of NZ_JAJNIL010000001.1, read as the reverse complement.
CACTTCTCGCCAAACTTGTTTATAACAACCTCAGTATTTGCACTTCTCACCAAACTTACTAATAACAACACCAGTATTTGCACCTTCACCCAAAACTGCAAATAACGACACTAGTATTTGCACTTCTCATCAAACTTGCTAATAACGGCACAAGTATTTGCACTTCTCACCAAACTTGCAAATAACGACTGAGATATTTCTATATATCCCAGTCGCTTTTTCTTTCTCTATTTAAAATAAACAGGTGTCGTGATTGCATAGAGTGCTTCGTTAATAATACTTTGTTGGTCTGCGCTTAGATCTGAGTTCTTTAATGTTCCTTCTCGTTCATACCCACATCTTTCAATGGTGTTAATACTTCTTGTATTTTTAACATCTATGTATGCTTCTACTCTTACAAAGCCGTGGTTTTCTATAACATGTTGTGTAATATATTGAATAGCTTCTGTTATATAACCTTTGCCTAATCCTGAATTGACTGCCCAATAACCAATTTCACATGATGGTAATCTTAAATCGATATCTTGAAGAACAACTGATCCTACAAATTGCATCGTATCTTTTTCAAAGATAAAGTATCTAAAATATTCTTTGTTATACTGTGTGTCAGTTGATTTATTAAGAAAATCAGTCACTTTATATTCGTCAAATTGATAGTTGAAGAATGCTACCCAATCTTTTAACGTATCTACTGAGTTCAGCATTTCGTCCTTTATTGTTTCTTTGTATGAAAAAACTTGTTCTCCAGCTAGTAGTATTAAACGAGATGTTTCTAATTTTAATTCAAGTTGTATCTCTTTATTCATTATAAAACTCCTGACTTACGTGATATTCTAAATGTATTATAACATGTACGAAATTGACTTTATTTATTTTTTTGATTATATTGTTGACTCTAACGTAACGTAAGACTTTATAGTAGGGTTATGAGGAGGTTAAGTAAATGGAAATGACTGTTAAAGAAATTGCTCAATTAGTCGGTATAAGTGTGCGCACGCTTCACCATTATGATGAAATTAATTTACTGAATCCGTCTAATGTTTCATCTTCTGGTTATCGATTGTATTCAGACGAGAATGTAGACAGATTACAGCAAATTTTATTTTTTAAAGAACTTGATTTTCCTCTAAAAAAGATAAAAGAAATTCTTGATGATCCTTCGTTTGATAAAAAAGAAGCATTAAATATGCATAGAAAGATGCTCATCAATAAAAGAACAAGAATTGATCAAATGATTCAAACGATAGATCAAACGACGAAACATATGAAAGGAGAAATTAACATGACGAATGAAGATAAATTTATAGGTTTTGAGTTTAATCAGAATGAATATGAAGCTGAAGCTCGTGAAAAGTGGGGGAATAAAACTGTAGATAAAGCGAACAATCGTATTAATAGTTGGTCTAAAGAAGAAAAAGCTTCTAAAGAAGAAGAAATGAATGATATCTTTAGAGCATTTGCAGCAAACAGAAATGAATCTCCAGATTCAGAAATTGCTCAATCAATTGTACAAAGATGGTACACATATTTAAATTCTAATATTGATTGCGAGTATAGTTTAGAAGTTTTTGGTAGTATTGGTGATATGTATGTAAGTGATGAAAGATTTACTAAAAATATTAATAAATTTGGTGACGGTACCGCACAATTTGCTAGTAAAGCAATTGCAAGTTATGTCAAAATGAATCAATAGCATAAACCACTATAAATCGTATTTATTTCGATTTATAGTGGTTTTTATTTATCATGATGTATGATATGCTTTCCTAAAATCTATTTGGAGTGATTGTATGATTTATGTATTAAGACATTGCAAAGCTAATGGACAAGACGTTGATGCAGCTTTAACGGCAGATGGCATTATGTCAGCTCAACAATTAGTACCTGTATTAGCTAAACTCAATATTGACCATATATATGTTAGTGAAATGAATCGTACTTACGAATCAATCAAACCATATTTAACAAAATACCAAACACCGTTAACTTATGATAGCCGTTTAAATGAGCGCATTTTAAGTGACTTACCAATAGATAATTGGCTAACTGAGCTTAAAATGACTTTCAGTGACTTTAATTATCGTATACATAATGGCGAAACAAGTTTAGAAGCTCAACAACGAATATTAGAAGTATTTAAGTCAATACCAGTAAATGAACATGCATTAATTGTTACACATGGTAACATCATGTCATTATTACTAAATCATTTCGACAAACAATTTGGCTTTGATGAATGGAAAGCTTTAAATAATCCAGATCTATATGTAATTGATGATGCGTTACAAGTTAAACATGTAACAATATAAAATAGTTAGATATATGTAAAATAGGCGTCCCCTAAGTCAATATACTTAACTTCCTATAATATATATTATGTAAACTAATTAATAAAATAAATATGATATATGCTATTAACCCCATATTTAACACAAAAAAGCTGAAAAATGAATTTCAGCTTTTTTTGATTACTTTTTAATTTTAGATCGTACTTTTTGGATTACATTGTGTAAGAAATATTTTTTCTTATTGATTGGTTTATAGAAATCTCCGATTAATTCTTCGATTTGAACGTTAAATCCTCGTTTAAATCGATATACACCGTAATCTTCGCTATCTTCAGTGAAATCTCCTGATAATCCATAGAAATTGTATCTATCGAATCCATTTTCGAAACAATAATTAATCATATGCCAGTGCATCATATATGGTCCCATAAAGTGATTGTATTTTTCACTTGAGCCACCTGAGAAATAATTGATTTCATATGCATTTTCGAAAAATACCCCAGATGCTAAGTTTAAGATTTCGCCATCTGTTTTAATAAGTTCGCTAGTTTCTAATAATTCTTTCTGTGCATGGTCGATTAAACGATCTGTTTCAGCAATTTTCTTTAATTGTTTTTCAGATTTGTTTTCTTTAGCCATCATTTGATCGCGTTTTGTTTCTAATTCGTTTAAATTCTCTTGAGTTGATTGAATATATTCGTTTAAATCGATATATGCTAATGGTACTAATGCTTTAGAACCATATGTATCGATAAAGTTTAAGAAATATTCATCTGTCTTAGAAATAAAGCCAGCTCTTTCTTCTGTTTCTCTATATAGTTTAAAGAATATATCTAATTCATCGCGTTCTAAGAAACGTACTTTAACACCATAATTATGCGCTTTATTGACGTTACGTTTTCTTTGGCTGTCGAATCCTTTTTTAACTTCTGCTAATGTTTTATCTTTTAAGTTCAAGACACCCATCCATCTTACTTGGCTTGATGGATCATATTTAGTCGTAAAGCCGTGATGGTCATAGCCTAGTGATTTAATGAGATCAACGATTTGGTCATTAGCGCCATCTTCTTTAATTTGTTTAATATCTTTATCGTATATATTGTAAATCCAGTATGGATCGACTTTAACATATAGACATTGATGCTGTTTTAAGTACTTTTCAAGTGCTTTGAAGTAATATGTCACTAAATCTAGATTGCTATAATCCATTACCGGACCACGATTTGAATAATACACATAACTACCTAATGTTGGTATTTTAGAGAATAGACTTGCTGCAACGACTTGATTATTCTCATCTTTAACACCTAATAATACAACTTGAAAACCATCATTTTCCCTCGTCTTGATGTTTTCTTTTACTTGAAAGTAGTGACTTTCGTATCGACTATCAGATACGAACTCATCATATTCAGTAACCGTTAATTCTGTAAATTTCATATTATCTAAATTCCTCTCTTACTGAAAATCATTTATTTTTTTAATACTTTTTTTAGTGTTGTATATGCTTTGTACGCTGGTTTATTAATTGGTTTAACGAAATCACCAATATATTCATAAACATCTGCATTGTAACCTTTTTTAAATTTAATAACGCCAACATCAGGTGCATCTTCTGAGAAGTCTCCGCTGATTCCATAGAAGTTATAACGGTCAATATTGTGATCTAACGCGTATTTAATCATTTCCCACTGAATTGCATAACTACCTGCAAAGTGACGATATTCATTAGATGAACCACCTGCATAATATACAACTTCAAATGGATTGATAATGAAGAAACCTGCTGCTATTGGTAATGTATCACCATGTTCTTGTTGTAATTGACGTGCTTCTTCTAATTTAGCTTCATTTGCTTCTCTTTGTTGTTTTAAGTTGTCTATTTTATTAATCGTTTTTTGATTATCTGGTTTCTTTTCTAAATCTTTTTCAGCTTTCGAAATATCTTTGTTGTATTGTTCATGGTCTTTTTCTAATTGTGGAATGTAAGTTTCAAAGTCTATATAAGCTAAAGGAATCTTTACATTTTCAAAGTATTTTAATCTGTTGTAATAGAAGTCATCGCCGCGATCGTTGAAATCTTTCTTCTCTGTTGTATCTTCCATAAATTGACGGAATATCGGCATTTCATCTTTAGATAAGTAACGTACTTTAACACCATTTTTTTGAACTTTTTTAGTATTTCTTTTTCTCAAACTATCCATGTTCTTGATGAGTGTCTTTTCGTCCATACCTTCTAAATCAAGTACAGAGTGCCATCTAATTTGATGTATTGGGTGGAAACCAGTTGTGAAGCCTTGGTGTTCATAGCCTAATGATTCAAATTGTTTAATTAAACCATCACGGTTGAATGATTTTTTAATATTGCCATCATGATCTCTTAGTTGATATGGCAAGTAAGGATCGATTCTAAAGAATAATCCTTTATAACTTTTTAAATAGCTCACGATTTCTTTAAAGAAAAAGTCAACAAGTTCTTTGTTGTCATAATCCATTACTGGTCCTCTATTTGAGTAAAAGTAATTAAACTTCTTCATAACTGGTACACTTGTTAACAAGCATGCAGCTAATACTTCACCTTGATTATCTTTGACCCCTACTAAATGTGTTGAAGTGCCTTCAGAAGTTTTTAATTCATAATTACCTACTGCTTGTGTAAAATGCGCGTACGGCATTTTATTTGTAAAAGCTTCAAATTCACCAGTTGTTAAATTTGTAAATTTCATTTATACAATACTCCCAATCTCATTTTTATGTATTTGTTACAATTATACAATATTTTGTCTTTATTCTAAAATAATACTCATTACTATACCATTATTTCATAAATAAAAACCTACCAAATGGCAGGTTTTTATTTATATTGCTAAACTATTTTAATACATTTACAAATTTTTCGGCAACCTCTTCACTAGAATTTGGATTTTGTCCTGTGACAAATTTACCGTCTGCAACTGTATGCGATTCAAAGTCAGCACCTTTAACGAATCGAGCACCTTGCTTTTCAAGTTGTGTTTGTAGCAAGAATGGTACATCATTCTCTAAATTCATTGCTTTTTCTTCACTATCAGTAAAAGCAGTTAATTTAACACCATCCACTAAATAGTTCCCATTTGGAAGCTTAGCGCCAACAAATGCACTTGGACCGTGGCAAACTGCACCAATCACCTTATCGTTATTTCTATAATATGCTAGCATATCTTCCAAGTCTTCATTATTTGGGAAGTCGAATACTGTTCCGTGACCACCAGGTAAGAATATGCCATCATAACTCTCAAACACGATGTCTCTAATACTATATGTTTGTTGTAACTTTTCTAATACGTCATGATATTCTTTAGCTTCGTCATTTTGAGTTGAATTTGGATCTATCGGAACACTACCACCTTTTACAGATGCAATATCCACTTCTAATCCATTTTTAATAAATACTTTATAAGGAATTGCTGCTTCTTCTAGCCATAACCCAGTTGGTTTTCCATCTTTAAATTGAGATGCATTTGTAACAACTATGAGAACTTTTTTGCTCATTAGAAACACTCCTTTTCATTTGTTAATGTCGATTATACATGAAGTGTGTTTCTTTTTCTTCTATTAAGGGTTATGCTTTTTTAATCTTCATCTAAAGCTTTTCTAATACTTTGCAAATATGCTTGAGTTTGTTCTATTGAATCATTTTTTAATCTTTTAACAATTTCACTACCAATCACAATGCCGTCACTAAATGACTTTATTTCTTTAGCATGTTCTTCAGTTCTAATACCAAATCCACAAACAACAGGTACATTAGCGTGTTGTTGTATAAATTTAATTTTATCTTTTAAAGATTCATGGAAACCTCTGCCATCACCAGTCGTCGCATTCATTGTCACTGTGTAAATGAATCCTTCCGCGTGCTCAGCTATTTGCTTAATTCGTTCATCACTAGAAGTCATCGCAATTAAAGAAATTAATTTAATGTTTTTAGGCTGTAAATGTTTTTTAAATCTTTGTCCAAGTTCAAATGGTAAATCTGGAATGATTAACCCATAAACATTCGCTTCAGCAATTCGTTCTATAAAAGCGTCGACACCGTATGCATCAATTAAATTATAATAAGTCATAAATAAGTAAGGTGTATTGATTTCATCTTTATGTTCGATTAGTTGATCAATGATTTTATTAACAGACATACCTTGCTTAATCGCTTCTTGACCGGCTGCCATAATCGTTGGACCATCAGCTACAGGATCTGAGAAAGGTAAGCCAATTTCAATATAATCTGCACCATTTTCGTCCATAAGTTTGACTGAATCTATAAAATCTTTGTTTCCCATGACATATGGTATAAATAATTTACGCATGATGATCCCCCTTCTCTTGCATATACTTTCTAATTGTTTCCATATCTTTATCTCCTCTACCAGAAACCGTCACAACAATAATTTCGTCTTTATCCATTGTTGGCGCTAGTTTCTCGACGTAACTCAATGCATGCGCGCTTTCTATAGCTGGAATAATACCTTCTAATTGTGTAAATTTAATAAGCGCATCCATCGCTTCAGTATCACTTGCATTCGGATATTGAACACGACCTATATTGTTATAATAACTATGTTCCGGACCTACACCTGGATAATCTAATCCTGCTGAAATTGAGTGCGCAAGTTCGACTTGTCCATTTTCATCTTGAATTAAATACATTCTAGAACCATGCAACACGCCAGGTTTTCCTTTTTCTATAGCTAAAGCATGTTTAGTAGTATCTACACCTTCACCTGCAGCTTCAACGCCGTATAATTTAACAGATTCATCATTTACAAACGGATAGAATGTACCAATTGCGTTTGAACCGCCACCTATACATGCAACAACTGCATCTGGTAATCGGGATTCTTTTTCTAATATTTGTTTCTTAATTTCTTTACCAATCACACTTTGTAAATCTCTTACGATAGTTGGGAATGGATGAGGACCTAGCGCTGATCCAAGTAAATAATGTGTATCTTCAACATGTGAAACCCAATATTGTAATGCTTTATTTACGGCATCTGATAATGTACCTTGTCCGTCTGTAACTGGTACAACTTTAGCACCTAACAATTCCATTCTGAACACATTTAATGCTTGTCTTTCAATATCTTCTTCACCCATAAAAACAATAAGTTCCATATCAAACAGCGCTGCAATTGTTGCACTTGCCACACCGTGTTGACCAGCACCAGTTTCAGCAACGAGCTTTCTTTTACCCATTTTCTTTGCAATAAGTGCTTGTCCTAATGCGTTATTAATTTTATGAGCACCAGTATGATTTAAATCTTCTCTTTTTAAGTATATTTTTGCGCCGCCAAGTGCTTCTGTATAACGCTCAGCATATGTTAAAGGTGTCTCTCTACCTACATAATCTTTTAAATAAGCATTTAATGTTTTATGAAATTCCGGATCATTTTTTAATTGTTGATACGTATCGTTTAATTCTTGTATAGCTGGCATTAATGTTTCTGGTACATATTGGCCACCAAATTCACCGAAAAATCCTAATTCATCTGCTTCTAATTGTATATTTTTATTCAATTCAATCATTCCTTTACATATGTTAGTAATGCTTTAATTTTCTCTTTATCTTTTTGACCGTTCGTTTCAATTCCACTTGATATGTCATAACCATTATGATTAAAGTTTAATGATTCGATTTGTTTAATTTTATCTATATTAATACCACCGGCAATTAAATACGGAATATTGGATAATTCATTTAATATGGACCAGTCATAAGATACCCCTGTACCACCATAATCTTTTGAAGGCGTATCAATTAAAAATAAATCTACATCATTTTTAAAAGTTTCTATATTAGCAAGTAATTGATCATTAGCGGGTAAAGCTTTATAAATCTTAATATGCGGATATTTTTCTTTAACCTCTTGTATAAATGATACAGATTCATCACCATGAAATTGAAGTGTATTAATAGAAGTTTCTTGAATAAGTTGATCAATTTCTACCATTGTTAAATTCACAACAACAGCTACGATATCAATCGTTTGGGGAATTTCTTTACTTAATGACTTTATTTCTTCAACAGATACATATCGTTTACTTTTGGGATACGTGATAAATCCAATTGCATCGACATGATTTAAGACAGCTGTTTCGATAGCCTCTTTATCTTGAAAGCCACAACATTTAATAAACATGTTGCTCACCTTGTTTTTCTAGTCGTAAACTTGGTAGAAATTCATCTAAGTGTGGATGTTTCATTAGCGACTCCCCAATTAATGCGCCATCTATACCACTACCGATAATACTTTTCACATCATCTAAAGTACGAATACCACTTTCAGAAATGTATGTCACACCTGGTTTAATTTGTGTTAAAATCTCATTCGTATGTTTAACGTCTGTGACAAATCTTTTTAAATCACGATTATTAACGCCAATTAATTGTGCACCAATTTCATGTGCAATATCGAGTTCTTCTTTATCATGTACTTCTACAAGTACTTCTAAACCTTTTTCTGTCGCATATGCGTATAATGTTTCGAGTTCTTCTTTTGACAAAATATTCACGATTAATAATACGATAGAGGCACCAACATGATGTGCTAAGTCAATTTGTCTTTTATCAATAATAAAATCTTTACATAATACAGGTAATGTCGTCTTTGTCGTTAAACTTTGTAACCTTTCGTAACTACCGTCGAAATATTTTTCATCCGTTAATATAGATATAGCAGATGCACCGTATTGTTCATATAGTTTTATTTGAGTAGCCATATCTCGTTTCGGAATATCTGATACTGTAGGGCTTTTTGCTTTTAATTCAGCAATAATATTTAACTTATTATCTTGCTGTGTACGACTTAAGAAAGAAGTTTTATGTTGTACATCCACTTTTTCCAATGTATTTAATTTTTGTTCATAATATTGATTATTTAGTAATGTTTTTTTATATTCTACGATTTCATCCAATATTGTCATAAACTTTGCCTCCTACAGCTTCTAATATATTTAATGCATGTTTCTCATCTATTAAAGACTCTGCTAACGTAATTCCCTCTTTGATAGAGTCTACTTTTTGACCAGCATATAACGCTAAAGCAGCATTTAATACAACGACATCTCTTTTAGGACCATGATCTTGTCCTGTTAAAATATCTAAAGTAATAACTTTATTTTCTTCAGGTGTTCCACCTTTTAATGATTCGTTTGGCGCTGATTGTAATCCGTAGTCTTCAGCATTTACAGTATAATGTTTAATGCCTTCATCTTGAGACACTTCATATATAATGTTGTCACCAGATAAAGTAGCTTCGTCCATGCCACCTGCACCGTGCACGATAATGGCACGTTTTCTACCTAATTTATAAATTGCTTCAGCAATAATTTTAAGTTTCGTTTCATCATAAACGCCCATCACTTGATAATCTAAATGATATGGATGAATCATTGGTCCAAGTAAATTAAATGTTGTCGGTGTTGGTATTGATTTACGAACAGGTTGTACAGTTTTCATAATCGGATATGTTTCAGTTGCACTTAAAAATGCTAAATTTGTTTCGTTTACTTTTTCTGTCGCATCTTTAATAGGTGTTGTTTGAATATTTAAAGCAGATAAGATATCAATGCTACCTGTTTTAGATGTAATACTTTTATTACCATGTTTCAAAACTTTTAAGCCAGCTGCCGCAACAACAAATGAAGCGGTTGTTGAAATATTAAAGCTGCCAGAATGGTCACCACCTGTGCCACAAACACAAATACTATCTTCTAAATAAGGTCTTTCTTTATAGGTTGTTTCGATTAAACTTTGACTTAAGTTCGATAATTCATCTGATGTTTCACCTTTCATACTTAATGCCACTAAGTGTGCAACCTTTAATGATACATCTGCTTGTTCATCCATCATTAAATCTACAAATGATTTCATTTCTTGTTGCGATAAATCATGATACTGAATGAGTTGTTTTAATGTGTTCATAATTTGCACCTTCCTTTGTTATGTCGATAAAAGCTTTTATAATTTCATTTCCATGATCTGAAGCAAATGATTCAGGATGAAATTGTATCCCGAAATGTGGTTTTATTTTATGTTCAAATGATTGTATGGAATCTTTCGTTCTACCTGTAATTTTCAAAGTGTTCGGAAATGTTTTTTCATCACTAATTAATGAGTGATACCTCATAATATTAAAATGCTGCTCACATTCTTGATACAATTTAGAAGTTTCAATAATATCAATTTGATCGACTTTACCATGTTTAACTTCTTTACCAACTACAACTTCTCCACCGTAATATGTCGTTAATGCTTGAGCACCTAGACAAATCCCTAATATCGGTTTTTCTTTATATGCTTCTATTAAATTTTTTAAGTCTTCTGTATCATCAGGATGACCAGGTCCTGGAGATATAACCAATCCATCAATATTTAAATTGAATGGAGCCTCATCCGGATGATAGATCACGACATCATCATGTTGCTTAATTAAATCCACTAAGTTATATGTGAATGAATCATAATTATCAATTACTAATATCATGGTGTAACCTCCAATAAACTTTTTGCTTTGATCATCGTTTCTTTTAATTCTTTTTGCGGGTTTGAATCATATACAACACCACAGCCAGCTTCTACATTTACATATTCGTTATCTACAACCATTGTTCTAATTGTTAATGCAAAATCTAAATCATGGTTGCAATTGATATAACCAACACCACCAGCATATATACCGCGTTTTCTTTTTCTGCTTTCATAAATTCTTGTGATTGCTCTCGTCTTAGGTGCACCTGATACTGTTCCTGCTGGTAATAGTGCTGTAATCATTTGAAGCGGTGTAATGTCTGGTCTAATTTTACCTTCGACGATTGAGACGATATGCATAACATGTTCAAATCTTTCAACAGTCATTAACTTAGGCATATATACTGAACCTGTTTGAGCAATCATATTCAAATCATTTCTTCCAAGGTCGACAAGCATACGATGTTCAGCTAATTCTTTTTCATCTGTAATGAGTTCAATTTCATTTTGTTTATCTTCTTCTTCTGTTTGACCTCTTTTGTTAGTACCAGCTATTGGGTTCGTTGTAATGATGTCACCTTGTTTTTTAATGAAACTTTCTGGTGAAGATCCAATGATGCTTCTTTCTTCATCGTCAATGTAATACATATATGGACTTGGGTTTTGTCTTTTTAAATTTTTATAAATTTGAAGTTTCAATGTATCTTTATGTTGTTCGTTAAAGTAATGTTTATATTTATAAATTCTTGAAGGTACGACTTGGAACATATCACCTTTACTAATCAGTGATTTATAATATTCGACTTCTTGCATGAAATCTTCTTCACTTATATTTGTTTCAAGTTCACCTCTTAATGTGTGATCAATTTTATTTTGAAATAGTGAAATATCTTTTAATGTTTCAATCATATTATTAAGTTCTTGCTCAACTTGTGTTTCCGTATTCTGACTAAACAAGTTTGATGCGATAACAAACAATTCTTCTTTAAAATGATCAAATACATATACTGATTCAACGAGATTAAATGAAGCGTCTGGAATATCGGATTGCAATTCAATTTGTTTAAGTAATTTATTTTGATATCTAATTAAATCGAAACTACAGTACCCGATCATGCCAGATATAAATGGTAAATGTGTTAAAGCTTCTGGAACTTCATCAACTTTCATATTATTGATGAAATCCTCTAGTGATTCATATGGATGTTCATGTACAAGTTGTTCATCTTCATATATGAATATTTGTAAATAATCATCATATAAGTTCACTTTTCCAACTGCATCGAAAGCTACAATCGAAAATCTACCTTTCATTTGATCTGTACTGGCACTTTCTAAAATCATTTTCTTACGATTTATTTGTCCTAAAGTCTCTGGTGTAATATCAGCATTTAACTTTTTAAATTTAATAATCATCTTAATCCTCCTTAATAAAAAAACCGCGCATAAACATCCTAATCAAACAGGACGCATATGCGCGGTACCACCTTCATTAATAAGTATAAAACTTATTCACTCATTAAATATTTAATTATTTCTACATGGTCCCCATTTCTAAATTAAACTGTGTTAGTTTACATCAACCACTAACTTTCTGATTGCTACAGGATTTAATTTATACTTATGACCACTGATTTAGGTATACAAAAAGACACCACAGTATACGCTATCTGTAAGGACGCGTTACCGTGGTGCCACCTTAGTTAACATTGAATTTCATGTTCACTCTAAATTTCATTTAATTGATAATTTGAAAGCCCAATTCTCTCTTTGTGTGTAGTGCTAATTTACATCAACCATTAGCTTTCTATTTGCTACTATCAACACGAGATACTCATCTTTCAAATTCCGAATGATTTCTTCGGATTAATTAAATATCACTATACGAGAATAAATTTTAAATGTCAACCCTTAAATTCTGATTAGTTTTTAATTTCTGATAAACAATAAGCTCTTAATAACTTTTCACTTTCAAGAATAGAATCTTCATGTGTGCGTTCTAAAGCATGTGAAGATTCAATACCTGCACCGAATAATCCATGTCTAATATCAGCACCAGCATGTAGAGCAGCAGAAGCATCAGAACCATAATAAGGATATATATCTAATTTATATTGAATATCATTTTCTTTACATAAATTGACTAAATGATTTCTCAAACCTACATGATAAGGTCCTGAAGCATCTTTCACACAAATAGATACTGTGTATTCATCAGAAGCTTGTCCATCTCCTAATGCCCCCATATCAAAAGCGATAAATTCTACAACTTTATCTGAAATACTTGAATTTGCACCATATCCAATTTCCTCATTGTTCGAAATATAAAATTGTGTCGTATGTGGAAGTTCAACATTTTCTTCTTTAAGGTATTTCAAAAATTGTAAAATCATCGCAACACTTGCTTTATCATCAAGGTGACGAGATTTAACAAATCCTGATTCTGTATGTACAAATCTTGGATCAAAGCTCACAGCATCTCCAATTTCAATGCCTAATGCTCTTGTATCTTCTGGATTAAATGTTTTTTCGTCAAGTCTTACTTCCATATGTTCGGCATTTCGTGGAATTTCAGTATTATTTTTATAAACATGGACACTTGTTTCATGTAAACAAATGGTACCTGTTATTTCTTTTCCACTTTGTGTAGTGATGGTACAATACTCCCCTTCAATCGCATTCCAACTAAATCCACCTATTAAATCTAGTTGCAATCTACCATCTTCTTTAATATCTTTAACAATTGCACCTAATGTGTCTACGTGTGCTGTAATCAGTCGTTGTGCATCATCATTTTTTCCTGGTACGTTGATAAATAATCCACCTTTGTGTGTTACACTCGTATCATAATTTAATGACTCAGCAACTTTTCTACAATATTCAACTGCTGGATCAGCAAATCCAGACGGACTATTAATGTAAACAAGTTCTTTAATTGTATCGATCGTTTCTTTTACGTTAATTGTCATATTACCACTCCTTATACATTTATTATCATTCTATACTTTTAAAAAAATAAATCAATAACACTTGCTTTCACACACTAACTTACTTTAAACTATTAAAGTATTGGAGGGATTTTATGCAACGCGTATTTATTGTTGGACTAGGATTAATTGGCGGGAGTTTAATACAAAATATTAAATTTTATCATCCCAATTTACATATAACAGGTTACGATTATTTTGAAAAACATTCAGAAATCGCATTATCTATGAAAATTATAGATGAAATCGCAACGGACTTTGATTCTAGTGCTCGTCAAGCAGATTTAATTATATTAGCCACACCCGTACAACAATCTATCGAGTACGGTAAGCGCTTATTAGAAATTGATACTAAACCAGGATTAATCGTTACCGATACAGGTAGTACGAAATTAGGATTAAGTTCACTTGAATCACAATTGTTAGAACAGGATATTCATTTAATCGGCGGACATCCAATGGCAGGTAGTCATAAGTCAGGTGTCACAAATTCTAAAAAGCACTTATTTGAGAATGCTTATTATGTATTGATATATGATCAAGCGGAAAATGAAGCGGCTTATAGTGAAGTTAAACATTTGCTAGAACCTACTAAAGCAAAATTCATCAAAATGTCAGCAAAAGAACATGACTATGTAACAGGTGTCGTCAGTCATTTTCCACATGTCATCGCATCAAGTTTAATTCATATGAATGAAGAAAATACACAAATATCCGAATATGTCAGAACACTAGCAGCAGGCGGTTTCCGTGACATCACACGAATCGCGAGTAGTAATGCAGATATGTGGCGTGACATAACATTAGAAAATAAAGAACATCTTGTCACACTTATGGAAAATTGGATCGAACAAATGACACATACGAAAGAAATGATTGAAGAAGGAAATCCAGCATTAATTCATGATTTTTATCAATCAGCCAAAACATATAGAGACCAACTCCCTATTAAAGAACAAGGTGCCTTAACTTCAACATTCGATTTATATGTTGATATCCCAGATAAACCAGGTATGATCAGTGAAGTAACAAGAATACTCGGACAAAATCACATCTCTATTACAAACATCCGAATATTAGAAGTAAGAGAAGATATTATGGGTGCATTAAGATTAAGCTTCAAATCAAGCACAGACAGAGATCGCGCAATAGAAGCCTTACAATCATTTGATACGTATACATTGTAATATTGAATATTGAGAAATGGGAAAAAAGCCAAGAGAATTAAGGTCTCTTGGCTTTGTTTTGATTTGAGGAAATGATTGTGGGTGATCTCTTGGCTTAAGTTAGGCATTAAGCCATGACTTGGACGTTCTCTTGGCTTAAGTTAGGCATTAAGCCATGACTTGGGTGATCTCTTGGCTTAAGTTAGGCATTAAGCCATGACTTGGGCTATCTCTTGGCTTAAGTTAGGCATTAAGCCATGACTTGGACGATCTCTTGGCTTAAGTTAGGCATTAAGCCATGACTTAGGCTATCTCTTGGCTTATTTAGGACGTTAAGCCATGACTTGGACGATCTCTTGGCTTAATTAGGACGTTAAGCCATGACTTGGACGTTCTCTTGGCTTAATTAGGACGTTAAGCCATGACTTAGGCTATCTCTTGGCTTTACTCAGTCGTTAAGCTATGACTTGGATTCCTTCTATTGTACATCCCCCTATATTCAAACAAAAAACTGCCCATAATAGGCAGTTTTTTTATATTGATTCTGATACTTTTTTAGAGAAATACATTGTGTTGACTAAATATAAAATGATTAATAATGACACACTAAAGAATTGATTATTATCTGAAGAAACCGAGAATATTGATGCTAGTGCTATACATCCAATTATTAATTGTTGGTTCAGTGTATAAGTTTTTTGTAGTGCAATTAATGTAATATATTGTTCTCCACTATCCATCATATCAATCATTTTTTCATTTAATTTTTTATCTCCTGCTTTAGGATAGTTTCGCTCTGGGTATAATTTTCTCAATTTAGATAAATGCATATATGATATTGGTGCTGTTGCTATTAATGAAATCATCGCAATTAACAATGATAGCATACTTGGTTCTTTTGTTAAATTAATGACGATATTTAGTATTGTTAATGCTATTGTCATAATAATACCAAGCAATATGGGTGGATAAATTAATGTTTTTTCTAACTGTATTTCTATTTCATCCTCATTTTCTGGATTTGTTTCATATTTTCTATATTTTTCAGCTTTTTTATAAACGTTTAATAAAATGATAAATAAAATGATTAATGCGATTGCTAGAATAATGGCTGTAATATCAGTTTGCACGGTCGTAAGTTCAATTTCTAAAAAGTCACGTCCTTTTTTAAAAATACTTGTTAGTAATCCTCCTACTAGACCACCGATCAACATATATAATATTAAGTTACCTATTAACATAATTTTATTCTTTTTCATAATTCATCCTCCTCGAATATGAAAACATCTTCAACATTTTCTTTGAGTATTCTTGCTATTCTAACAGCAGTCAATACAGATGGCATAAAGTTATTCCGTTCTATCAAAGAAACTGTTTGTCTTGAAATACCTGCTCTTTTAGCCAATTCAGTTTGGTTAAATCCTTCCCGAGCTCTTAACTCTTTTACCCTATTTCTCATTTGACCACCACCTACATTTATCAATATACATGATTATAGTCAAAATGACAACTATACTTGTCATTTTGATATATATAATTGTCACAACTACTATGTATAAGAATGCATATCTTTGTTAATTTATTAAAATCATATTTACTTATTTGTAATTATATGTGAAGATTAAATAATTACATATTTCAGAATATTTTGAAGGGGGTATTTTTATGGATCATTTTGGCTTTTGGTCGATTATTCCTCCAATTATAGCCATCATTATGGTATTACTTACGAGAAGTGTTATTGTTTCATTATTTTTAGGATTATTTTCAGGCATACTCTTGTTAACGAGTTTTCATCCGATATCTTCTTTAAAAAAGTTACTTGGAGATTATTTGTATAGCACAGTTGCAGATGAATATAATGCTGGAATACTCATTTTGTTAGTGTTTATCGGTGGATTTGTTGCGTTGCTTGAAAATTCAGGTGGTGCAAAAGCATTTGCAAATCGGTTTATATCTGGTGCGAAAAGTCGTATCAAAATCCAACTTGCTGCTTGGTTTAGTGGTATTATAATATTCTTTTCAGAAATGGGCACACCTTTAATTGTTGGACCAATTTATGAAAGTTTATTTGATAAAGCGAAGATTTCTCGAGAAAAATTAGCTTGGATTATTGATTCAACTGCATCGCCAGTTTCTGTAATGGTACCGTTTATTGGTTGGGGCGTTTATATTATGGGGTTAATTGATACAGAATTTAAACGATTAAGTATAGATATGTCCTCATGGGATGCCTTTATGGTTTCATTACCCTACTTTATTTATCCAGTCCTTGCGGTATTAATCATTCCTCTTATTATTTTATTAAAATTAGATTTCGGACCTATGAAAGCAGCTGAGGATCGAATAATGAATACTGGACAAATTTATTGGGACAATGCGAAACCATTAAGAGAAAGTGTGGAAGTCGATAAAGATGTTGAAAATAAAAGTAAACCTATTTTAATTTGGTTACCTATCGTCATCTTAATTGTTTCATTGTTTACATTATTAGCACCAAAAGGCTTTCCATTCCAAAGTGTGGAAGGAAAAGATTTCAGAATAGCTTTAAGTTTATCTTATTTCTTTGCTGCTATTTCTATTATCTTATTAATGTTATTTTATAAAGTTAAAACTATTAGCCAGTCATTAAATATTTATACTTCCGGTATGAAAAACATGACAGATATTTTAGTTATTTTAGTATTAGCATGGTCATTAGGCGGTGTATTGGACAAATTAGGAACGGCTAACTACATCGTTCAAGTTATCGATGGCACGATACCACCTGCTATAGTACCTGCTTTAATATTCCTAGTTGGTGCATGTATGTCTTTCGCAAACGGAACATCTTGGGGAACATTTGCAATTATGTTACCACTCGCAATTCCATTAGGGTATCATTTAGACATTTCGTTAGCAGTTTGTATTGGAGCTGTTATTTCTGGAGGTATTTTCGGCGATCATAGTTCTCCAATATCAGATACAACCATATTATCATCAACAGGTGCTGGTGCTGACCATAAAGATCACAATAAGACCCAAGTACCGATTGCTATATTTAATGGCGTTGTAACAACGATTGCCTTACTTGTTACAAGTATGATTGATTTTAAATTCACACTTATTTTAGCTATCTTATTCATGATTTGTGGCGTCTTCATTATTAATCAAGTTCAGAAATATCGGTATAATCATTAAAAAAGAGGTGGGATTTTTCCCACCTCTTTTCATTATTTCCATTTAAGCGCTCTAAAAATTTGTTCAGTTTGTTGTTCAATGAGTTTATCACCATTATTCATAGCATCTTCTAAAGTCATAGGACCATTTGCAATACTAAATGCCGCAGTTAAACCTTGTTCGTGAAGTGCTGATAATGGCATCTCAACCGTACCACCAATAGCGATAACAGGTATTTGATAAGACTTTGCAATTTGTGCAATTCCTGATATGACTTTACCACCAGAAGTTTGACCGTCAATTTTACCTTCACCAGTAATAATCAAGTCTATTTCATTCTCATTAATAATATCTTTAAAATTCACAAAATCTACTACAAGTTCGATACCTCTTTTTAATTCTGCATTTAAGAACGCTAACATGCCACCTGCTGTTCCACCTGCAGCGCCAGCACCTTCTATATTGCTTATTACTTTGCCTTTAATTGTCTTAATAACATCTGCAAAATGAATAAATGATTGATCTAGCCTTTCAACGATTTCTGGAGTTGCACCTTTTTGAGGACCAAATATATAACTCGCCCCTTGTTTACCAACGAATGGATTCGTCACATCGCAAGCAATTTCAAATTTCACATCATGTATTTGTGGCATCACATTTGATTCATCTATCGTAACAATGTTATGAATATGTTCTGCACCTAATGGTATATCTACACCATTTTCATCTAAAAATTGATAACCTAATGCTTGTAACAAACCAATTCCCGCATCATTTGTAGCACTTCCACCTAAGCATACAATAAAATGTTTAATACCTTTTTCAATGGCATCTTTAATAAGTAAGCCTGTTCCATAAGTGGTCGTATGTAATGGATTAAGTTCTTCTTGTTTTAGTAAATCAATCCCTGAACTTGTTGCTAGTTCGATAATAGCTGTCTTTCCATCGCCAGTTATACCATAACTTGATAGTAAAGGTCTTGATAACGGATCTATACTATTAACTTCTACTACTGTTCCTTTAGTTGCTTGCACTAAATTAATCATCGTACCTTCTCCACCATCTGCCATTGGAAGAAGAAACGTTTTAGTTTCAGGATCTACTGTTAAAATGCCACGTTCTATCGCTTGCGCAGCACTGAGTGCATCTATACTACCTTTAAAGGAATCTGGTGCAATTAATACTTTCATGAATAACGCCACCTTCTTAAGATTTCGTTCTAATTATATGTTACAGAAAAATTATAAAATTAACAGATTTAATTAATAAAATGGGAAGAATATTGGTAATAGAATCATTGAAACAATGATAGATAAAATAATTAGTGGGATACCCGCTATAGCATAGTCTTTAAACTTAAATCCACCAAGACCATAAACCATTGTATTGGCAGGCATACCAATTGGTGTTGCAAATGCTAGTGAACCACCGATTACAGTCGCCATTAATACAGCGCTAGGATCAGCTCCCATACCATTTGCTATAGAAATACTAATCGGAACTAATAATGCAGTTGTTGCTGTGTTAGACATAAAATTCGTCATCGTAGCAGATAATACGAGTATAACAAATAATAATACATACGGTGATGGGTCTTTACCTAATGTACTCATTAATGAACTGGCTATCACCTTTCCTGCACCAGATACTTGAATAGCATTTGCTAAAGCAAGTGAACCTACAAATAATAGTATCGTATTCATATCAATTGATCTCATTGCCTTTTTCTCAGGAATAACTCTTGTCGCTATTAATACTAAAGCACCGATCCATGCAGAAACATGTAACGCAATACCTATTTGCTGTTCAAAAATCATTGCAATAACGGTTAAAATCAATACGCCTAAAGACATAACTTGTTTCCATTTTGGAACCTTTGAATAATCAACTTCTTGTGCATATATTGAATCTTCTTCAAGATCGACTTCTTCTCTTTTAGGTAATAATTTATGTCCAATTAAAGTGAAATATAATATACCGATAATCAGAATTGGTAATCCTACTTTTGCATATTCAAAAAATCCAAATCCATCACCTATTTGTTTAAGCGCTGATTGTGCAATCATGTTACCAGGTGCACCAATTAAACTTAAGTTACCACCCATTGCAGCTGCAAAAACTAATGGTAATAGTAAAGTAGATCTTGAAAAACCGGATTTTGCTGCAATACCAATTACAACTGGTATTAAAACTGCTGCAGTACCTGTATTAGAAAGTACCCCTGACATTAAACCAGTTATTAACATTACAGAAATAATTAATTGTCTTTCAGTTTTAGCAAATTTTGTGACGATTCCCCCTATTTTTTGAGCCATTCCCGTCTCGAAAAACGCGCCACCAACAATAAACATAGCCATAAATAATAGTACGTTACTATCAACGAATCCTGCAAAAGCTTCTTCAGGTTTAAGTACGCCTGTAATGACTAATCCAATTGCGACGATCATCGCAGTTACAGCTAACGGTATCTTTTCCCAAGCGAACATAACTATTGCAAATACTAAAAATATTAAAGTAATTATTGAACTATCCATACTAAACACCCCTTATTCCAAAATTTGATAGCGTTTTCATTTCAATCATCGTACATTAACGTATACATTAAGTCAATAATTTAGTGAAATATTTTTCTTTTTAAGTTATATGTTGACATTAACGTATACATTATTTAATAATGGATGTATCACAAAGAAACAGGAGGTTATTTAACATGTCACAACAAAAAACATTTAAAATTGCTGTCATTCCAGGTGATGGTATTGGTAAAGAAGTTATTAACGAAGGGGTTCGTGTATTAGATCATTTAGCAGAGCAATCCAATAATCAATTTTCATTTGATTTTGATTACTTCCCTTGGGGATGTGAGTATTATTTAGAAAATGGTCGCATGATGGCGGAAGATGGGCTAGAAACATTAAAAGACTATGATGCTATATACTTTGGTGCTGTTGGGTTCCCAAATGTTCCCGACCACATTAGCTTATGGGGATTGAGAATTGCTATATGCCAAGGATTTGACCAGTGGGCTAATATTCGTCCAGTTGAATTTTTACCAGGTGTTGAAAGTAAATTAAATCATCCTGATGTTGAATCTTTAAATTGGGTACTCATCCGTGAAAATTCTGAAGGTGAATATTCAGGTGTTGGTGGTCGAAACTTCACTGGTAGAGGTGAAGGAAATGAAGTAGCCGTTCAATCATCTTTATTTACAGAAAAAGGCTGTGAACGTGTTATTAGATATGCTTTTGAAACTGCAAGAAAGCGTAAACGAAAAAAAGTAACAAGTGTTACTAAAAGTAATGCGCAACAATATGGGATGGTATTATGGGATGATGTATTTAAACGCGTGAGCAAAGAATATCCTGATGTTGAAACTGATCAATGGTTAGTTGATGCTATGGCGGCACACTTTGTGTTACATCCAGAAGATTTAGAAGTCGTAGTTGCATCTAACTTATTAGCAGATATTTTATCTGACTTAGGTAGTGCATTAGCAGGTAGTTTAGGTATTGCAGCAAGTGCAAACTTAAATCCAGATCGTCGTTATCCAAGTATGTTTGAATCAGTTCATGGTTCTGCACCAGATATTGCTGGTAAAGGTATCGCAAACCCTATTGGAGCTATTGGTAGTGCAGCATTAATGTTAGATCATTTAGGATTAAAAGAAGAAGCAAATCAAGTCAATGAAGCTATTAAGAAAGCGACTGGTTCTGGCGCACTTACAATAGACATTGGTGGTAATACAACAACTAAAGAAATGGCAGATTCAATTATTGAGAACTTACATTCAAATGTGAAGCAATAATTTTATTCGTAATCATTTTATATAACCGCACGTCTTTCTGTTATAATGAGAGAAACTCATTTTAAGAAAGACGTGTATTTTTTATTATTTGAATGAGGAGGATACGACATGTCAGAAGAGCATCAAATTGAGTATGATTCTTTAAAAGGAAAACTTCTAGACATCGCTAAACAGTTAGATGAACAGCGATTACCTATTCGTGCTTATCATATATTACGTATTGCGATTAAAAATTTAATACTTGAGCCAGGTCAAACAATTTTAGAAAGAGAAATTGCTGAAGCTTTAGAAATGAGTCGTACACCTGTTAGAGAGGCGTTAGTGAGACTACAAACTGAAGGATTACTGACTTTAATTCCGAGGCGTGGCTTTCATATCAATCCGATAAAAAAGCATGATTTGAAGGAAATCTATGAAATTACTGAAACATTAGATGGTTTGGCAGTAGAATTAGCGACAACTAAAGTGACAGAAGAAAATATAGCACATTTAAAGCATTTAATAGAATTACAACAAGAACAACTTGAACAAAATAATTTATACGAATGGTCGATATTAGATGATCAATTCCATGCAGATTTAATTAGTTTTGCAAATAATACACGCTTAAGTAGCGTTATTAATATTCATGCAGACCAATTATTTAGAGCTAGATTATTCACAATCAATGATCGTCCTGTTCCATATCAATCTATCGTTGAACATAAAGCGATTATTGCATGTATAGAAGCTAAAGATAATCATGCAGCACGATTAGCTATGCAATCTCACAGAAAAAGATCGTGGGGAGAAATTGTTAATTCATTAAATGACTAGATTAAAAAACCATAAACTTTAATTAAAAAAAATGTTTATGGTTTTTCTTTATACTTTATTTTATTGATGAGTATACGTTAAATCCCAACCTATACCAAATTTATCTATTACTTTTGCATATGTTTGACCCCAGAAAGTTTGTCCAAGTTCCATTTGAACTTGTCCACCTTCTTTAAAGATATTATAAACTTCATTAATTTGTTCTTCTGTTTCAAATTCTAAAACAATATATATATTGTGATTCTTATGAAGTGAATCATCGTCATTTGGGATATCAGAAAACATAAATAAATGACCATTAACTTCTAATTGTGCATGTATAATTCTATTAGGATCTTCGGAGGCATCTACACCTGCGTCACCATAAGTTTGTGATTCTCTTACGCTTCCATCTAAGGCTTCACTATAAAACGCTAACGCTTCTTCGCAAGTTCCGTTAAAGTAAAGATAAGGTGTAACTTGTTTAATCACCATGCACCACTCCCCATATTTGATTGTTAATCAAAATAAGTATATAAATGTGCAAAGAGTTTGTCAAATGTTAATAAAATTTACATTTTTAACACATAGTGATTATTTTTTGTATTTCATCTATAATTGGCTAGATTATGAATACTTTCTTCTTGTCTACTATATGTGTTATTGACACTCATTTCATTTGTAAGCAATGCTAATGCTTCATCACGTTCTCGCTCAAATGTATCTATAAATAAATTCAGTTCACGAGCTCGTTCTGGCACGAGTTGTGTAAGTGAAATATTTAATGCTGAATACTTCTCATGTTTATCACTTAACTGTTCTGTAAAACTCCAGATTACTCTAAATATATCCATCGTAATATTCGTGCCATCTTTTAAAGTATAAGTTTTAGAGATTGTATTGACATTACTTTTCAGTGAAAAAGCAATTGTCTTAACTAATAAATTTCTAGATCTTAGTTGCTTTGTTAAACGTTCCACTTGTTGAAGAATGATTTCTTTCATCTCATAATATTGGTATTGTTTCTCAAGCGCGACTTCACATTTAATGTTCGGATTATAAATACTATGCGCTTCTCGTACAGTATTAGTATCTATTCCATTGCTGATTAAATTCAATTCCTTACCCATCGTTCCATATAATTGTGTTAATTTATTAACTGGATAGCGTGCTAAATCTCCAACAGTATATAAACCAAGCTCATTTAATTCCTTTTCTAACCGATCATTTATCCCCCACACTTTATGCAATGGATGTATCGGCCACACTTTATCTCTTATATCGCTATAATTTAATACTCCAATTGATTGATCATGTTGGTAAGACTCGTTATCTAAAGCCAACTTGCTCAGCAACATATTCGGTCCAATACCTATATGACAATTCAATTGTGTTTCTTGTTCTATTTCAGTTCGGATTCTTGCAGCAAATTCACTTGGATTATCACAATATTGTTTATAATAATCTGTCACATCAATAAAAATTTCGTCTACACGATGTTGTTGGATATCAACTTCATGTACATAATTAAGCAATACTTTATAAATAGCATTTGCATAGTTTATATATTGTTTCATATTTGGATTAATGATAAAGATATCATTTCTGTGTGGTATTTCAAATAGACGTGAACCGGTCTTGATTCCTAATTCTTGTAATGGCTCAGTAGCTGAAATAACGATGGCGCCTTGCCTTTTCGTATCAGAAATAACAGCTAATTTATTTTCATTTGGGTTAATACCTTTAGAAACACATGACACATTTGCAAAAAAATTATGATGACTTAAACATAAAATATATCTCTCTTGGAAATCACTGTAATTGTACATCACATCACCTCCCAGAACATTTGTTTGTATTATCATTATATACGAACACTTGTTCTATTTCAAGGAATTTATTTTGTCTTAATAAAAAAGTCCTACAAAGATTAACCTCTGATAGGTCAACTTTGTAAGACTTCATTATAAGTTATCGTACTATACTTAATTTTTCTTCGTCGTCAGCGCCAATTGACTGATCGATATGAACATGTGTCTTTAAAAATATTTCTTCTGGCTCGCCTTTGAATTCAATTTGTTCTAATTTAAATTCAAATTCGTATTCTTGATGGTCTTTTTTCTTAATCAAGAAGGATTGATTAACTTTATGCTTATGCAGTTCATAATCAAATTCCGAAAAATCACTATCCTCATTTTGATTATTGACGCGTTCAATAAGTGACAATTCAATATATTTAACTTCTAAATCACATGAACCGCCTTTAAATATTACTTTACCTTTTATAGGCTCTTCTTCATTAAAAGTCATTTTTTCTAAACGCGTATCGATTGTTAGATTACCGACACCTATAGAGGTAAGTAACTTTTCAAACATAATACAAATCCCCCTTAATCTTCATTAAAGATAGTTTAACTCGATTAAACTAAAATTTAAAGTGATTAAAGAGGATTTTTTAATTATTGTTGATTATTTTTTTAACAATCGTCAATTTTCAACATAAACTTACTTATATAAACCTAAAGCTTTCGAAGTTGATGTATTAATTTCATTAAATAAATCTGGATTATCAGATAAATTTGTTCTAAATGAAGGAATCATTTGTTTAATTTTATCTTCCCAGTTTACAAATTCATTAGGGAAACATTTTTCAAGTAACTGCAACATAACATGTACAGCAGTAGAAGCACCTGGAGAGGCACCTAATAATGCAGAAATAGAGCCATCTTCACTTGTTACAAGTTCAGTACCAAATTGTAATGTACCCTTTCCGCCTTCTTTTGTATCTTTAATGACTTGTACACGTTGACCAGCGATCACGATATCCCAATCTTCTAACTTAGCAGTCGGTATAAATTCTTTTAGTTCTTCTAGACGCTTTTCATCTGACAATAAGACTTGTTCTACTAAATATTTCGTTAATCCCATTTCTTTTAAACCAGCTGATAACATCGTAAAGATATTATTCGGTTTCACTGAACCAAATAAATCTAAGTTTGAACCAGTTTTTAAGAATTTAGGTGAGAAACCAGCAAATGGTCCAAATAATAATGAACGCTTACCTTCAATGTATCTAGTATCTAAATGTGGTACTGACATTGGTGGCGCGCCAACTTTTGCTTTACCGTATACTTTAGCATCGTGTTTAGCAATAATTTCTTCATTATTACATACCATAAATAAACCACTAACTGGAAAACCTCCAATATTAGAAGCTTCTTTTATGCCTGTTTTTTGTAAAAGTGGTAAGCTACCGCCACCAGCACCGATAAACACAAATTGAGTATTGTGATATTCAACCTTTTTAGTTTCGGCATTATAGATTTTTAATTGCCATGAATTATCTTCATTTCTTCGAATATTCTGAACAGAATGATTATAATTTAACTCTACGCCTTGGTCTTTTAAGTCACTTAATAGTGAGCGTGTTAAATTCCCAAAGTTTACATCTGTACCAGATTCAATTTTAGTTGCGGCAATTCTTTCATCTTGAGAACGCCCTTCCATCATAAGTGGCATCCAATGCTTTAACGTTTCAAAATTATCTGTAAACGTCATACCATTGAATAATGGATTTTTTGATAATGCATCACATCTATTTTTCAAAAATTGTACATTTTTGTCTCCATACACAAAACTCATATGTGGTACAGGACGAATAAATGATTGTGGATCTGTTAAACTACCTTTGTTTACTAAATATGTCCAAAATTGCTTTGATAATTGAAATTGTTCATTTATTTGAATTGCTTTATCAATATTAACTGAACCATCCGCCTCTTCTTTAGTATAATTCAATTCACATAATGCTGAATGACCAGTTCCCGCGTTATTCCATTCGTTAGAACTTTCTTCAGCAGGTTTTGATAATTTTTCAAATAATTTAATTTCTAAGTTTGGTGATAATTCTTTAAGCATTGTACCTAAAGTAGCACTCATAATGCCTCCACCAATTAATATTACATCTGTTTTCTTATGTAAAGCATTCATAATTAACTACAGAGCCCCTTTCAATATTAACCATTTCGACTAAATATATGTCCATAAAAAATATACAAATGAATAATTTGTATGAATTAATCTATGTATTACTACTATTATAAACCTTATACTTTCATTTAAAAAGTGACAACAAGTGCACAATGTGTAATAAGTTAATTTTATTATTAAGTTACATTAAAATAGTCGAGAATTAGTATAACTTAATTAATATATCTATATAAATAGTATAACACATTCCCTAAATGAAGGTTTAAAAAAATTCTATTAACATTTATAGTTTACATAATATTATTATGATATTTACATAAAAATACTTATATTATAAAAAATTTGGGTATTATAGTGGTATAATCAAAACAAAAATATTTTAAAGGAGTTTTTTATGAAAGCTTTCATTAATTTACTTAAAAAAGGAAGCAAGTCTTCACTTTCTGCTGCAATTGTTAACTTTATTTTAGGTTGTTTAAAGTTATTTGCTTTTATCTTTACAGGAAACATTGCGATGTTTGCTGAAATGATGCACTCTTTCGGTGATGCAGCAAACCAACTTTTCGTATTTTTAGGATCAGCATTTTCTAAAAGAAGTCCGAATGAGAAGTTTCCTCTTGGATATGGAAGATTAATTAACCTCGTCTGTTTAATAGCTGTCATTATTGTAGGTATTTTATCTTATGAGACTGTTAAAGAAGGTTTTCACCATATTGTTCATCCAAATGAAACTGGTGGACCAATATTATTCTTCTGGATTAATATCGCTGTTCTAGCTATCGGTATTATTTTAGAAGGTAGTGTTTTAAGAAAAGCTGGTAAAGAAATCTTGGAAGAAGCTGGTGAAAGCAGTAAAGGATTATTGACACCATTTACTAAAAGTTATTTACTGATTGGTAAAGCAAAACCTGCAACAAAATTAGTATTCATGGAAGATACTGTTGCAACTGGTGGTGGTATTATTGCCGTTCTTTCAATCATTATCGCAAGATTAACAGGATTGGGTATGTTAGAAGGTATTGCTTCAGTCATTATTGGTGTGATGATGTTTATCGTTGTGGGTATTATCTTCATTGAAAATGCACAAGGCGTTCTTGGTATTGCAGATCATGAATCTGAAATACATGCTTCACGTGTCATATTAGATGATAAAGCAATTAGTGATATTAAAAGACTCGCTGTTATTAAAGAAGGAGAAGCACTTCATATAGAATGTTTATTAGAAGTTAATCACAATTATACACTTAAAGAGTTGTCAGATATCAGAAAACGGATTATATTAAAATTGTTAGACTTATCTCATGTTGAAGATGTGAACATTGAATTCATAGAAGATGACGGTCAAACAGACTGGAATGGAGATAGTGGTCCTTCAGCAAATATTCAATATAATAAGGAGCGTTTATAATGCCAATCGTAAACATTAAATTAATTGAAGGTAGATCTGATGAACAATTGAAAGGTCTTGTAAAAGATGTTACAGAAGCTGTTCATCAAAATGCAAAAGCACCAAAAGAAAATATTCATGTCATTATTGAAGAAATGAAACCTGAACACTACGGTGTTGCTGGTACTCGTAAATCTGATTCATAAGAACTATATCAATATAAAAAGCAATAAATGGTCAAAGTGACCATTTATTGCTTTTTTAGTTTCCTTAATGATTAATCGTTAAGAAATTTCTTAATTGCTTCTTTATTTTTTTCTTTGTCGATTTTTAATACTGCCCCATTTTCAATATCATTCTCATTTGTATAAGAACCTTTAACAGGGACTGTTAACGTCTTAATATCTTTATCGCCTCTAGCTAAGAAGCTAGCTCCCGTTTTGTAAATTGTTTGGTCATCTAAATTGGTATTAACATAACCTCTAGCAATACCAGCTAATTTCGGTGCTTTAACAACTGAATCTACACTCATCAATTCTGATTTTAGTGCAGTCATAACTTGTTGTTGTCTTCTAACACGACCAAAGTCACCTTCTTCATCGTGTCTAAAGCGCGCATAACCTAATAATTCTTTCCCGTTTAAATTATGTTGCCCTTGTTTTAAAGAAACACCAATTTTTGCAGACATATCTTTTTCAACATCGATTGGAACGCCTTTAGGTGCAATTTCATCGACCATTTCTTCAAATCCATCAAAATCGATAATTGCATAGTATTCCGGATCAATATCAAGGTTCTTCTTCAATGTCTTACGTAATAATTCAGGTCCGCCTAATGAATATGCAGTATTAATCTTATAATTACGATAGCCACCTGGGATTTCTGAATAAATATCTCTCATGACAGATACAATTTTGAGATCTTTTTTCAAGTAATCGTATTGAACAATCATAATTGAGTCTGTTCTAGGTTGTGAATTATCTACTTTGCGGTCCTCACCTAATACGAGCACATTTACTTTACCATCATTCCGCGTTGTACTATTGAATTTATGTAATTGTTGCTTTTTACCGTTATCTGATGAAACTTTCAAACCAGATTTATAAGAAGCATTAATGTAAAATCCAAGTCCAATTAAAAGTAAGATGATACCTAAGAAAATAAAAGGTCTTTTTTTAATTCTACGCTTTTTTCTTCTTGTAGGTATATTCGTTTGACGATTATCTTCAGTTTCTGATTGATTATGCGAAGTCATTGTTACCAACCTTTTATCTTCAAAATTGAGTCTAATTATATTATAATGAGACTCATACATTAAGTTAACCAATTTATATACTAAAAATCAAGAAAAATTGCAAAGCTAACTTAAAAATAAGACTTGAGACTGAATAAAGGATGGTAAAAATATCATGAATATGAATAAAGCGTATTTTGCAGGAGGATGCTTTTGGTGTATGGTTAAGCCATTTGACCAATATGAAGGAATAGATAAAGTGACTTCAGGTTATATGGGTGGAACAACTGAAAATCCAACATACGAAGAAGTAAAAAAGGGTGATACCGGACATTATGAAGTTGTCGAAATCCAATATGATGTAGCTTTATTCTCATATAATAGACTGCTAGAAATATATTTTGCAATTATTGACCCTACTGATGCTCATGGACAATTCCAAGACAGAGGTACGCAATACGAAACAGCTATTTTCTATACAAATGATGATCAGAAGAAACTTGCTGAACAATATATCGAACAACTCAATAAAGAATTACCAGAGGGAAAATCAGTCGTTACAAAACTATTACCATATAAGCCTTTTTATAAAGCTGAAGATTATCATCAAGATTTCTATAAGAAGAATCCTGAAAGATATCAAGAAGAACAAACAATTAGACAAAGTTTAAAATAAACAAGTATAGCATAACAGTATCGTATACAATTATGCTATACTGTTATTTTTATATAACATCTATCAGTATTTAAGATATAAAAGGAGAACATTATGGAACAATGGATTACTGATTTTATGACGCATTATGGATATATCGGTGTCTTCATACTCGTATTTTTAGAATATGTTATACACCCCTTCCCTTCTGAAATCATATTAACATTCGCAGGCTTTATGACTTCACAGTCAGAGTTGAATATCATAATTGTATGTTTACTTACAATTTTAGGAGCCGTACTCGGAGCACTTGTATTATACAGTATTGGTGCATTTATAGGAGAAGAACGTTTATATAAATTTATACATAAACGTGGCAAATATATAGGTATCAAAACACAAGACTTAGATAAGACCATTCAATGGTTAGATAAATATGGACATTGGGCTATCTTTTTAGGACGCTTTATCCCAATTGTCAGAACGCTCATTTCATTACCAGCCGGTATAACTAAAATGAACTTACCCGTATTTATACTTTTAACAGCAATCGGTACAGGTATGTGGAATATATTTCTAATTATGCTAGGTAAAATGCTAGGCAATCACTGGCATCAAATTCTCGTATATGTAGGTATGTATTCTAAAGTGTTTATCGCGATTATCGCGATAGCAGTACTTTATGTACTATACTTATGGTATAAACGCATTAAAGAAACACGTGTTAATTAAATAAAAAACAAAACTTTCATAACCCCTTTTTCTAAGGATTGGTTATGAAAGTTTTTTGTATTCTATAAATAAGTGTTTTTAGTTTTTATAGTTTGAAATTTCGATTAAATTATTATCGGGATCTCTTAAATAAACAGAATTGATTTCACCAAGTGCACCAACTTTATCGATTGGCCCTACCTCAATGTTAACGTTATGATTATTTAAATGAGATACAACTTCTTCAATACTAGTTTTAGTTATTAAACATATATCAGCTGAACCTGCCATTGGGTTATGAGCGCTAGGTTTAATGATATTATGTTCGCTATGCAAGTTAATTTTTTGATTCCCAAACTTTAAAGCTTTTCTATTTTCCCCAAATTCAATAATTTCCATTCCTAATATGTTGCTATAAAAATCCAATGTCTTTTCAATATTAGAAACAGTCAAAACAATATGATCGATTCCTTCTATTTTCATTATTTTTCCTCCTTTTTCATATTTCTTCCCATATATATTTTTGCTTCTTGAATAAATAAATCAATGAGATTGTTATCCCAATTTTTCTTCTTTGTTAAAGCGAATGAATAAAAAGTAGGAAATTGCTCATTTCCCTCTATGATTTTTAACTTATTTGAATTTATTTCTTTCTCTACAGTTCTATATGGCAATACACTAAATCCCATATCATCTATTAAAAATGTCTTAATTGCATCTATACTCCATAATTCTGTTGTTTTAGAAACTTCCTTTAAGTTACTACTTAAAAAATCTTCAAACATCGTGCGATAAGTACTGTCTTTTTCATTTATTACAAAATGATTATACCGTTTACTACTTAACAACTCATCTAATGTATCTGGAGCAGAATGATGTGCCACAATAACAATTTCATCATCACTTAATTTATGTTTTTTTATTGCATTATTTTGGATTCTAGTATTGATCACAAAAGCTATATCTACTTCACCATTCATAAGTGATGCTTGATTTTTACTACAAGTATTATTAAGCAAATCAAATTCTGTATTTGGAAATTTTTCTAAAAATATTTTTATAACTTCACTTAATCCTGTTGTAACTAGTGATTCGGGTGCTGCTATTTTTAATTTATGAGTCATGTCCTCGTTCGATAATTTAATAATTTGATCGTGTGTTGAAATATAATCATTAACTAAAGGTAATATTTTTAAAAGAAACTCACTTTCAATCAATTTTTTGTTTGAGTATATAAATAATTCATTTTTCAATTCTGCTTCTAACTGATTAATTTGTTGAGATACATTTGATTGCGTATAGTTTAGTAATTCCGCTGTTCTTGTATAACTCTTCGTTTCTATAAGTGTCTTTAAAATTTTTAACTGCTTTATATTCATTCAATCACCTATTAATTTTATTAATGTATTAATAATAACATTAATTTCACTTATAACCAAAAAGACATTAAAATTTATATAGAGGTGAAGAACATGTCTGCGTTTTTAATTTATGTTTTTGTAACATCTATTACGCCAGGTCCAAGTAATATTTTTATTATGAATTCTACAAAAAAACATGGTTTATTAGGTGCAAAAAAATTTATACTTGGTATATTAGCAGGTTTTTTATTTTTAGCTATTTTAGCTTCTATTTGTTTATACTTATTTGAAGAATATATTGAAGCAGTTGAACAAACACTGAAAATATTTGGATTTGTATATTTACTGTATCTATCCTATAAAACGTTTACTGCTAGTAAAAACGATGAAACTGGTGATGTATATTCTACTTTTAAAGCAGGATTTTTATTACAAATTTTAAATATGAAAACATTATTATTTTATATCACGTTACTAGGTGTTTTTATTATCCCTAATTCCAATAACAAACCATTTATATATATGGTACTAACAATTATTATTGGTTGGGCTTGTCTTATTATATGGGGCGTATTAGGACACTATTTAAAAAGATATCTCAATAAATATCATTATATATTCAATACTGTTATGTCATTATTAATCCTATACTCCGCATTAAGCATTTTTTATTAATGAATAAAAGTGAGATTTAACTAAAAAACATAATGTGCAATATCATTTTCTGGAATCAATACTTCAATATTTAATGGTAGAGTTATTTGAGACATGTTATACACTTTATACATAAGGCACCTCGTTGATTTGGTTTTTGTCATGATTAATTAAATTATACGAGAGTGCTTTATTTTTTTGTATAAAATTGGAAATTTGTAACGATTTTGTGCTGTGCTGACGCCTGAGGGAATAGTATGTGTGAGAGACTACAGGCTCGAACCATACCCTAGGCAAGCATGCACGAACAAAATCGTAGATTATAAAAAATAACACCTCATTTTATACTGAATAAATCAGTAGAATGAGGTGTTAATAATTTGAGTTAGGAATTATCTCCCAGACTTTTTTATTTATGATTAATTGTTAATGATACTCTTATTAAATTCCATAATAGCGAACTATATTTTCGATATACTAAATATCTTGGTTCCCATTCTGGATAAAATTTTTGTTTATAATTCCGTAATCCTTGGAAGCTATATAATCCATTCATATTTTCAAATACTTTTGCTGCAAATTTTTCTCTTAAATATGCATATTGATTATGCCCTACATTGGATAACGTAGCCATTCCCATATTAAATTGTTTATAGCCTTGTTCTTGTGCCCATAATAACATATGGATATATAAAGCATCCATCATCGGTAGTTCTACTTCTTTGTTCCATCTAATTAGATCTACAGATATGGATTCATTATAATTCGTATACATTAATGAACAGAAACCTACTATTTCTTTATTATCATTTCTTATAACTGCGATTGGTGCTTTATTTAAATAATCTTCATCAAATGATCCAACTGAGAAGCTCATTTCTCTCCTATCACCTAACCAGCTATCACTAATAGATTTCAACATATCGATGTCATCTTGTGCATATGGCGCTTCTATAATTTCAAATTGATAGCCTTCTGACGCCATTTTATTATGTGTTGCACGCATACCACGCTTTTTCTTACCAGATAAACTAAATGTTTCTAGATCTATGAGCGCTTCTTCTCCTAATTTGAAAAAGACATTTCCATAATCATGATATAAAGATAGTAATTTACTTTGTACTTGATAGAAAATAATATCATGGCCTAAAAAATGCATTTGATCATAAAATTCTTTTAATACTTCATGATATTTATCCGAATTACCGACTGGATCACCTAACACGATAACTGCATTCATCTTATGTCGATACATAATAAAGACATCTTCATCTTTATTAACATAAAATGATTTATCTCCTGTAAATGCTAAGTGACTCACATAAGAACCTTGGTTTTGATCGATAATGTTCTGTATCGTTTCATATGTAGCATTTGTATATAAACTTTTTTGGAATCTTTTTGAAAGAATATAGGTTATGCACATACCGATTAAACATAATATCGCGAGTGCAATTAAGAACATTGTAAATACAGCATATTTATCAAATTTAGTAACTTCATGTGGATATAAATTTAAATAATTTTTAGTGACAATTCTATTGAAGATAAACATTGTTAATATTAATACACCACTTAAAACTATTTTCATAGGTGTCACAATCTTTTTGACAACAAGTGCATTTTTGTAACCGATAAATAATAATATTAAAAGTATCGCTAACCATAAAAATGCAATGATCGTGCTATTCGTTAATATGGATACGACTAACATTACGATGACAGAAATAATGCTCATGAGTATAGAACGCATCGTACCAGACATAACGCCTTTCGCGCAAATCAGTAACATAAGTGTAGAAGCTGTATGTAATGCTAATAAGATTGAATAAAAAGTATAATGATGTGAGTAAATAGCATCATATAAGATTAATATGTGATTAAAATAAAGAACAAATCCTGTAATACCAGATAATAGCCCTAGTGCTAATGTTGGTACTTTGTTCATAAAGTCACTTTGCACAGACTTGATAAACGATGTTGTATCAACAGCTGGTGTATAGAATTTACTTTCTTCGATATATTTTTTAGCGATACTACCAAATTCAAATGTAGATAAACCAAGTGCGATTATAAATGGGAAGAAGTAATAAGCAACTCTATAAAGTAACAACGCTAATAGTACTTTTTCTTCAGGTACACCAAGTGACTTAATACCTAATAAGATCACTAAGTCAAACGCACCGAAGCCACCAGGTATCATACTAATTAATCCTGATAAGGCTGCAACGACAAATATCCCAACTAAGTGCGCAAAGTCTACATGTATATGTAAAGCTTTTAAAATAACAAATAATAAGTAGCTCGCCGCGATCCATTCGAGTGCAGATACAATTGTAAATTTAAATCCAAGCAATCTATCTCGACTTATAGAAGGTTTTAAATACGACACAACTATAAATAATGGAAGAAACAAACTGCCAATATAAATGACAATTTTAGCCCATGAAATATCAGCTAGTAATGCATCCGCATTAAAAACACGAAATACAATAAGTGCACATAATAAACTTAAACCACTTAACATGGATAACAATAATAATGAAACACTTTTAACTAAATCTTTCTTATCTTCAACGTCATTTCTATAAGAATAAATTCTTAAACCAGCACCTATTAAGCCACCAAAGCCTAAAATACTGTTAAATGTATTGATAATATAACTAATAGATAGTACTTTGTGTATCGGTAAACTGATTTTTAAAGATTGCTTTAACATCATGTCATATAATGATAAAACAGATACAGAAAGTACACCTAATATAATGATGCCTACAAAATAAAATGTATTCATTTCTCTAAAAAGAACGATTGTCTTTTTAAAGTCGATTTTCCCTAATTCATTATGCAATACAAATACAACGATGCATAATACGATACATATAAATAAAGCCTTTAATACTGGCAAAATTTTCTTTCGATTTAATAGTCTCATATTCCAACCTTCTTTAATTTTGTAATACTCCCAAATAATACCATATAAATATATAAATTAAAATGTTTAATAAAAGACTGCCATTAAGCTTCAAAAGTTAAAGGCAGTCTATATTTATAGTTTATTCTTTTTCGTATACAACTTCTTCATCTTTAAACTCGTATGGACCTGAGTCATCTTGATAATATTTATTATAACGACGTTTAAATAATGTGAAGAGATGTGTCACAGCTACTTTAATAATAGCGTATGCTGGAATACCTAAAATAACACCAAGTATACCTGCTAAATTACCTGCACATAACAATACAAAGATAATTGTTAAAGGATGAATTTGCATTGTTTTCCCCATAATATTTGGCGAAATAAAATGTCCTTCTAAAAATTGAACTGCAGCCCAAACGATTGCAAGTTTCAATAACATAATTGGTGAATCAATTGCCGCTAAAATAATTGCTGGTGAAATCGCAATTATTGGTCCTAAATATGGTACAACACTTGTCACAGCAGCAATACTTGCTAAAGTTAGTGCATAGTCTAATCCAATGATTGAATAACCAATAAATAGTAATACACCAATACAGAAAGCAACAATCATTTGACCTTGAATATAAGAACCAACTTGAACGTTCATTTTATCAATTAAGTCGTGTGTATCTTTTCTGAATTTTGGTGGCATTAATCTAATAAAGTAATTTCTAAACTTTGCACCATCTTTAAGTAAGAAGAATAATACAAATGGGAATGTAATAATGATCACAACAACATGTGTAATTGTAGATACAAATGATTGGAACTTATTACTGAAATCCCCTACTGAATTAGATATTTTCTTTGGAATATCACTAAAGTTTTGTTGGAACCAATTTTGAGCTTGTGTATAGTAATCCGCTACAAATGAATTTTGAGAAAGCTCTTTTAATTTATCACTAAATTCATCGAAATATGTAGGTAAATTTTTAGATAAACTCTCAACTTGATGTTGCACAACAGGTATTAATAACGTCACAATTAGTGTAAATGCTGCGATAATTACACATAATAATATGATGATCCCCCATAATCTAGAGATGTTAAACCTTTCCATAAAAATAATTAAAGGATTAAACAAATAGAATGCAACAAATGCAACAATAATTGGGCCAATTAAAGTTGTCGTGATCGTAACGATAGGTTCAAAAATAAATGAAACATGTTGGAAAATAAATATTGTTAACCCTATCAAAATCAATAATCCTAAAATGAAATAAATATCACGTCCACCGAAAAACTGCATAAATCGTGTTGTTTTATTCAAAGAATTATTGGAATGCTTTTCTTTTTCCAAAATAAGCCCTCCTCTTAAAGATTTATAATCTATTATACCCTAATCGTTTCACTTTAAAAACAAAAATTTACAATTATAGTTTACATAATAATATTATAATTGTTTTTTAATATATAAAAAGAAGATACACCATGAAGGTGTATCTTCTAAAACATAAAAGTCTTATTTAACGACTAAAATTTTATCGCCTTGTTCTACTGAACCTGTTGTTAGTACTTCTAATGAAGCATCACCAAGGTTTGTAACAACAATTGGTGTAACAGTACTATCAGCATTTTCTTTAATGAAGTCTAAATCTACTTTCATTAACGGTTGACCTTTAACGATATCTGTATCAGCTTCCGCTAAAATTTCAAATCCTTTACCTTCTAATTTAACTGTTTCTAAACCGAAGTGGATTAATAATTCAACACCGTCATTAGATTCTAAACCGATTGCATGTTTTGTTGGGAATGTCATTTTCAATTTACCATCAAATGGTGCAACTACTTCACCAGTTTCAGGAATAATTGCAACGCCATCACCCATCATTTTTTCAGAGAATACTTTATCTGGTACTTCAGAGATGTTAACAACTTCACCTTTAATAGGAGCATAAATTGTTGCGCCACCTTCAGCTAAAATAGCAGCACTTTCTTGATCGCCTTCTTCAGTAACAGTTGTTTCATCAGGTTTCGTAATTTCTCCTGAAATGATACGTGCCATATCGTGTTTAATTTGATCTGATTTAGGTCCGAAAATAGCTTGAATATTGTTACCAACTTCAAGTACACCTGATGCACCTAAACTTTTCAGTTCATCTTTGTTTACTTCAGATTTATTTAATACTTCAACACGTAAACGCGTAATACATGCATCTAAATGTTTGATGTTTTCTTTACCACCCATTGCATCTAATACATCGAATGGAAGTTCAGCTACTGAACTGTTGCGTGTTTCAGATTCTTTATCTTCACGACCAGGTGTTTTTAAGTTAAATTTCTTAATCGCAAATGTGAATAAGAAGTAATAAACTAACGCATAAATAATACCTACTGGAATAACAAGTAGTGCATTAGTACGATCCCAGTTTAATAATCCGTATAAAACGTAATCAATAAATCCACCAGAGAATGTCATACCGATTTGGATATGTAGAAGATGCATCACTAAGAATGATGTACCTGCTAAAATAACATGAATACCGTATAATATTGGTGCTACGAATAAGAATGAGAATTCTAATGGTTCAGTAATACCTGTTAGGAATGATGTTAAACCTGCAGATAACATTAAACCACCGACAACTTTTTTACGCTCTGGACGAGCTTGACGATAGATCGCATATGCTGCAGCTGGTAAACCAAACATCATAAATGGATATTTACCAGTTGTGAATGCACCAGCTGTAAATGGTACACCGTCTTTAACTTGTGCCATGAATATTCTTTGGTCACCACGAACTAATTCACCAGCAGAATTTACATAGTTACCAAATTCGAACCAGAATGGTGAGTAGAAAATGTGATGCAATCCAAATGGAATTAAAGCACGTTCAATAATACCAAATATAAATGTCGTTAAAGCTAAGTTCTTATCTAATAAGAATGTAGATAAGTTATTTAAGCCATCTTGAATTGGTGGCCATGCAAATGAAAGAATAATACCTGCAATAATTGCAACTACAGATGTGATAATTGGTACAAATCTTTTACCAGCAAAGAATCCTAAGAATGGTGGTAAGTTGATATTATAATATTTGTTGTAACACCATGCTGCAAGAGCACCCATTATAATACCACCAAATACCCCTGTTTGAAGTGTTGGAATACCAAGAACTAATGCGTTTGCTGGATCTTTAGCAGTTTGTCCTAAAGTTTTAGCGCCTTCAGCGTAGCTATAAATATCATCAATTGAAATACCTTTAACAACACCCATTGTTGTAT
Source organism: Mammaliicoccus sp. I-M35 (assembly GCF_022386455.1). Classification (NCBI taxonomy): domain Bacteria; kingdom Bacillati; phylum Bacillota; class Bacilli; order Caryophanales; family Staphylococcaceae; genus Mammaliicoccus; species Mammaliicoccus sp. I-M35. The sequence goes on along the minus strand of NZ_JAJNIL010000001.1, from coordinate 49,088 downwards.
TCATAATAAGGTAACCAACTAATGCTGCTAATGCTGCAACACCATCTCCTCCAGCTAAACCTAATGCTGTCCCGAGTGCGAAAAGTAATGGTAAATTATCAAAGATAATTTGACCTGATGATTCCATTACTGAAGCTATCATGACAATAACATCAGATTTTAACCAAGGTGCAATTTCAACGAATTGATCGTTTTGCATTGCATTACCAAACGCAAGTAAAATACCTGCTGCTGGTAAAATCGCAACTGGTAACATTAATGCTTTACCAATACGTTGCAATTGTCCAAAGAACTTTTTAAACATAATTAATACCCTCCTAATTGTTTAACTTTATAAATCACGGCATGAAAAAAGGCATGAGCAAAGAAACTTACCATTACGGTAAAGTCTATTTGCTCATGCCTGATCGTATCAGTAACACGCAATTTATAAGTTATTATTAAAGTGTTGAATGTGCATTGTTAAATATGCCAATTCAGATTGATATACCGGCTTCTTCAACTGTGTTTGCATCATCTTCACTATCTTTACAGAAATATTATAGCACAATGGATATTGCGCTTTCAATAGTGTTTCGATATTAGTTGCATCTGGAATTCGTTCATCTGCCAATACTCTTTGAATCGCAAAGTGAAGGTGCCGAACAAAACGACTATAATTAATACTATTTTTGTTAATATCAACTTCTAGGCCTTCTTCTATTATAATGATTGCTTTTTGAATAATCGCTTTTATATTGTGTATATCATGAATTGAATGGTTTACTTCTGCAGAGTGGATATGTAATGCAATAAATCCAGCTTCTGATTCAATAAACTGTAAGTTTAATTTTTCATTTAATGCTTTAACAGCTTTTTCTGCTATTTGATATTCTCTCGGATAAAGCAGTTCAGTCTCTTTTAAAAAAGGATTATGAACATGTATACCTTCTTTAATACGCTTGATCGCAAATAACATATGGTCAGTTAAAGATATTAATGTCTTTTCACTAACACTTCCACCTAACTGTTTATCGATACCATTTACAACTTCTAATACGATATTAAACACTTCATCATTAGTACCATCTAATAATTGCTTATATTTATTTTTATCATTTTCAGATTCTAATAAATATACCTTTTCGATTAAATCTGTATTAATTTCTTCACCTTGTTTTTTTCCGAAACCAATCCCCTTACCAACTAATATAACTTCTTTATCATAATAATTAGCAACTAACACATTATTGTTTAATGCTTTTTCGATAATGTATTTTCCCATATCTAAAACCTCATTCTGAAGACCTATTACATATTATACATTTGATGATAATATAATGATAGATATATTTTATATCAATAAATACGAGGATGTGCAAACATATGAAAAAGACGAAACTATATATAATAAGTGTTCTTGCTGTTTTATTATTATCTACAATTTTATATCCGAAACATCAAGCCCATGCGGTAACTGAAGAGGCTTGGGATAATGCCGTTACTGTTTATGGTGCAGCATTACAAAACAATTCAAGTGCTAAAGATACAACTTCTAACTTATTAGGCACTAAAAACAGTGACAAGACAACTTACGTTACGGCTGATGACTTAAATAAATACTTAAATATGCAATCATCAAATGATGTCTTAAAATCAAGTATCCGTATTACAAAGACTTCTAAAGGCAGTGGTCTTAACTTAACGATCAATCAAGACCAAGGTCAAATTACAAAAGTAACTAAAGCCACATATAAAAATGCTTTAATGACAGCAGGTATTCAAGATGCAGATGTTACAATTGCATCAAGTGAAGATGTAACTGGCGAAAGTGCCTTAGCTGGTGTATACAAAGCATTTGAAGAACAAGGTGAAGAAGTAGATTCAAGCAGAACACAAGTCGCTCAAGAAGAATTATCTACAATTAATCAAATTACTGAAGAAAATAAAGGTCAAGAAGGATTTTCTCAATCACAATTAAACAAAACAATTGCAGAATCTAAACAAGCTGTAGCTGAAAAATCAGGTAATGTAACAATTAATGAAATAACAAATATCGTCAATCAGAAGATTGAAGACAATGGTTTAACAAATGTTATTAATGATAACCAAATTAATATGATTGTTAATGTTATTGATAAAGCACAAAAAGACGGTGTCTTTAGCGGTGAAAATGCAAAAGACTTTATTAATAACTCAAAAGATTATGTTAATGATTTAGTTAAATCAGATGAATTTAAAGATGCAAAGAAAAAAGCAGAAGACTTAGGTAACGATATTAAAGACAAACTTCAAGACGAAGGTTTCTGGGATAAAATCGTAAATGCTATTAAAGATATCTTCAATTCAATCGCAAACTTATTTAAATAATATAAGAAAAACGCCATGGGCTCGTGCCCATGGCGTTTTTCTTATATTATTTATCTTCGTCTTTATCATCATCTTTAATAATGTCAAAAGTATCTTGTTTAGGTTCTTCATACTTTGTATTTGCTTCAGATGATTGTTCTGTTGTTTCTTTTTTGTTTAATGTTGTATAAGGGTTATCGCCCCATGCTTCGATATTATTATAGTTAACTTTTAAGTTTTCAATTTTAAATACTGGGTTTAACTTACGCTTTCTTTGTGCACGATAATCTTTAGCAACTTCAAATACAACTGTTGCAAGTCCGAATAGTGCTACGATATTGATGATTGCCATTAATCCCATAAATAAGTCTGCTGTATCCCATACTGTTTGTACTTGTACAACTGATCCTACAAAGACCATAGCTACTACTAATGCTCTAAAGATAAACATTACGATTTTATTTTTAGTTAAGTATTCAATATTTGATTGACCGTAGTAATAGTTACCAATAATTGAAGAAAATGCGAACATAAATACGGCTAATGTTAAGAATATACCACCGAATTCACCAACATGTGTTGTAAGTGCTTGTTGCGTTACAGCCACACCTTGAGGCGCATCTGCTCCAAATTGTAAGTCAGTATAAAGTAATAACATGATTGCTGTTGCTGAACAGATAATCATAGTATCAAAGAATACACCTAACGCTTGGATTAAACCTTGTTTAACTGGGTGACTTACGGCTGCTGTTGCTGCTGCGTTTGCTGCAGAACCCATACCAGCTTCGTTAGAGAATAAGCCACGTTTAATACCTTGCATAATTGCAAATCCCATTGCCCCACCAAATGCAGGATGTAAACCAAATGCACTTCTTACGATATTTTGAATCATTGGCCAAATTTGATCAGCATTCATAAATAAGATATAACCAACTAAACCAATATATCCAACTGCCATAATTGGCACGATAAATGAAGATACTGTTGCGATACTTCTTACACCACCAAAAATAACTAATGCTGTAATAATAGCCAAGATAACTCCAGTTATCACATTTGAAAATTCATATTGTTCATTTAAAGAAGCTGCAATCGTATTAGATTGAACTGTGTTAAATACAAATGCAAACGTTACAGTTATAAGTATTGCAAACACAACACCAAGCCATTTCTGACCTAAACCACGTTCTATGTAATAAGCTGGTCCACCACGGAACCCACCTTCTTTATCTTTAACTTTATATACTTGTGCTAATGTTGCCTCAAAGAATGCACTTGCTGCACCAATGAATGCAATAACCCACATCCAAAATACTGCACCTGGGCCACCTAGTACAATCGCTGTTGCAACACCTGCGATATTACCAGTACCAACACGAGAAGCAGCACTTATAGCAAATGCTTGGAAAGAAGATATACCTTTTCTTCCATCTTCTAACGTTTCAGGTTTTTCGAAAATGACTCTAAACATTTCTGGTAGCCATCTAAGTTGTACTACTCTAGAACTTATTGTAAAGAATACACCAGCTAATAGTAATAGGAAAATTAAGTTTTGAGTCCAAATTAAATCATTACCCCATCGGACAAAATTATGAAACCAATCTGGGATATAACTATCAAAATCTTTCAAATAAATCCCTCAATTCTAATAATATAGTCATAATAAATTGCTATCATGATTTTACCATGTGCCATTCATTATGACTATATTTTTTTAATCTATAGCTTTTTCTTCAAAATATGCATCAATAACTTGACCAAAGTCATTCTCGTCAACAACAAATCGACCATTTGTATAACGTTCACTAAAGTTAAAGTCTTTAGTATTCACTTTGACTTGATCTTTTTCTGAAATGATAACGCATGTTTCATCCTCTGAAACGGTTCTAGCAAATACAATTCTATGCGCTTTTGATTTTAGTTCTTTCAAAATCATTAAGCCGCGTTGAGATCTTTTAGCAGGTACAAATTGTTCTGCTTTCATTCTTTTAACTGAACCACGATCCGTCACAATAAAGACAGATTGATCATTTGGTAATTTATCTGTCATTACAACTCTATCATTATCTTTCAAGTTGATAGATTTAACACCAGCTGCTTTCAAACCAATGTCGGATAATTCATCCGTATCGTAAGTTAAGCTCATACCTTTTTCAGTAATCACTGTTATAAGTTCATCATTTACTATTTTCAGTACGGACACAACTTCATCGTCACCTTTAAGTTTAATGGCAACGAGTGGTTTTGTAATTCTGCTCGCTTTAAATTTATCATTTGTAGACTTTTTGATCATGCCGTTTTTCGTCGCGATAATATAATTAGATGATGGCTTGAAATCAGTTTCTTTATTTACAGAAATGACACGTTCGTCATCATCAATTGGAATCATTTGTGAAATATGTTTACCAAGATCTTTCCACTTTAAGTCCACAATTTCATGTACAGGTATAAATAAGTAATTACCTTTATTTGTGAATACAATTAAAGTATCTTGCGTATTCATTTTTTCGTGCATTAATAAGTAGTCACCGTCTTTAAGTCCTACTTCTTCAACACCACTTGCGATATAACTTCTATTAGAAGTACGTTTAATGTATCCATCATGCGTAACAGAAACGATAGTTTCTTCACTTGGAACTAAAATTTCTTTTTCGATTTTAATTTCTTCGATTTTTTCTTCGATTTCAGTTAAACGTTCATCAGCAAATTCTTTTCGAACTGCTCTAAGCTCATTTTTAATCACTTTAAATAATGATTTTTCATTTTGTAAAATATCTTTTAAGCGTTCGATAGTTTGTTTAAGTTCATCAAATTCATTTTCTAATGAAACAATATCTGTATTTGTTAATCTATAAAGCTGTAACATTACGATTGCTTCAGCTTGTTCTTCAGTAAATTCAAATTTCGCAATTAAATTTTCTTTCGCATCACGTTTGTTTTTAGAAGCTCTAATTGTTTCAATAACTTCGTCTAAAATAGACAATGCTTTAATTAAACCTTCAACGATGTGCATACGTTTTTGTGCTTGAGATAATTCATATTGAGAACGTCTTGTTACGACTTCTTTTTGATGTTCAATATAACTTTCAAGAATTGATTTAAGGCCTAATAATTCAGGTCTTCTATTATTTATTGCTACCATATTAAAATGATAAAGCACTTGTAAGTCTGTATTCTTATAAAGGTAATTCAGAACACCTTCACTATTAATATCTTTCTTAAGTTCAATCGCAATTCGTAAACCTTCTCTATCTGTTTCATCACGAACTTCTACAATACCTTCAATTTTCTTATCAGCTCTAAGTTCATCAATTTTCTTAACTAGCGTACCTTTGTTAACTTCAAATGGTACTTCAGTTACGACGATTTGTTCTCTTCCGCCTCTAATTTTTTCTATTTCTACTTTACTTCTAACAACGATTTTACCTTTACCTGTTTTATAGGCTTTCTTAATGCCATCTAACCCTTGAATAATACCGCCTGTTGGGAAATCTGGTCCTTTTATATGTTCAATTAATTCATCTACAGATGTACTTGGCTTATCGATAAGCTTTAATGTCGCATCAATGACTTCTCCTAGATTATGCGGTGGAATATCAGTTGCATAACCAGCAGAAATACCTGTAGATCCATTGACTAATAAGTTAGGATACCTAGCTGGTAATACCATCGGCTCCATCGCAGTATCATCAAAGTTTTGTACATGTTCAACTGTTTCTTTATCAATATCTTGTAATAACACTTCAGCTAATTTACTTAATTTTGCCTCAGTATAACGCATTGCTGCAGGAGGGTCATTATCAATACTACCGTTATTACCATGCATTTCTATTAGTACGTGTCTCAATTTCCAATCTTGACTCATACGAACCATTGCATCGTATACAGAAGAATCACCATGTGGATGATAATTACCGATTACGTTACCAACCGTTTTAGCACTTTTTCTAAAGTTTCTGTCATACGTATTACCGTCTTTATACATCGCAAATAATATTCTACGTTGTACAGGTTTTAATCCATCTCGTACATCAGGTAGTGCACGATCTTGAATGATATATTTACTATATCTACCGAATCTATCTCCAATTACATCTTCTAAAGGAAGGTTTTGAATTTGTTCAACCATTATTTAACTTCCTCCTCTAATGTTTCTACTTCATCATCAAGTACTTGAATGTCATCACTTTCAAGTATACTTTGATCTTCTTGCATACCAAATTGAACGTGTCTTTCAATCCATTCTCTACGTGGTTCAACTTTGTCACCCATTAATGTAGTCACTCTTCGTTGTGAACGTACTTCATCATCAATACTTACTCGAATTAACGTTCTTGTTTCAGGATCCATTGTTGTTTCCCATAGTTGATCGGCATTCATTTCACCTAAACCTTTATAACGTTGAAGTGTGAAACCTTTACCAATTTTCTTCATTAATACTTCTAAATCTTCATCAGTCCATGCATATTCAACTTGTTTTGATTTACCTTTTTCTAATTTATATAAAGGTGGTAACGCAATATATACTCTACCTGCTTCTAATAGCGGTCTCATATATTTGAAGAAGAAAGTTAATAATAATACTTGAATATGTGCACCATCTGTATCGGCATCTGTCATAATAATCACTTTGTTGTAATTACTATCTTCAATATTAAAGTCTGCACCAACACCTGCACCTATTGTATGAATAATCGTATTGATTTCTTCATTTTTAAAGATATCTTCAAGTTTAGCTTTTTCTGTATTAATAACTTTACCTCTTAACGGTAAAATTGCTTGGAATTTACGATCACGCCCTAATTTAGCTGATCCTCCGGCAGAATCCCCTTCGACTAAATAAAGTTCGTTTTTCTCTGTATTTTTACTTTGTGCTGGCGTTAATTTACCAGATAATAAAGTTTCTTTACGTTTGTTTTTCTTACCATTTCTAGCTTCTTCACGTGCTTTTCTTGCTGCTTCACGTGCTTGAGATGCTTTAATCGCTTTTTTAAGTAATGCCTTTGATAATTGACCTTTCTCTTCTAGGTAGAAAGGCAGTTGATCTGACATAACGGAATCAACAGCTGCACGTGCTTCTGTTGTACCTAATTTAGACTTAGTTTGACCTTCGAACTGTAATAAATCTTCTGGAATTCTTACAGAAATTATAGCTGTCAAACCTTCACGAATGTCACTACCATCAAGATTTTTATCTTTTTGTTTAAGTTCACCAATTTTACGCGCATATTCATTAAATACACGAGTAAATGCTGTCTTTAAGGCAGTTTCATGTGTACCTCCGTCTTTAGTACGGACGTTATTTACGAAACTTAGAATCGTTTCAGAATATTGGTCATTAAATTGAAAACTAATATCTACTTCAATTCCATTTGATTCGCCACTAAACATAGCAACGTCATGTAACACGTCTTTGCCTTCATTTAAATAATTTACAAATTCTTTAATACCATCTTCATAATGATAAAATACTTCTCTAGGTTCTTCTCCCCTTAAATCCGTTACTTTTATCTTAAGTGCTTTCAGTAAAAATGCTGATTCTTGAAGTCTTTCACATAACGTTTCAAAGTTAAAATGTGTTGAAGCTTTAAATATTTTAGAATCTGGTTTGAAATGAACCGTTGTACCCGTTTTACGTGTTTTCCCCTTTTTCTCTAATGTTGTAACAGGTACACCACCGTTTTTGAACTTTTGTTTATAAATATGACCTTCTCTATAAATCGTTACTTCTAACCATTCACTCAAAGCATTAACAACTGAAGCACCTACACCGTGTAGTCCTCCAGATGTTTTATAGCCACCTTGACCGAATTTACCGCCGGCATGAAGGACAGTAAATATTACTTCAGGTGTCGGTTTACCAGTCTTATGTAATCCTGTAGGCATCCCCCTACCGTTATCATGAACAGAAATACTATTATCTTTATGAATTGTTACGTCGATTTCCGTACCGAAGCCATTTAAAATTTCATCAACAGAGTTATCTACTATTTCATATACTAAATGGTGAAGTCCGCGGACATCTGTTGAACCAATGTACATACCAGGTCTTTTTCTTACTGCTTCTAAACCTTCGAGTACTTGTATTGAATCTTCACCATATTGAACTTTTGCTTGTTTATTCAATATTTCTCCTCCTACAAACGTACGTTCGTTTCTTTTACTTTACAATAGTTATTTTGTTATAAATCCCTAGAAAATGCAAGCCCTATCCCTAATTGTGGTACAATTTCCCTTTACATTGTACAGACAATATCATATTTTTAAATAGTAACCGATATACAGTTATGGTAAACTATTAGTACCTGCTATCAAAGGAGTGTTTCAATAATGACATTTGTTGTTATTATACTTAGCTACTTAGTTGGATGTTTCCCAAGTGGCCTTGTGTTAGGTAAGTTATTTTATAAAAAAGATATTCGACAATTTGGAAGTGGCAACCTAGGTGCTACAAATACATTTAGAGTATTAGGAAAAAAAGCTGGATTTATCGTGATGTTTTTAGATATCTTCAAAGGATTTATTGTAGTTTTCTTCCCAATATGGTTTAATGTAGATATTCCTAGCATATTTGTAGGTATTTGTGCAGTAGTCGGACATGTATTTCCAATATTTTTGAAATTCAAAGGTGGAAAAGCCGTTGCAACAAGTGCAGGTGCTGTTCTAGGTGTACATCCGATACTATTAATTATACTAGCTATTATATTCTTTGTAATTCTATATTTAACTAAATATGTATCATTATCTAGTATTGTAGCGGGTATAAGTTGTTTTATAGGTGCAATTATCATTGGTGATATACCTTTCTTAATCGTATCTATTGCAATATTGGTTATACTGCTCGTCAGACACCAATCAAATATCGTAAGAATATTCAAAGGACAAGAACCAAAAATCAAATGGATGTAAAGGAGAATGCACTATGAATCTAGAAATTACTGAAAAAGCTATCGAATGGTTTAAAGACGAATTAGAATTCAATGATGATCAAGCCTTACGATTTTTCGTTCGTTATGGCGGTGAATTTCAGTTAAAACAAGGCTTCTCACCCGCATTTACTGTAGAAGAATTAAGTTCTTCTGAAGTTGGTTTTAAAGACGAGAAAAACGATATTCCATTTTTTATTGATGAAAAAGATTTATGGTACTTTGATGATAATGACTTAGTAATTGATTTAAATGATAATGGAGAAATTAAATATGAAGTCAAAGCTTCAAGATAAACTATAAAAGCAGATGTATTTCGTGTATTTAGCGAAACACATCTGCTTATTTATTATAGTTTACGATCTACACCTTGTTCAGTTTCTTCATGAATTTTTAAATATGCTTTATGCCATTCAGGGAAACTCTTATCTAATCTAATTGGTCTGTTTGAACCTTTTTTCAAGCATACATGCGTTGTTGATCCTGTTGATACAACTTCTCGTTGTTCATTTAATATCTCATAAGAATAAATTGATCTTATAGGTGAATAATGAGAAATCCACGTTTTAATGATAACTTTTTCAGGGTATGTTATAGACTTTTTATAAGTAATATTCAAATCAACTACAGGAGATATAATCCCCGCATTCTCCATATCTGCGTAACTAAATCCCGCTTTATAAATGTAATCTGTTCTCGCTACTTCGAACCAAATCGCATAATTTGCGTGATAAACAACGCCCATTTTATCCGTCTCTGCATATCTAACATCTATTGGTGTTTCACTATAAATCATGATTCAATCCCTCTTTCTAAATTCCTTAACCTAATCATAACATAAATATAATTACGCCTGTGATTATATTCTTTTAAATACATATATTTAATTTTCATATAAAAAGCAGTAGACATTCAATTTACAAAGAATATCTACTGCTCGTATATGAATTAGCTTTATATTATTGTGCTAATTTGTTTCTTAATACCATTTGTAGAATACCACCGTGTCTGTAGTAGTCAATTTCTACTTCTGAGTCGAATCTAGCTAAAGCTTCAAATTCTGTAACTTTACCATCTTCGCTAGTAGCAGTTACTTTAAGAATATCACGTGGTTTAACACCTTCATGAATATCTACTGAAATGGCTTCTCTACCAGTTAAACCTAAGCTATCTGCTGATTCACCTTTTTTGAATTGTAAAGGTAATACACCCATCATAACTAGGTTAGAACGGTGAATACGTTCGTAACTTTGAGCAATAACTGTTTTAACACCTAAAAGATTTGTACCTTTAGCTGCCCAGTCACGAGAAGAACCCATTCCGTAGTCATTACCAGCAAGTACACATAAACCAATACCATTTTCTTGATATTTCATTGAAGCATCAAAGATAGGCATTACTTCTTCTGTTGGCCAGTAAGTTGTGAATCCACCTTCAGTTCCAGGTGCTAATTGGTTCTTAATACGAATGTTCGCAAAAGTACCTCTCATCATAACTTCATGGTTACCACGACGAGAACCGTATGAGTTAAAGTCTCTAATTGCTACATCATGGTCTTGCAAGTATTTACCAGCTGGTGTATCTTTACCGATTGCACCTGCAGGAGAAATATGGTCAGTTGTAACTGAGTCACCAAATTTACCCATTACTCTTAAATCACTTAAAGGTTGAATATCTTGTGGTTCTTTAGATAAACCTTGGAAGAATGTAGGGTTTTGGATATATGTTGAATTAGGATCAAAGTCATATAATGGTTGATCTGTCGTTTCAATTTGATTCCAAACTTCATTAGATTCAAATACTGTTTTGTATTCTTCTCTGAATAATTCAGGTGTAACAACTGATAATACAGTGTCTCTAACTTCTTCAATTGATGGCCAGATGTCTTTTAAGAATACATCTTCACCATTAGATCCTTTACCGATTGGATCATTTTGTAAGTCGATATCAACAGTACCAGCTAATGCATAAGCAACAACTAATTGTGGTGATGCTAAGTAGTTCGCTTTAACTAATGGATGAATACGACCTTCGAAGTTACGGTTACCAGATAATACTGAAGTAACAAGTAAATCTTCGTCAGCAATCGCTTTTTCAATTTCAGGTAATAATGGACCTGAGTTACCGATACAAGTTGTACAACCATAACCAACTAAGTTGAATCCAAGATCATCTAAATACTCTTGTAATCCAGCGTCACGTAAATAGCCTGTAACAACTTTTGAACCAGGTGCTAATGAAGTCTTAACGTAATCTGGTACTTTTAAGCCTTTTTCGATTGCTTTTTTCGCAACTAAACCTGCACCTAACATTACATATGGGTTAGAAGTGTTTGTACATGAAGTAATGGCTGCAATTGCGATGTCACCAGTCTTCATTGAAGTCTTCGTACCATCTTGTAATTCAATATCTACAGATTTATCAAATTCTGATTTATCGAAACCATGACCTTGGTTACCTGCTGGTGCAGTCACTGATTCAACAAATGATTTTTTCATGTCGCTTAATTTGATTAAATCTTGTGGACGTTTAGGACCAGATAATGATGCTTCAACTGTTGATAAATCTAGATTAACAACATCTGTGTATGTTGGTTCTACATTTTCAGCATTGAAGAACATGTTGTTTTCTTTTAAGTATTTCTCTACAACATTAACTTGTTCTTCAGAACGTCCAGTTAAACGTAAGTAACTTAATGATTCATCATCTACTGGGAAGAAACCACATGTAGCACCATATTCAGGCGCCATATTAGCAATTGTTGCTCTGTCTGCTAATGGTAATTTTTCTACACCAGGACCAAAGAATTCAACAAATTTACCTACAACACCTTTTTTACGTAACTCTTCAGTTACACGTAAAGCTAAGTCAGTTGCTGTTGTACCTTGTGGTAATTCGTTTGTTAATTTAACACCGATAACTTCAGGAACTGGGAAGTATGAAGGTTGACCAAGCATACCTGCTTCGGCTTCAATACCACCTACACCCCAACCTAATACACCAATACCGTTGATCATTGTTGTATGTGAGTCAGTACCTACTAAAGTATCTGGGTAAGTTACAAGTTCATTTTCTTCCTCTCTAATGTGTACAACACTTGCTAAGTATTCCAAGTTAACTTGGTGAACAATACCAGTAGCTGGTGGTACAGCACGATAGTTATCAAATGATTTTGTTGCCCAGTTTAAGAATTGGTAACGTTCGATATTACGTTCGAATTCTAATTTCATATTCATTTCTAATGAATTTGGTAATGCATAGCTATCTACTTGTACAGAGTGGTCAATAACTAAATCAACAGGTACTTCAGGGTTGATTTTAGAAACATCTCCACCAACATCATCCATAGCTTTACGTAAAGAAGCTAAGTCTACAACTGCAGGTACACCTGTGAAGTCTTGTAGAATAACACGTGATGGTTTAAATGGTACTTCTGCATTAGCATCGTTAGATTTACCCCATTTTGCTAAATTCATAATATGTTCTTCTTTAATGACACGTCCGTCAAATTGTCTTAATACTGATTCTAATAATACACGAATAGAATAAGGTAGTTTATCAACATTAGATAAACCTAATTCGTCTAATGTTTTTAAGCTATAAAACGTGTATGTTTTGCCGTTCAATTCAAAAGATTTTTTAGATTGTTCTTTTAAACTTGAGCTCATTATTAGTTCCCCCTTTAAAATTGTGCAAGTTAATGCTTCATATACAATTGTATAATCAATACTTTAGTAAAACAATACATTGCGCTTAAAAATGAATATATTTATCATTCAAGTTTATAATAGGATACTATAAGTTTTACTTATGTATTTTCAAATATACATAATTTTTAGTTATTAATTGATAATGATTATCAACTATATATAAAAATAGGCTGAGACATCAATTTGTCTCAGCCTATCACTTATATTAATCTTCCATTTCTCTTGCTAAACGACGTTGTTCTTTTAATTCTTGTTCATATTCTCGTTTAGATTTTTCTACATATTCTTTCATACGATGCTTATTCGGTGTAATCGATAATCCAAGATATTTTCTTTCTTGGTTTGCATCTTTATAGAAAGCGACAATCATCATAATGATAATGAAACTAAACGGGAATGCTGAAATGATTGCTGCTGATTGTAATGCATTTAATCCAGTATCTCCACCAGATAATAATAGTACGAATGCAATAAGTGATTGTGCAACACCCCATACAATCTTCACTCTACCTGATGGTTCTAATGATCCATAAGTTGTCTGCATACCTAAAACGAATGTAGCAGAGTCTGCAGAAGTTATAAAGAATGTACATATTAATGCTAATGCAATAATTGATAGAATCGCACCCATTGGTAATTCATTAAATACACCAAATAATTGAGTTTCAGTAGTCATTTTGAAGACTTCTGGTGCCTTCTTACCTACTTCAATACCTGTTACACCAAATACACTGAACCAAATAAAGCTAATGATTGTTGGTACAAGCATAACACCTAAAATAAACTCACGAATTGAACGTCCTCTAGAAACGCGGGCAATGAATATACCTACGAATGGACTCCAACTCATCCACCAACCCCAATAATAAAGTGTCCATGAATTTAACCATTCACTCTTTTGAGGATTTAATGGTGCTACATCAAAACTATTGAATAAGAATGAATCGAATAGCGCACCTGTTGATGATGTAAACATATTTGCAATTAAAATTGTTGGACCGATAATTAAAGTGACAATAAGTAATAGTGAAGCTAAAACAATATTTAAGTTACTTAAATATTGGATACCTTTACTTAGCCCACTCCATGCACTCATTAAGAATAAAATCGTTACAATAACGATGATGATACCTTGTATAACGATATTATTTGGGATTCCAAATAAATATTCTAATCCACCATTGATCTGTAAAGCACCCATACCTAATGATACGGCAACCCCTACAACAGTTGCGAATACTGATAACACATCAATAATGATACCTATAGGACCATCAACTCTATCACCTAAAATTGGTCTTAATGTTTTAGATAATAAACCAGGTTCACCTTTTCTAAATTGAGAATATGCTAACGCTAAAGCAACTACTCCGTAAATTGCCCAAGCATGGAAACCCCAATGTAAGAATGTAGAACGCATTGATTCAGTCATCGCTGCTTTCGTCTCTGGATCAGCATTCGGTGGTGAAACAAAGTGAGACATTGGTTCAGCTGCACCGTAGAATACAAGTCCGATACCCATACCAGCACTGAATAACATTGCAAACCAAGAAATTGTATTAAATTCTGGTTTATCATGTGGTCTACCTAATTTTAACTTTCCAATTGGGCTAAATATAATGAAAACACAGAAAAATACCATACCAATTGTAATAATCATGTAATACCAACCAAAGTATTTTGAAATCCATGCACTGATATTACCAGTTATCTCACCAAACTGAGTTGGAAAAATAACACCAAGTGCAACAATGATTGCAACAACTATGGCACTAATTGTAAAAACATTTGAAACTTTTCTTCCATTTGGATACGTTGGAATATTGGCCATTATAATTCTCCTTTCAAAATAACAAACTTTAAATTATGTATTCCCGTTTTAACTTATTTTATTCGTGATATTTTCAAATAAGTGATATATGAAAACAGCAACATTCAACACTTTAACAAATATTACACCTAAAATCAAATTGACTATTTCTTTTTATGCCATATTCATGTATGATAAAATTCGATAAGGAGGTGTTTAATATGTCATTATTAAAAGAATTTAAAGACTTTGCTTTGCAAGGTAACGTTTTAGATTTAGCAATCGCCGTTGTTATTGGTGCTGCCTTTAACAAAATTGTTACATCTTTAGTTGAGAACGTCATAATGCCACTTATTGGTTTAATTTTTGGAGAAGTAGACTTCGCTGAAAAATGGTCATTAATGGGTATCAAATACGGTCTATTCATCCAATCTATCATTGACTTCTTAATCGTCGCATTCGCACTATTTGTATTCATCAAAATTGCAAATACTGTTATGAAAAAAGGCGAAGAAGAAGAAGAAGTTGACGAACAAACTGTATTACTTACAGAAATCCGCGACGCTTTACGCGAAAAGTAAGTTTTACATATTTAAAAAACCATCGATTATTGATTGTTCAATAATCGATGGTTTTTTTGATATCTTTATTAATCTTCAATTGGACCTTCTTCTACTAATGTTTTAACATCAGCTACAATTTCTGATTTAGGGAATTTTTTATCCCCAGCATCCTGTCCGCTATATGATTTAATGATTTTTCCATTCTGATCTATTAAATAGAAACTTGTACCATGTGTAACTTGTGTACTACCTTTTGGTGGTGGCGCCACGATTGATTTAAAGTTATCTTGTGCGTATTGTTTAATAAATTTAAAATCATAATTTGTTAATAACGTCCATTTGTTATCTGGTACATTATATTGTTTAACGTAATCTTTAAGTTTTTTCGGTGTATCATTTTCTGGATCTACACTAAAACTTAATACCCCATAATTTTTAACGCCATCTTTTTCAAGTTGATCAATAACAGTACTCATATTATATGTCATTGGTGGACAAACTGTTTCACAATTCGTAAAGATAAAATCAGCTATATACACTTTCCCTTTCATATCTTTTTGTGAAAATTTATGACCGTCTTGATCAGTTACATTGAATGACTGCATTTTATTGCCAAATTGACTGTCCGGTTCAATCGCATTATTACTACATGCACTCATTATCATCATCATACTTGCAACCAATATTAGAAATATTCCCTTTTTCATCCTAACACTCCCATAACTCTGTTAGTTAAAATATATCAAATAAAAATCACTACTTAAATACACAATTTAATCTATTTATGTCTTTGATGTGTCATTCAATTATTTGAGAATGCTGTTGTACTTAAAAATCCATTCTTGTTTACATTTAAAATGGTAGGAATTCTTGTCTTTAATTCAGATACGTGAGAAATAATACCTACTAAACGACCGGACATTTGTATATTAACGAGTGTATCGAGCGCAGTTTCTAAAGTTTCAGCATCTAACGTACCAAATCCTTCATCAATAAACATCGATTCTAAATGGATAGCACCCGCTTCTTGCTGCACAACATTCGACAATCCTATCGCTAATGACAACGACGCTTGGAATGTTTCTCCTCCTGATAATGACGTAATATGTCTCGTTCTATTCGAAAATCTATCAAACACTTCAATTTCCAAACCACTTAATCCTTGTGATTTCTCTTTTCTACGCACGAGTTGATAACGATTATTTGTCATTTTAAGAAAATGTCTATTTGCATTATCTAATATATGGTTTAAATAATAAATCAGCACATAGTTCTCCAATGATAATTTCTGGCTATTCTTCCCATTCATCGTTCTCGATAAATCAATCATTTCTTCTTGTTCTTTAAGGTCTTGATTAATCTTATCTATCACATTAAGAATCGCTTTAGATTTTTGATCATTTTGTTCAACCTTCAATTGAAGTTGATTCAATTGTTTAACTAAATTGTTTAGAGAATCTTTAGCACTTACTAATTGTTCTTCTGTATTAGCGATATCAGGCATTTCTTGATCTTTTACCTTTTTACTAAGCTCTTTAACGACCGCTTCAACTTCTATATACTTTTTGTCATATTGCTGAGCACTTTCTTCTAATCGATCAATATCCTCTACTTGTAACAACAATTCATCTAACTGAGCATATGTTGAAATGTCATGTTTGCTCATTTCAGTACTTAAATAGTCTTTTGTAGATTTAATTTGTTCTTCAATCATAGATAAACGTTCTTTAACCGTAGCATGTTGCATTTGTAATGTTTGCTTATCTTTTTGATATTGTTCTTGTTGTTCGTTCAATTGTTTCATACTTTGATCAAATTTAGATAATGTTTGTTCTAATTTATTCACTCGTTCAACAAATGATGATACTTCATTATATCCCGTCTCTTTATTAAAGTACGCTAAATCATTTTCATATGTCGATACTTTATGATTTAAATCATTTAATTGTAATGTGTGTTCTGTCATTTGCTTTTCTGCATCGCTTATTTCTTTTTTTAGATGTTGAATATGCTGACGATTCTCTTGATATGTTTTTAAAGTACTCACTACTTGTTCAAGTCTTTCATTCAATGATGCTATATCCTTTTGTACATCTTTAACATCACTTAACTTGTTTAATTGTTCATTCGTTAAATTAATTCTTTCTTGATAAGTCGTAATGTGTTGATTCACTTCTTGTAACTGCTGTTCCACTTCTAATTGCTTCTCTTTTTCTTGTTTTAAGCTTTCAAAATCAACATCTCCATTAATTGTTTCTATAATCGATCCACATATAGGACAATCCTCACCTTTATGAACATGCTTTTGAATTTTCAATATTTCATCTTCCACATTCAATATATCAAACGTCTTTTCGGCATCTTTATGTTGTTCGAGTGATGTTTTTTCATTTTCATATTCTACTAATTGACGATTATATGCTTGTATTTTCTCTTCTAATGCTTGTTTATCTGCATACAGCTTTTGTGTTGTTTCTAGACCTTGTAATGTTAACTTCATTGTTTCTTGTTCTTTTAATTGTGTTTGCTCATCTTGTTCGTCATATGTTATTTGTCCAAGCTTAGTATGAAGTTCATCTGTTTCTTGCTTATTTTGTTCAATTGCCTTTTTTAAAGTTTCTTGTTTTTCTTGTTGTTTCATTATGTCTTGTTCTGCTTCTATATATTTTTCAATATTTACTTTTATATGCTTCGTATTTTGAACAAATGCTCTATATTCTTCAATTTGTTCATGTTCTTTATGCAGATCATTTATTTGTTGTACGATAGTTTCTAATTTTTGCGCATTGTCACTTATTTGTTTTTGAAGTACTTCTTCATTTTGTAATTCGTTTGTATGGTTGATTTCCTTATCTTTAAGTTGATGATATTGATAAGTTAAAGACTGTACACTTTTTAAGTATTTGACTTGTTTCTTTAAATCATTGATTTCTTTTTCTTCACTTTTCAACTGATTTAATTCTGCTTCTTTAACTTTTAACGTTTCAAAGTTTTCTTTTAATGTCTTCTCTCTTTCAAAGACACTTTCAATTTCACTAACTTGTTGCTGTTGTTTAGATTTCAAATCTGTTAGTTCTTTTAACTTTTCTTGTCCTACCGCTTCATATGACGATAATGCCTCTTGAATCACTTTATAACGATAGCCTTCAACTTGTTTATGTTCTTGTAACGTTTCATCATCAAAATCATGCATATCATTTATATACTGTGTGATTTTTTGATAGTGACTTTCGATTAGTGCAATTTCTTTCTTCATTTCTAGTTCTAATTGTTCTTGTAACTTCTCAAAACGATTACTATCGAATAGTGTTCTTAATATACTTCTTTTATCTGTGCTGTTCGATACGAGAAACTGTTTGAATTCACCTTGTGGAAGAATCAATATTTGTCTAAACTGTTTAACATTCATATGTAATAATGCTTTTAAATAATCATTACTGGTATTAATACTTTTCGTTTCTAATGACCACTTATCATTTACTTTTTTATAAACTTCAACTGTCGCATTCGTTGGGTTTTTATTACCTTCTTTAATGTATTTCACAGTTCTAACGACGCTATATTGCTCATTTTTAATTTCGAATTCAAATTCTACTTTTGTTGGTAACTTAGGATCAGCAAAATGGCTTCGTAAATCAACTTCTTCACGCGATTCTGTCGATGTCTTACCAAACAAAGCATAAACCATCGCATCAAAGATCATCGTCTTTCCTGACCCTGTCTTACCACATATTAAAAACAATTGTGATTTAGATAAATGTGTAAAATCCACTTGCTCATTTATAAATGGTCCAAAATATTGCATCTTTAATAATAAAGGTCTCATCTTATTCTTGTGCCCCCTTATTTAAATCATTTTCTAACAATGCGATAATTTTCTCTCTTTTTATACCTTCTAACGGTTCACCCGTTACATGATCGTAAAAAGATTCAATAATCTCTAGATCCGTCAAAGTATGAACATCTACATCTATTTCATCATTTGCAACTTCATAATCTTGCCTAGATATTTGAAGTGTGTTCGGATATATACTTCTTATCTTCATAAGCGGATCTGTCACATGGTCCATATCAGATAATTTAAAGTGAAAATAGTCTTCACGATTTTTTATGTCTAATTTTTCATGTATGACATCTTCATAGCTTGCTTGTATCACTTGAAATGCTCTTCTAGGTTCTATTGGTATAAATGACTGTTTAAATGATTTATGACCAAAATCAAATAGTCTATATCCTTTAGCTTGGTTTGCCTCTGAAAATGAATATTGCATTGGCGTTCCAGAGTAAAATATGTAATCGGACTGTATTGCAAATGGGTGATGTAAATGCCCTAATAATACAGCGTCGAATATATCAAAGGTTTGCGCACTGACTGTTTCTATAGTCCCAATAGATAAAGGTCTTTCAGAGTCTGTCGATTCACCACCAGCAACGAATAAATGACCTATTAAAATATTCGTTTCATCTTCGTTTATAACTTCTTTCATTTTATTAACAATAAATTCAGTCGCTTCTTGATGTGTATGAATATCTTTTACTTCAAATACATGTCTAATATCAGCAGGTGTAAAGTAAGGCATCACGTATATATTGACATCATTGACTTTAATAGGTTCAAGTAACTGATCGTATCCTGTTATAATTTTTAAACCTGTTTTTTCAAACCATCTTTCTCCGTAATTTAAACGCTCTTTACCATCATGATTACCACTTATGGCTATAATTGGCGTGTTAAGTTCTAAATTGATTGTTGAAAGTGCATCTTCAAGTACAACCATTGCCTCTTTATTAGGATAGTGTAAGTCATATAAATCACCGCTAATCACGACAATATCTGGTTGATGTTCTTTAATTGCATCGAATAATTTTGAAAGTATAAACTTTTGATCTTCTATTAAGGATTGACCATTTATGGTTTTACCAATGTGCCAATCAGCAGTATGTAAAATTTTCATTTTATAGCTCCTTTTATAATATTTATTAGACAGGTTGAAACGCTTCATTTATACTAAATCTAAGGAGTGATTTCATTGAGTAACGCATTTATATTTTTTATTATTTTATGGTGCATCGTATTTATTTCGTTACTTGCAATCGGTGGATTCTTTATGTTTCGTAAATTCTTAAAACGTATGCCTAAAGATAATGGTATGAGTGAACTTGATTGGCAAGACTACTACATTAATAAAGCTTTACCATTATGGAATGATGAAGCGCGTAGTTTATTAAACGAACTCGTTTCACCTGTTCCAGAATTATTTAGGGATGTTGCGAAAGAAAAGATAGGTGGTCGTGTTTCTAAAATTGCATTAGAAGAACATGCCACAACAATCGAACTTGACCATATCATGAGAGGATATATCGTAGCAACACCAAAAAGAGATCACAAATTCATGAAGAAAAAGCTAACCGAACTTAATATAGATTATACACCATATTTAAAATTGTTCGAATTAGCTGATGATGAGAAGAATAAATTTTCTATCTTTGATCATAGAGAAGAAATTTCAAATGCAAAAACAACGCACACTCAATAATTGAGATGTGCGTTGTTTTTTTAATTTACAATTGGCATACGGTCTTTTAATTTTTTATATTTAACATACATAGCAATTCTCCAAGGTACAATCATACTAAATGCAAGTAAGAAAAACATACCTGCTAATTGACCCGGATCGATTGAATCACTTAAGAAAAATTTACCGACTGATCTAATGATTAATAACGATATTAAAATAACCGGAAATAATTTAGAACGTTTCATATAAATTTCTGTTCCTTTAACTTCAAAGTTAGAAGTAAAGATAAGAAATAGAGAAAAGAACAATCCAACTAAAATTGCTTCTATAATTTCACTGCCATTTAATCTAAAGTACGGAACAACATACATCAATGCACCTGTAGCCATAAAAAATGGCGGTAATACAATCTTTTTAGCATTCGTTGGATAATTTTGTGCTTTCATTCTAACAACAATAACTGCCAATCCCATTAAAGCTGCTATTACAAATGAAAAAAGGAAATACATATCTAAAACCCCTTATAAGTACGAAATATCAATAATATTTAATTTAAACCTAATGATTGGAAGAATATCGTGATCTCCGTTAATAAATCAAAGAACAATAATATTCCCATAATTATCATAATTATACCACCAAACTTCATGATAGCAACATTGTACTTTTTAATAATTTGTAATTTAGTTATAAAGAATGTCAGTACGAAAAATGGAATGCTGAATCCTAATACATATAACAACATATAAAGTAATGCTTGTGATGAATTAGTAGCAGCCAACGTACCAATCGCTGCAATAATCGGACCATTACAAGGTGTCCATCCTGCAGCAAATGCCATACCTATAAGAAAAGTACCTATATAACCTGTGGGTTTCGTCTTGAAATTTATTTTACGGTCTTTCATTAAAAATTGAGGTTGGAATACACCTAATATAATGAGACCAAATACTATAATAATAATGGCACCTAATTGCCTGATTAACGTTTGGTAATTAATCAACATACCAGAAATATATCCTATACCCATTCCAAGTATCATATATATAACACTAAATCCAAGCAAAAAGATAATCGTATGTAAAATTGCATTACGACTAAGTCCTTTAGTTTTGATGTCGTCATAACTCATGCCTGTTATATAAGAAATAAACGCTGGATAAATAGGTAATACGCAAGGAGATACGAAACTTAATATGCCTGCACCAAAAGCTACAAATACTGTGATTTCCACAATGATCCCCCTCTCACTCATATTCTATTTTATCAAATAACAATTAAGTTAAAACACCTTTATTTGAACAATAAGTGAAAACTTAAACAAAATAAGAAACGAGCCTTAGACTATTGTATACGTCTGAGACTCGTTTAAAAATATCACGGTTATACGTTTTATTTTTACTTATGATTAATATAAGATTATTTAATTTTTTGATCCATATTCTTATTCATCATTGTCATCATTTGATTAATTTTCTTTTGAGATGGTTTTTGACCCATTTGCATCATCATCATACGTAACATTTCTTCGTTAATTGGTGGATTCTTTTTCAAGTAATCCATCATATATTTACGTGCAAGGAAGAATCCAAGTGCAAGCCCACCGATTAATGCCACGACGATTAATAATATTGCTAACCACGTTGCCATTATTTCACCCACTTTCTGTATCCTATAAAAGTTTACTAAATTCATTACATTTTATCAAGATGAAACTTAATGTTTAAAATGAAAAAGCCTCAGCCAAGTTTCTTGGATGAGGCTTTTTTAACATTCTTTAGAAGCTTAATACTTGGTTTAATACATTTTCTTTTGTAAATCCGTATTTTTCAACTACTAAGTCGCCAGGCGCACTTGCACCGAATGTATCAATTGTAATGACTTTACCTTCAAGGCCAACATATTTATGCCAACCTAGAGAAGATGCCATTTCGATAGCTACACGTTTTGTGATTGATGCTGGTAATACTGATGCTTTATATTCAGCATCTTGTTGATCAAATGCATGCCAGTTAGGTAATGATACAACTTGTACACCTTTACCTTGTGCTTCGATATCTTTAGCTGCATCTACAGCTAATGAAACTTCAGAACCAGATGCGATTAATAAGTATTCAGGTTCGATTTCAGAACGATATACGACATATCCGCCTTTACGAACGCCTTCTTCTAATACTGATTCTTCAACATCTAAAGCTGTTAAGTTTTGTCTTGTTAACACTAAAGCTGTTGGTGTTGTTTCAGATTCTAAAGCTACTTTCCATGCTACTCTTGTTTCATTACCATCTGCAGGGCGAATAACGTTTAAGTTAGGAATCGCTCTTAATCCGGCTAATTGTTCAACTGGTTCATGTGTTGGACCATCTTCACCGACAGCAATTGAATCATGTGTGAATACAAATGTTGAAGGTACACCCATGATTGCTGAAAGTCTTACAGCCGGTTTCAAGTAGTCACTGAATACGAAGAATGTTGCACCATATGGTTTAACACCACCGTGAACTGCCATACCATTAACTGCAGCAGCCATACCGAATTCACGAACACCAAACCAAACGTTACGTCCTTCTGGAGTTTCGCTACTAAAGTCAGCTTCACCTTTAACATTTGATTTGTTTGAAGATGCTAAGTCAGCTGAACCACCAAAGAATGCAGGTACTGATTTACTTAATGCTTGAATCACTTCACCTGAATCCGCACGTGTTGCACTGCTATTTCCAGCTTCATAAACTGGTAATTCTTTATCGTAATCAACTGGTAATTCATTAGAAATAGCTTGTTTAAATGCTTGTCCTAATTCAGGATATTCATTTGTATATGCTTCAACTAATTTTTCCCAAGCTGCTTCGTCTTCATTTGCACGTTTAAGCATTGTTTCACTGAAGATATCATATACTTCTTGAGGTACATTAAAGCGTTTAGAAGGATCTAAACCGTATGCTTTTAATGCTAATTCACGTTCTTCTTCACCTAATGGAGCACCATGCACGCCATTAGTACCCGCTTTGTTAGGCGCACCATAACCGATAACTGTTTTAACTTCGATTAATGTTGGACCTTCTAATGTTTTCGCTTCAGTAATCGCTTTATCAATAGCTTCTAAGTCATTACCGTCTTCAACTAAGATATAGCTCCAACCATATGATGTGAATCTTTCTTTAACATTTTCAGAGAATGCTTTATTTAATTCACCATCTAATGAAATATCATTAGAATCATATAAAGTGATTAATTTATCAAGGTTTAAGTGACCTGCTAATGAAGCTGCTTCATGAGAAATACCTTCCATTAAGTCACCATCACTTGCTAAAACATATGTGTAATGATCTACTACATCGTATTTATCTTTATTAAATTTACCTGCTAAGTGTTTTTCAGCCATTGCCATACCAACACTCATTGCAAAACCTTGTCCTAAAGGTCCTGTTGTAACTTCTACACCATCAGTATGTCTAAATTCTGGATGTCCAGGTGTTTTAGAATCCCATTGTCTGAAGTTCTTCACTTCTTCAAGTTCTAAACTACCTGAAACGTGTAATAAACTATATAGTAATGCAGAACCATGTCCAGCAGATAATACAAAACGGTCTCTATTAAAATAGTTCTTAGATTGAGGATTGAAATTTAAATGCTTAGTCCATAATGCATATGCCATAGGCGCAGCACCCATTGGTAAACCAGGATGTCCTGAGTTAGCTGCTTCAATAGCATCTATACTTAAAGCACGGATTGAATCTACTGCAAGTTGATCTTTTTCGTTAAACATAAATGTAGTCTCCTTTATTCTTGTAATCCCTTTTCATTATACATGAAATTTTTTCAAAAATTAATTATTATTACTTAATTTTTACTTACTTTCTTATATTATTATTTTTTTGAATTTCTTTTACCTTATCAGGAGTTACATCATTACCTTCTGGATCTATGATTTTAGTATTCTCGATTGTATTTTTAAAATTACCGCGGAAAGCTTGTAAATACTCAGCACGTAATTTTGATTGTTCTTTAGCTTCACTATCTGTTAAACCTTCAGATTTCTTTTTGTTCGCTAATTCATTGATTCTATCTATTTTTGCTTTTTCTAGCATAATATCCCCACTTTCTTTATACATAAAAGATACCAAAAAACACGAGTAAATCCAAATGGATTTACTCGTGTTTAAATTCAATCTATTGACCCTACTAATGTATTGGAATCAGATATATGGTTATGTTGTTTATCGCTTTGTTGTTTAATTTGATGATCGGTCATTTCGTACGTTTGTTCTGTATTATAAAGATCATTAGACTGAGCTAAATATAAATATCCAATTAATAGAGTCATTAAGAATACTGCTATATACACTAATACTGTCTTCTTAATTGTAATTGTCATACTCAATTCCTCCTAGAACGTTTGTTTGTATTATCATAATAACAGAACAACTGTTCGTAGTCAATAAAAATACGAACAAATGTTTGTTCAAAGGAAACGTATGTGCTATAATAAATTTAAATAATTAATTGGGAGCGTGCGACTATGAAAGAATTAACTAAACGTCAATCTGAAATATATCAATTCATCAAACATATAGTACAAACGAAAGGCTATCCGCCTAGCGTACGTGAAATTGGTTTAGCAGTCGGCTTAGCGTCAAGCTCTACAGTACATGGTCATTTATCAAGACTAGAAGAAAAGGGCTACATTAAACGTGATCCAACTAAACCGCGAGCTATAGAAATTACAGAAACAGTTGGAGAGAACATTAACCAAGAGAACACCATTCACGTTCCAGTTATCGGTAAAGTTACAGCAGGTATACCTATTACGGCTGTAGAGAATGTAGAGGAATACTTCCCATTACCAGCACATTTCACATCAACACATAATAGCAATATCTTTATATTAGATGTTGTCGGTGATAGTATGATCGAAGCTGGTATACTAGACGGCGATAAAGTAATCGTACGTAGTCAATCAATCGCTGAGAATGGTGATATCATAGTTGCAATGACAGAAGACGATGAAGCTACTGTTAAACGTTTTTACAAAGAAGAAACGCGATATAGACTTCAACCAGAGAACAGTACAATGGAACCTATTTATTTAGATAACGTTACAGTATTAGGTAAAGTTGTTGGATTATTTAGAGAAATGTAACATAACAAAAAGGAGATGCGATTGCATCTCCTTTTTTCATATTCCCTTTATCGAGTTCTTTCTTTACTTGTCATATATTTATGATACATCTTTTTTATTTAATAATTCTTTAATACGTTCTAAGACATCTAAATCTTTTCGTTTTATTTCTTTATTTTCCATGTAAAACTACCCCTTTATATGTTATTTCACCAATCAAAATTACTAGAAACAACATGTGTTAAACATTTAAGGAAATATGAAATATTGACTTTTCTCGATTTAATTATATCAACGTTGATAAGATAATATCATTTATCTCTTTTCTATTGTTGCGTGATGTAGTTCTCCGTCCAATATGGCTGTAATTCTTCGCCGATATCAACACCTACACCTAATTCTTTATAATCTTTATTTAAAATGTTTTTTCTATGTCCAAGTGAATTCATAAGACCATGATGTGCATATATACTACTGATTTGACCATAAGCCAAGTTTTCCCCAGCAGTAACATAATTAAAACCATCTCGATCTAATCTATCAAATGGAGACATACCTTGTTTGTTATTATGATCAAAATAATCATTATTCACCATGTCTTGACTATGCTTTCTTGCAGTTTCACTAACACGCTCATTATAAGCTAATGTAGGTAGTCCAAACTGTACGCGTTCAGCATTTACAAGATCAAAGCTTTGTAATTCTAAAGCTTTTTTGTATTCATCAGAAGCTGCATGATACTGATTCGTTCGTTTATCTTCAGTTGATGATGCAATCTGCATGATACCTTTAATTTGATTATTTTCATGTTTATCATAAAACACGGTTGTATAGATGTTATCAAATTTGAAAACATCATAATCTTCATCATTTTGTATGAGTTTCACTTTGTCTTTTTCTATTGCTTTTTCAGGTTCTCCAAGTATAGAACGAACTTTATCTTTGTTCATTTTACTTGTGATACCTTTTTTAGAAGTTATAAGGTCTTGGTTTGTATATAAACCAGTTACTTTGTCATGATCATAACTTACCATCACAAATTCATGATAGTCGTTATGATACACATGCCATTTCTCGTTATATTCATTAGCAGTTATACGCTTAGGTTTACCAAGTTTCTTTTCTACTTCATTCTTTGTTTGATTGATTTGAATATTATTAATCGCAAATTCTTGGTCATCTGGTGTCTTCAGTTCAACTTTCTTAGCTGTTTCTTCGTGTTGTAATCCTTGTTGAACGTTCAATACTTTTTGCCCAATTTGTCTAGACAAATCTGATTCTGGGACTGGCTTGATAAGTGTTAAGCATAATAGCAACATAAATAAAAAGAATACTTTTCTCAAGTCGTCACCTCACTTGTTTTAGCCGCGATCACTGTCACCATTAAATATTGAATTACGAACAATTACATAGTCTACTTTTGTAATAGAATGTAGATCTTTTCCACCTGCATAAGAAATAGAACTTTGTAAATCTTGTTCGATTTCAATTAACGTATCTTTTAGAGAGCCTTTATGTTCAACAAACATCTTTTTACCCTCTACATTTTTACGTTCACCTTTTTGAAATTCAGATGCACTACCGAAATACTCTTTATATAGTTTACCTTCTAATTCAACTGTTTCACCTGGAGATTCTTCGTGCGCAGCAAATAATGAACCAACCATTACCATACTTGCACCGAATCTAATAGATTTAGCAATATCACCATTTGTTCTAATACCACCATCAGCGATCATTGGTTTTCTAGCAGCTTTGCTACAAGCGTTAATTGCAGCTAATTGCCATCCACCAGTACCAAATCCAGTTTTAATTTTTGTAATACATACTCTACCTGGTCCGATACCAACTTTAGTTGCGTCAGCACCCGCATTTTCAAGTTCACGAACACCCTCAGGCGTACCAACATTACCTGCAATTACAAATGATTCAGGAATATGTTGTTTAATATGTTTAATCATTCTAATAACTTGCTCAGAATGACCGTGTGCAATATCTATTGTTATATATTCAGGAACAAGCCCTTCATTAGAAAGTTGTTCTATAAAAGTATATTCATTGTCTTTAACACCTACAGAAATTGAGGCGAATAAGTTTTGGCTTTGCATTTTTTTGATAAATGGAATACGTCCTTCTTCATCAAAACGATGCATGATATAAAAATAATCATTACTAGCAAACCATTCAGCTAGTTCTTCATTCATGACTGTTTGCATATTTGCAGGTACTACTGGTAATTTAAATGTCTTTGGACCAAATTTTACAGTAGTATCACATTCAGAACGGCTTTCTACTATACATTTATTTGGTATTAACTGTACATCTTCATAATCAAAAATTTTCATATCAATAACCTCTTTCACAACTATTAATAATAATCCATTAGTTACTATACATGGTTAAGTAGTAAAAGTAAACGAAATAATACTATAAATGTTATTTATTTAGAGCTTTATCAAAAGTTTTGATATTTTCTTCCATTAAAGACTGATATGAAATATTTTTTTGTTTGGCTTCATCTTTAGTTAATACTTCTAAATTATGAAATTTTAGCGGTTTACTTTTCGTATCTTTCTTTATAATATCTGTCATTTTTGAACTAACATTTTGTTCATATAAAATATATGGTGATTTCGAGTTGTTAATATCTTTAATGATTTCTAATATTTCTTTTTGAGTTGGTTCTTCATTATTCATGCCTGTGACACCTTTTTGTTTAAAATGATATCTGTTAGCTAAATAACCTAGAGAATCATGAGAAATAAATACTGTGTCTCTTTTTGTATCTTTCGTTACGTTTTGTAAACTTTCATCAATCTCGTTTATATCTTTAATGAGGTTTTGATAATTTTTTTGATAATATTCTTTATGCTCAGGATCCTTTTGTACAAGTTTATCTTTAATAGATTTCGCCGCTTCTTTATTGACAATTGGATCCAACCAAATATGAGGATCGTTATCACTTTCTTCCCCTTCGTGCTCATGTTCATGCTCTTCTTCACCGTGTTCATGATGATGTTCTAAAATATGACTTTCTTTCAAATTAGCTACTGCTTCTAATTTGTGATCATCATTTTTAATAGTAGAACTAATTTTTTTAGCTACTGGATCTAATTCATTTGAAGAATATATAAACAAATCACTTTTAGCAATATTAAGCATTTCTTTTTGTGTTGGCTCATAATTATGTAAATCCGTACCACTTGGGTAAATTGAATTTGCATCTACATATTTTCCACCAATTTGTTTTGCAAAGCTTTCATATGGAAAGTTTGTTGCATAAATTTTAATTTTGTCGTCTTTAGATGTTTCGGTGTTACAACCTGAAAGTATCAGTCCAATCGTTAGTAACGTACCAACTATAATATATATTTTTTTCATATTTTAACTCCTACGTTATTAATTGTTTTAATTATAACAATATACGCTTTTACACATCATATCGCAATTATATAATACACATATTTTTGCATTGAAAACTCATTTGTATTATGCTAAAATTATAAAACGTAACGATTACTGAATAGAAAGGCTGATGAACATGCGTGTCAATATCACGTTAGCATGTACTGAATGTGGCGACAGAAATTATATTACAACTAAAAACAAACGTACAAATCCTGAACGTATTGAAATGAAAAAATACTGTCCAAGATTAGGTCGTCACACTTTACACCGCGAAACTAAATAATTTCTTATTTTATAAGAAAATATACGACAAAGAAGTCAATTCATACATTTGAAATGACTTCTATTTTTTTATACTATCGCTTTATGACTTTAAAGCATTTATGCGTTAAAAGTTTTTGTTGCTTATTTACTGAAATACTAATAAAATAATATGTATATTTTATTTACAGATAAATTGTACTATTAGAAAGCAAGGTGAATTATATGGAAGAAATGAAACGAGGATTAAAGACTAGGCACATATCAATGATCGCTATTGGTGGTTCAATTGGTACTGGTTTATTTATGGCCAGTGGTGCAGTCATCACTCAAGCAGGACCTGGTGGTGCACTTATAGCTTATTCTATTATTGGTGTTATGCTCTACTTTTTAATGACAGCTATAGGAGAACTTGCAACTTTTTATCCAGTTTCTGGGTCATTTAGTGCATACTCAAGTAGATTTATAGATCCATCAGCAGGATTTACTGTTGGTTGGCTTTATTGGGTGATTTGGGCTCTTGTAACAAGCGTCGATATATTAACTGCAGCAAAAATTATTACATACTGGGATATATTCCAAAGTATTAACCCGTTTGTATGGAGCATTATTTTCTTAGTTATTCTATTCTTATTAAATGCATTTACTGTTAAAGCATTTGGTGAAGCTGAATATTGGTTAAGTTTTATTAAAGTCGCGACTATTATCATCTTCTTAATAGTTGGTGTACTTGTGATATTTGGAATCTTAGGCGGTAATGAACCATTAGGATTATCAAACTTCACTTATAAAGAAGCACCATTCGTAAATGGTATTTCTGGTTTCTTAGGCGTACTACTTGTTGCTGGATTTAGCTTCGGTGGTACAGAAGTAGTAGCCGTAACAGCTGGTGAATCTGAAAATCCTAAAGAATCCATGCCAAAAGCAATTAGACAAGTATTCTGGAGAATTTTATTATTTTATATTTTAGCAATCGCTGTGATTGCAGCAATTATTCCATATACTGATCCATTGTTATTAAATAAATCAAACACTGTAACACAAAGTCCTTTTACAATCGTATTTGATAGAGTTGGTATAGCATTCGCCGCTTCAATTATTAATGCAGTTATTTTAACAGCACTTATTTCAGCTGGTAACTCAGGTTTATATGCTACAAGTAGATTACTTTACTCACTTGCTCAACATAAGCAAGCACCTAAGTTTATCAATAACTTAAATAGAAACAATATGCCATTCGTTTCATTATGTGTCACAATCGTATTAATATTCGTGTCAATCGTATATGCAACAATTAACGCTGATGGTTATTATAGATTATTGAATATGTTAGGCGCACTTGTTACTTTAGTTTGGCTTATGAGTATAATCAGTCATATTCGATTAAGAATGGCTATTAAGAAACAAGGCAATTCAGCGACAGATACACTAGAATATAAAGCACCTTTATATCCATTAGGACCAATCATCGTAATCGCTGTAATAGCATTCTTATTAATCGGTCAATCATTTGATAGCATTATGACATTGAACTTCCCAGTATTAATCGAATCATTCTTACCGATTATATTAGGTTTCGTAGTATACTTTATTCATAAATTCACAACGAAATCAAAAATTATCAAACTAGAAGACATCGATTTAACAAAACACCAATATAAGAAATAATTATTAAAAGCGCCACTCAAGTTGATTGAGTGGCGTTATTTTTATTTTGTATTTTGTTTGTATATGCTTGTCTTATTTACACTTTGACCTAGTTTTGTTATTAACGGCTTCCTTAGTTACAATTCGCTCGACTTTTTTTACTATAGCACCCCTTAGTTACACTTCCAGCTACTTTTGTTACTATTGCCGTTCTTAGTTACAATTCCACCGACTTTTGTTACTATAGCACCTCTTAGTTACAATTCCACCGACTTTTGTAATGATAAACTCTATACAAAATATCATTCCCCTAATCCCGAACTACCTCATTCAAAACATTTATAAAAATTTGCTAACTATAATCTACTTTTTCATATTGCAATATATATAGTATAATAAATATTAATGATAATTTTAGAATAAAGAAGGTGTAAATATGACAGGTCAAACAAATTTATTTGATGATGTTATGGAACAAGATGAACGTTTTGTCATTGTTGTTCAAAGTATTTATGACACACATGCTCAACTCGTTAAGAAAACACTTAGAGAATATACAAGTTTAACTCGGGAACAGATGCAATCATTATTTGATCATCTTAAAGATTTATATTTAAATGAACCATTTGAAGAGAATCAAGCATTTTTTGATATTACTGTTTATACGAACCAAGACTATGCAGCGGACCAAATTTATGCGCATATTAAGAGAAAGAAATTCAGCCATGAATGGACGCACACAAGTAAATAAAGGAGTAATCACATGTCCCAAGTAAGTAAAGTTTTTCCTTTAGATAATGAACAGCAAGTTGAAGTGAAAGTTAAAGAAAATAGATTTGATTTTGAAATAGATGAAATGCTCGCAATTACACAAGAAGAACATTCAGAATTTCCATTTATACCTGTATCTCCATGTTTAGGATATTCTAGAGGGTTATATCCAGAACATCCTTTACTCGTTGGTTTATTGTTAGGATTCTTATATCATGAATCTTTAACAGGCGAAACGGATGAACGCATTCAAACGATTGCTAAAGCTATTAATAGTAAAAATCGCAGTAAAATGATTCAAGCTTTAAATATGGTTGAATCAAATAAACTTGGTCACTATCCACCAACGAGATTTCTAGGTTTAAGTGAACGTGCTGCCAATTTAGGACAATCGATTTTTAGTTTATTTGATGATGATGTGATGTTCTTAGCTTCTACACGAGATAAGATTATTTCTCATCCACCATTATTAGATCATAGCGATATTGTTGACCCTCAAGAACGTTTATTTTTCTATACGAAAGATAAAGACTTTTTCGATAATGATGAACGTGTCGCAATCATTGATAATCATTTATTAAATGGTAATTCTGTACTAAATCTCATTAAAAAGATTTATGATAAATGTCCTGAAAGAGAAACATTTACTGTATTAACACCTATTGATTTAAGATCTCAAAGTGTTAAAGAAGCATTTTCAAGTTTGGAAAAATCTTTAAATATTAAAATCAACATCATTTCACTCATGTCATTTGATGTAGAAATCACAGCTATTGAGCATGAAACGAAAGATTTAATTCAAAATGAACTACTAGATAATCAAAAACATGAGACGAAAGTTCAATATTACTCTTTAAGAAATGTCATCAATGATCATTTCATTGTAAAAGCTCAAAACATGCTACGTGATGGTACGATTCACGATAATCCATACTTTATTTCAACAGGAAGATTTACTTTAAATGGTAAAGAACAACAAGTTTCTGAAGACCTGTTTCAACGTATGGGAGAATTATTGAATGACTTTTTAGATGATTCACCTAAATTCGTCATTGGTATAGGAGAATTCATGTACGTTCCACTTCAAATTGCTCGTTATTTACCTGGTAAAGAAATACGTGTACAAGGTACAACACGCTTTAATTTCGATTCTAGTACATTAAGACATTCTAATAAAAAGATTAGTTTTATGTCGCCTTTAGAAAGAACAATCACTCATTATTTATATAATTTAGAGATTGATCAATACGAACAAATCATCGTATTTGTTGAAAGACTAAGACATAAAACTGAAATTGATGATATTGTACAACAATTAAAAATACTTGGGGCAAAATCAATTCTCGTAATTGAAATGACTTCAATTGCGTTTAATGAAGATCGTCACGAATAATAAAAAGCAGCTCAAATCTTAAATTTTAAGGTTTGAACTGCTTTATTTTTATGCTTTTAATATTTTTTCTAGCGCTGTTACGATACCATCATGGTCATGGTCGTCTGTAACGACATCTGCAATACCTTTAATCGTATCGTTCGCATTTCCCATAGCAACACCAACTGCTGCTCTTTCTAACATATCAGAATCATTTAAACTATCACCAAAAGCAATCACTTCTGAGAAATCCGCTCCAATTTGATCAAACAATCTTTGTAATGATTTCCCTTTAGATACTTCACTATTCATGAATTCTAAAAAGTACGGCTTACTTATTGTTGATGATACTTGTTCATTAAATTTGCCATTCAGCTCTTGATTTGCACTTGCAATGTTTTCCTCGAAATCAACCCCCATTATTTTTGGAACGTCATCAATAATAGCTTCTTTAATATCATTGACTTTTTTCATTGGAAGACCTGTTAATTCACTTTCAATGTTCATATAATCATGTGTTGTATCATGAATAATTTGGTCATTTAAATACGTTAAATAAAAGAAATGATGACTTCTACAATAATCAATAATATCGTGTGCATCTTTTTGACTAATTGTTTGATTAAATACGATACTTTGATCTTCTGCCTTGATGACAAATGCACCATTATAACTTACGATATAGCCTCCATAACTCTTTAAATCAAGTGCTTCTGCATGCTTAACCATACCTGCAGTTGGGCGCCCTGATGCGAGTATTAACTTCATGCCTTGTTTTTGTTTCTCCATTAAGTATTGATATGTCACTTCACTTATTTCATTCTTTGAAGTTAAAAGTGTATCATCCATATCCATTACGATGTATTTATATATCATGTTTATCTCCTTAAATATAATAATGCTTATATTCTATCATACATAGAATATAAGCATCTCATTTTTAATTATAAGTTTATAATTTTTTGGCTAATGCCATATCGATTAATGGTTACCAATTCAGATTCGCAATCTTCAAATTCGTCCTGCAATGCTCTCACAAGCTTACCACTCAATTCTTTTTTTACGAGCGTTAGTACAGTTGGACCAGCACCACTAATGACTGTCGCATACGCACCATGTTCTAAAGCTAATGCTTTAATATGTTCAAAATCAGGGATCAAATGTTGACGATAAGGTTCATGAAAACCATCTTTCATCATCATCTTTCCAGCTAATTCATAATTATGTTGAATTAACGCACTGATCATCGTATTGCTAATCGCACTATATTTAACGGCATCTTTTAAAGATAATGTTTCTGGTAATACTTTACGTGCTTTCTCTGTTGATAACTCATACGCTGGTATTGTAGCAATAACATCGACTTTTGGTATATCAATATATGAGACATCCGTATGTTTAGCTTCTGGATCATATACACCTAAGACTAAACCACCATAAATTGTTGGTGCAACATTATCTGGATGCCCTTCAATTTCAGTTGCAAGTTGTAGCAACTCATATTTAGATAACTTTAAATTTGCAAAATAATTAGCAAGAAATAAACCTGTTACGAGCGCAGATGCTGAACTACCTAACCCTCTTGCAAGTGGAATATCACTATACATTTTTAAATTTAATGCAGGCATTTCTTTAGAAAATTTCTTTGTAGCAGTTTGTGCAATTTTAGTAATATAATGGTCTTCATTATCAGGTAAACCTTGAAGATGAGGTCCAATATGCTCAAAATGCCATTTTCCATCTTCGGAAAGATGTGCTTCTACTTCTAAATATTTATCTAGAGCCATTCCGATTGAGTCGAAACCAACCCCAAGGTTAGCAGTTGAGGCTGGTACTTTAAGCTTTAATTTCTTCATTGTAATGCACGCTCAATATAATCAATAATTGCTTGTTCGTCATTTTCTAAAGGTGTAATTGGCGAATCAAGTAAATCGATTGCAGTATCAGGATCTTTCAATCCATTACCTGTTAAAATTGCGACAACAGTTTGATTTGGCTCTAATTTACCTTGCTCATGCAATTTCAACAAACCTGCAATTGAAGCGTTACTAGCTGGTTCACTGAAGACACCCTCTTTACTTGTCATAAGTTTGTACGCTTTAAGGATTTCTTCATCTGTCACACTATCAATTAGTCCATTTGACTCATCACGTGCTGCCTCAGCTAATTTCCAACTTGCTGGATTTCCGATTCTAATAGCAGTCGCTACTGTCTCTGGATTTGTGACAACTTTACCTTGTACGATTGGAGACGCACCTTCAGCTTGGAAACCACACATAACAGGTAAACCTGATTGATTTAATTGATGATATTCTTTGAAACCTTTCCAATATGCTGTGATATTTCCAGCATTTCCTACTGGTATCGCAAATAAGTCTGGCGCTTTACCATCTAATTGTTCAACAATTTCAAAAGCACCAGTCTTCTGACCTTCAATTCTATAAGGATTTACAGAGTTTACAAGTGCTATTTCACCTTTTTCTGCTACTTTTTTAACGATATTTAATGCTTCATCAAAATTCCCTTTAATTGATACAATTTCAGCACCGTACATAACTGCTTGTGCTAATTTACCAAGTGCTATTTTACCTTCAGGAATAACAACAATTGCTTTTAAGCCTGCTCTTGCAGCATAAGCGGCAGCTGAAGCTGATGTATTACCAGTAGAAGCACATATTATAATCTTTTTACCTTCTTCTTTCGCTTTTGCGACTGCCATTACCATACCTCTATCTTTAAAAGAACCTGTAGGGTTAAGACCTTCAAATTTAGCAAATAAATTAATATTCAATTTATCTGATAAATAAGGTAAATGAATTAATGGTGTATTACCTTCATTTAATGTCAGTTGAGGTGTTCCTTCGTTTACTGGTAAATATTCTTTATAATTATGAATTAATCCTTGCCATCTGCCCATATTACTTATCTCCTTCAATTGGATAATATTTCAAAATATTAATGCCATTTTCTTTTAATTGTTCAACTGGTAATTCATCAATACCTCTGATGACAATACCATACGTATTTTCAGTTCGTTGTTCTACTTTAACACTTCTATGAAATTCGATTGTCGCTTTAATGTCATCTCTTAAGACATCTTCATCTTTGTCACTTTCAACAATGATAAAATGACTATTTTTCAGTGGGAATTTAACCACTTCATCTTCAACGATTTCTTTCGTACGTTCTGTTTTAAGTTCAAAGTGTGGCGGTAACGTATGTAAATCTGATTCAAATTGTAATGAAACGTTTAATAAATCAGATACAACTGCACTACCAGTAGCTAAACTACCTGCACCTTTACCGTAAAACATTGTATCCCCAACAGCATCACCAATAACATATATAGCATTATATTCATCTTCAACATGCGCCATTTGATGACTGTTTGGTAATAATGTTGGTTTAACACTTGATATAACTCGGCCATTCTCATATTTACCTTGACCAATTAATTTAATTTTATAGCCTAATTTTTCTGCAACTTTAATGTCTTCTATTTCAACATCAGAAATACCTACTCTTTCAACATCATTTAACGAAATGACTCTATTAAATGATAAATAGCTCGTAATTACGACTTTACGAGCTGCGTCAATTCCTTCAACATCGTCAGTTGGATCCGCTTCTGCATAACCTAAATCGGTTGCAAGCTGTAATGCTTCATCATATGATTTTCCTTCGCGCGTCATTTGACTAAGAATAAAGTTAGATGTGCCATTAAAGATACCCATAAATTGATTAATATTATTGGCATTTAATCCATTATTAATCGCATTCACAATCGGAATACCACCTGCTACACTCGCTTCATATTTAAGCGCAACTTTATTTTTCTCAGCTAAATCTTCTAAATCTCTTAAATGTACGGCTAATAAATCTTTATTTGCAGTAATGACGTGTATACCTTTAGAAAGAAATGCTTTCAACCATTCTACTGTTGGTTCGATACCACCCATTACTTCAACAACGATATCCAATTCATCGTCTTCTAAAATTTCGTTAATATTTTCAGTTAAATGATAGCTAGAAGTATTAATTGCACGTTTCTTGTTAATAGAACTCACAAGAATATGTTTAATATGTATAGATTTCCCAATCGTGTCTTCTATTTGCTTTTTATTTTCTTCGACAATCTTTACGACACCTGTTCCAACAGTGCCAAGACCTAATACTGCTACATTTAATACTTTCATTTCCTCACTCACCTTAAATATATTGTTCTTGTTAAAAATACAAATGTCTACTTGAAATAGACTCAAGTTTATTATAGTATAAATTCATTAAAGTTTTTTGTAAAGTTTGAATAATTAGAATTAATAGTAATATTATCATTATTTCTCGCTTTGTAAAGAGCTACAATTACATTACCCCCAGTAAAAGGACTGATAAAATGAAAGTTTCAAAATTTGGCGGAAGTTCCGTCGCTAACAGTGAGCAAATTAAAAAAGTCGTTAACATCATTAACGCTGATGATGAAAGAAAAATTGTAGTCGTATCCGCACCTGGAAAAAGATTTAAAGAAGATATTAAAACAACGGATTTGCTCATACGCTTATATGAAAAAGTTATTAATCAATTAGATTATTCAAACAAACTCAGCCAAATCGTTGGTCGTTATGAAGAAATTGTGACTGAATTGAACATGGATCGTTCTATTTTAGATGAAATTAAAAACCACTTATTAAATTTGATAAACGTGTATCACGATAAACCTGAACGCTTACTAGATGGTTTAAAAAGTTGTGGAGAAGATTTCAATGCGCAACTCATCGCACAATATAATAGTCAGTTAGGATTCCCTACACGTTACTTATCGCCTAAAGATGCAGGCATCATCGTCACAGATGAACCAGGAAACGCAATGATATTAGAATCGTCGTATGAGAAGATTTATAAATTACGTGAATATGATGAGAAATTAATCATTCCTGGATTCTTTGGTTATTCTGAAAATGGTGATATCGTGACTTTCCCTAGAGGTGGATCTGACATTACAGGGGCTATTTTAGCAAGAGGTATTAAAGCAAGCTTGTACGAGAACTTTACGGATGTATCAGGTATCTTTAGAGCAAACCCAACAGTCGTATCTCAACCAGAAGTAATTCCAGAAATCACATATAGAGAAATGCGTGAATTATCATATGCCGGATTTGGCGTATTTCATGATGAGGCACTAGAGCCACTTTATAAAGATCGCATTCCAGTTGTGATCAAGAATACAAATAGACCAACTGATAAAGGAACATACATTGTAAGTGAACGTAACATTTCTAACTTATCTCATATCGTTTCTGGCGTAAGCTGTGATAAAGGTTTTACAATTATCAACGTCAAAAAGTACTTAATGAATAGAGAAGTTGGATTTACACGTAAAGTACTTAGTATCTTAGAAGAAGAAAACATTTCAATCGAACATATCCCATCTGGTATTGATAGCATTAGTATTATTATGAGATCGACTCAAATTAAAGGAAAAGAAGAAAGAGTTTTAAATAAAATTCGAGAAAATATTCCTGTAGACGAGTTAACAATTGACTATGATTTAGCTATTTTAATGATTGTCGGAGAAGGAATGAATAAAGCAGTTGGAACAGCAGCTGGAGCAACTGCAGCACTTAGTAAGAGAAATGTTAACTTAAATATGATTAACCAAGGATCATCTGAAATTTCTATGATGTTTGGTATTGATGAGCAATATTCTGATATAGCCGTTCAAGCGATTTATGACGAATACTTCGCAAATAAAACAACACAACTCGCATAGTAACTATTAGTAACTAAAAGAAGCCAACGATTTAATCGTCGGCTTCTTTTATGTATCTGATAAAATAATCTGATTGAGTTTATCTTTACCTATTACTTTTCTAAGCATAAAGAATTGATAATAACTTAAATGTTGAATTAACTTTTGATATTTATAAATATCATCTTGTCTCAGCTCATGATATAGCTTATACATCATTTGGATTTCTGGTCGCAAATACTTCACATCATGTTCTAAGCTATGAAAGTATATTTTGTAATCTTCCACTTCTATATTGTGATCATGACTAAATTGCCATTTCTCATCTTTCGTTTCATATATATAAACTTTAAGAATTTTACATTCGCTCTTCTTATTATAAATATAATATTTCTTATAATCTCTAAGTTCTTCAACAGTAATTTCTTTTAGTTCATTCAATGGTGTCTCAACTACTATTTGATAATGGCGTTCTAAAAAGTAGTTTGCTAAAGCAAGCTCTTCTTCTCTGCTTACTGTTATGCTCATGATTTCTTTAGTGTGCGTATATTCGTTCAAAAATAAATCAATCGCACTTTGTCCACAAACAATATATTGAAATGGGTAGTCAGACATTAACTGTTTTAGTTCATCTATAGATAAATATTGTTCGTTTCCTTCCAATATAGCTACCTCCTACGTAAGCGTTTTCACTCCTTTTCATTCTAACAGTTTTGTCATTATTATCCAATAGATAATTGTTGATTATTCTTTACGATTTAGTGAATCTTCTTTTGAAAATCCATTTGGATATCTATTTTTAAGTTTTTCAATATTTAGCTGACCAATTTCATCCAGATCTACATCAAGAGCAGAAGCGCAACATGCGATATACCAAAGTACATCCCCTAGTTCTTTCTTTAATGCTTCTTTATCTAGGTCATGACCATGAAATACGTATTTCTTAACAATATCTGCAACTTCACCAGATTCTCCTGTTAAACCTAATGCTCCATTAATTAAGCTTTTATCTGGATCTCTTTTAACATCAGACATAGTTCTTAATGCAAGATTTTGATATTCATTTAAATCCATTGTTTTACCCCTTTTTAATATGATCTTTTAATAATTGAATAACAGATTGTGTGCCATTATCTTCAAAACCTGCTTCACTTAATGCATCATATACTTCTTTAGCTTTTAATAATCCAGGCATATATAAGCCTCTTTTTTCACTTTCTTCTATCGCAATTCTCATATCTTTAATGAAATGTTTAACATAAAATCCTGGTGCATAATCTCCTTTAACCATTCTTGGTCCTAAATTGGATAATGACCAACTACCCGCTGCACCATGTTCAATAGAACTGAATACTTTATCAATATCTAATCCCGCTTCTTCAGCATATATAATGGATTCTGCTACACCTAACATACCTGCTGCGATAGCGATTTGATTCGCAAGTTTCGTATGTTGTCCATTACCACTTTTACCTTGATAGACAACATTTTGTCCAATAACATTGAAAATATCTTCAACTTGATTAAATACTTCTTCGTCTCCACCGACCATAATCGTTAATGTAGCATTTTTCGCACCAACGTCGCCACCAGATACAGGTGCATCTAAACTGTTAATATTTTTTGTTTTTGCTTCGTTGTAAATGCTCTCTGCAAGAGCAGGGCTTGAAGTTGTCATATCTATAATAGTTGTGCCTTCTTTAGCATGGTTTATAATGCCACTTTCATCTAAATAAATAGATTCAACATCTTTAGGATAACCAACGATAGATATAATCACATCACTAGTCTTAGATAAATCTGCAATAGTGTCACACCAAATCGCGCCTATTTCTACCAATTCATCTGCTTTAGATTTTGTTCTATTATAAACATTTACTTCATAACCTTCATTAATTAAGTGGGTTGCCATAGATTTACCCATAACGCCTGTACCTACAAAGCCGATTGTTTTTTTAGTCATTTCAATTCCTCCTACATATTCTAATCATATAAACATTATACAGATTTATCAGAAAAATCTAAACAAACTCACTTAGTCTTTTAGATTCAATTAATGATTATAAAAAGGACATTTGTACGATTTTTAATACTGTTATTAAAACGGTATAAAAAGTTTAAAAAAATTATAATAAATTTTGTTTGAGATTAATATTTAGTGGTATTGAATTATTGTTGATACATAAGTGTCAAACAAAAAAAGAAATGGGGTTTATATATGAAGAAATTTTTAATCTTGTTACTATCTTCATTTTTATTCTTAGCAGCATGCGGTAACGATGATAGTAACGGCAGCAAAGATGATTCATCTGCAAATAAAGATTCTTCGAAATCTGATGATGCATCTAAATCAAAAGATAGTAAGTCTGATAAAGATTCAGATAAAAAATCTGATGATAAATCTGACAGTAAATCAGACAGCAGTAAGGACTCTGATAGTAGTTCTGATGATGTCGCTTCAGGCGATTCTGCTAGTTTAAATTCAGATGGTAATAACTCCGATGATAACGGGTCTAGTGACTCTAATTCAAATGGCACTAATGGCTCAGATGATAGTAGTGGCACAGACGGTAATAGTGCTTCTAACTCTGACTCAAGCAATTCAAATGCTAATAGTGACGATAACGCAAATAACAATAACTCAGCTAATTCTG
This sequence comes from Mammaliicoccus sp. I-M35, assembly GCF_022386455.1. Lineage (NCBI taxonomy): Bacteria > Bacillati > Bacillota > Bacilli > Caryophanales > Staphylococcaceae > Mammaliicoccus > Mammaliicoccus sp. I-M35. The sequence continues at coordinate 7,254 of NZ_JAJNIL010000001.1, read as the reverse complement.
ATGGATCAAACAATGGTGCTAATAGCAACGCTGACCAAAATAGCAATGGCGCTTCAAATGCTGATAATTCAGCAGCTAATGACGCTAATAACGCAGCTAGCAATGATGCTAACAATGCTGCAAGTAATAGTCAGTCGAATTCAGCACTTGGTGCAGAACAAGCTCAACAAATTTACAATGAAACAGGACAAAATCCTTACTTAAATTCTATTAATGCAGAATGGAGACAAAAATATGAAGGCGGATTAACAAATCCTGAAAAAGCTTCATTAACTGCTTTAGAAAAAGGAACATACAATGGTCCTGAACAACCTGAACTATTCTATAATGCATTAGTTCAAATACAACAACAATATGCACAATAATTAAAAAAGCGTGGGATTGAAATCAAATGATTTCATATCCACACGCTTTTTTTAATTCAACATATATTGTTTAATTTGTTCTATAAAATAATCTTTCATTTCATTAATAATCCACTCATCCGGCATGCCATCTATTGTCGTCTTCCAATTCGTATGAATTTCTAACGAACGATGAGGACATTCCGTTTCACTAAACTCCAAATGTAATCGAACAGTATCTCGATTAGGTGTTAAATTATAATCAATCATATCTGAAGCGATTGCTCTTAATGTTTCTTGCTCATTTAATAAAAATTCTTCATCTGTACTCGAGAGAGATTCTAATACTTCATACCCTAAATATTGTTCATTACCTATTGGGTTAGCAGTATGCCACGCAATACGCTCAGTATCAATCGCTTGCCATTGTTGATTTCTATCGATGTAATAATGCGCGATACCTTGGACATATCTTTCTTCAGGTGCGTTTATTAATACTTCACGCCATTCATTAGCATTTAATTCACTTGCATCGTTATGGATCACAACACCTAGTAAAGGTTGCTTTCTTTTTTCCATTTCATAATGGATATAATCATTTTGTGAAGCGATAATAATCCTCCCCTTTTCATTGCTTTTATTTATTTTAACACATTAAAATATTTTATTTAAAATTGTTTATCAATCGTCATACATGGTATTGTAATAAAAGGTACAATACAGGAGGTATCATGATTATGACACAACATTTTCATAGAGGAATTTTATTTTACCACGAGGCGGCTGGCCAAGGTAATATATATAAAGAACTGGGACAAGTTACAGAAAATTTAACACAGCTTTGTGATGAATTAACAATAAAATTAAGTAAAGAAGAAGGACAAATTCGTTCTTATTGTAAAACATTAGCTGCCGATACTAACGAACAAGCTTATGATGTATTTTTTATACTAGGCGGCGATGGAACATTAAATGAATTAATAAATGGTGTCGTAGAAAACAATCTCCAAATACCCATTGGTGTCTTACCTGGTGGAACATTCAATGATTTCACGAAGACTTTAAATATATCTCAAAAACCAATGCAAGCTTCTCAAGATTTATTAGCGAGTCAAATTAAGTCATTTGATGTATTAGATGTCAATGGTACATATGCACTTAACTTTGCAGGTATTGGTTTAATGGTTCAAAACGCTGAAAATGTTGAATCCAATCAAAAAGAATTATTAGGTAAATTCAGTTATATCTTTTCTACAATCAAAACGGTAGCTAACCCAGAAATTTATCAATATAATTTAACAGCTGATAACGAAACATATTCAGGAGAAACTTCAATGATTTTGATTGCGAATGGTCAACACGTAGGTGGTAGTAGAATTCCTTTAGAAGACTTATCACCTAATGACGGGAAAATGAATATATTTATTTTCGACAAACAAAATTTCAGTATTATCAATGACTTCTTTAAAGTAAAAGATAGCATGAATTGGAACGAGATTAGTGACAGCATACAACACATATCTTGTGAATCAGCTACGTTATCTACTGATCCATCAGCCAAATTAGATATAGACGGTGAAATTCTATTCGAAACACCTGTTGAAATAAAAATATTACGTGACCAAGTTAAATTGCTATATGTAGATTTGAATAATGCATAAATTTAAGAGACTGAGACATTACATTATGTGCCAGTCTCTTTTATTTGGAAAAATCAATGTAAACGTGAAGTTCTAGGTTGCTTGTTTGGGGAGTCTTACTATATACGGAGCTTCTATGTTGCTTGTTTGGGCAGTCTTGCAATATACGGAGCTCCTATGTTGCTTGTTTCGCCTGTCTTGATAAATACAAGGCGCCTATTTATCTTGTTTCGTCAGTCTTGATAAATACGAAGCCCCTATTTATCTTGTTTGATCAATCTTGATACATACAAGGCCACTATTTATCTTGTTTCACTAGTCTTGATAAATACAAGGTCCAGAATATTGCTTGTCGTACACCTCTAGCAATATTCTGCCCTTCCTATTTCTAAAAATATGAAAAGAGTCTAGAACATTTCTGTCCGAGACTCTTTTTTCGAAAAATTATTTATAAATATATCTAGGGTTTTAAAAACTTAATAAAAGCATGTCACAACATACTATGCTTGAATATTACCATGTTCATCAGATGGTCTAAACAATGCGAATACAGCACTGAAGAATGCGATAACATGTGGAATCCCTGTCCAACAGAATGCTAAGTGTAATAGTCCAACAACTGGTTTTTGTGCATAAAATTTATGAACACCAAAGTTTCCTAATAACACAGCTAATGCGATATAAATCCATTTATTTACGAGCATAATATCCCTCCTTCAACTATAAATTCATTATAGTCTCTATATACATATATTACCCAAATATAAACGAACAAAATCAGCGATAGTATGACAATTTTGTCACTTATCAATAAAAAAAGCTGTCTCAAGTTTTAAACTTGATGACAGCTAAATGCATTAGTTCCCTAAATAGTCATTAAAATCAGCAATAAATTGTTCTTTGTTCTGTGCTGAAGGATATTGTAATCCACCTAAAATAATAGATTGGCTACTTATTGTAATAAAGTCATAATCAATGGAATGTCTCAAAAATATATTTTTTGCTTCTTCTTGATTGTATTTATTCTCTAAATTCTCAAATACGATAATCTTTTTATCAAAAAACATAACTGCCTCCAAAAAACTTAATATATAAATACTACAAAACTATATTAAGCGAATCTAGAGGAAATTGATGTAAATACTTATTAATAATGTATAATTACATATATTTTATAGATTTACAGAACAAATTTAAATGTTTTTAAATGATTATGATTGATTATGAATTTTTGATAAACTCTTTTTCTAGATGATCCATCATGTTCTGGGCTTTTTTTAATCCTGGAGATTCGTTTTCTTCTTCCATTTGTTCGAGTTCCACTATATTGAATTGCACTTCTTTCTTTAAAGTGTCCCACATTTTTTGATATACACGTTCTTCCATTATATTCAGCCTCCTTGAAAATCTACTTTCTATATAGTATTTACCCTTTTCATGGTTACACAATCATCATTAAACTTTGATTGGTAAATCAATGTAAAATAGTAGATTCTAATAAATACTTTTGATTATATTTCACAGCAAGCTTGTATATAAATGTGATTAAACATTGGTATTGAATTTCATTCTCTTGATATTGTGATTTATACTTCAAGTATTGGTTACGTTCTTCTTCAGTAGCAATTTTCTTAAAATACCCCCACATATGATCATAAGTATTGATGATTGAACCTTTAGTCGGAACAATGGCTTTAGCATCATCAATCATACTTTGTAAATCGTCATATGTGATATTTCCCTTTAAAGCTTCTCTTATATCTAAATATGACTTTTGACTATGCATCATGACATTATATTTTTCATGTCTCCATAACTTTTCAATATCTGCTCTCTTACTCATGTTATCACCTACTTATATTACACCGAGGTGCAATTTTATCTGCTGTCCATTTCATAAATAATAATTTTTCATATTCTAAATAAGCTTGGTCACTCATTAATTTCGTTTCACCATAAACAAATATAGGTGGTAACTTTTCAGTAGAAAATGCACCATCTTTAATACCAGTATCAATCATATTACCCATATTTGAAATTTGATGTTCAAAGTCTTTTGACCTTTTCCCACCTCTTCTTTTATGTTCTTTATCCATTTCTAACAATAATTCATAAGTGTCAGCTAAATAAGGATAGCCATCATTAAAAACATGCTTCACGATAGGATGACTTAAATAACGTGTATTGCCATCAATATATTCAAGCTTAGCCAGACAAACATTAATAATTTGATAAAGTTCTAATACTTGCTTAGAAAGACGACGGTTATCTAAAAATTTTGCGCTTATTTCATGATTCTTGTGAACTCTAAAAATTTGCATTGCGTAATTCCTCTCTCATTATTTAACAATCATGATGATTCCGAAACAAATCAACAACATATAAATATATTTAATTAAAGCACGTTGATCAATTTTATTATTGATAATATGTCCCAACCATAATGTTAGGATGAGAAGCGGTAAAATGGCCAATAACAAATACGAAAGTGAGATTGACCAAAATCCTGAAACACCGTGACTAAAGACAATAAAACAACCTGTAATAAAAAAATGTACTTGTGAAATATTTTTTAAATCAGTAATATGCCATTTTTTCAAAGTTCCATATATAATAATCGGTACACCGTGACTATTATATGCACTACCTAAAACACCCGAAACAACACCTGCAATATAGTCATAAAACTTTGGAATATTCAATTTAACTTGGTATATATTCTTATAATAATTAACAAGATTAATAGCACCGTACAATAATATAAATACCCCTAAAAACTTAATAATCACATCTTCATTTGCCCATTTAACAATTACAATACCAATAGGCGTCCCAATAATAGAACCCATTAATAAACGTTTAATAATAGACCAATCAAGATTGCCACGGCTTCTAATAAACACAGGTAAAGCCACTAATAATCCAACAATTGCCACTACAGAAATAGACAATTTAAAATCTAAATTTAATAAAGCGAGTAATGGCATCGTAACCAAAGCCTCACCAAACCCAAACACAATTCGTACCATAGCCCCCAGTAGAATTGAAAAAATAACGAGTGTCCAAATAGTAATATCCATAGAATCCCCTTTTATATGTTTATAAAATAAAAACACCTTCTAAACATTAGAAAGTGTCAAAATTTCATTAATATTCTACTTCCATTATACCTTTTTTAAGAACTAAAAAATATGAAAAGAGTATAAAAACAAGGGAATACTAGAATATTTTACTAGCGTATTTAATAGTTCAATCTTTGTTATAATCAATTATGAAAAGTCATATAAGGAGGTTTGAAATTGTTTGAGTCAATTGAATTAATAAAAAGCTATTTTAATAATGAACCAATTGAAGACTACAAACTTGAAGAACTTAATATTAAGTATGAAGCTTGTAGTTTTCAAATTCACAATATTACTTATAGAAGTAGATGTGCTAAAAAGACATCTAATAAAAAAGGCTATTTTGTCGTATTTTGGGTTAAAGATCAAAATGATCAAAACAGACCTTATACATATTCAGAAACACCAGAAAAACTCATCATAGCTATACTAGATAATAATAAAAAAGGGCTGTTTATTTTTCCTAAAGATATTCTACTTAAGCAGAAAATCATAAGTAATCACGACGTAAATGGAAAAATGGCAATGAGAGTTTACCCACCATGGGAAAATCATTTAAATAAGACTGCTAGTCAAACTCAAAATTGGCAAAAAGAATTTTTCATAGATTTATCTAACATATCATTTATTACCTCTTAACTTGTATATACAAGTTCAACAAGATATAATATGTTCATATTCATATAAAGGGGAATTATGTTATGCAGAATGATTTTGATTATATGCAAATGCTTAAAGGTGAACTATACATAGCACAGGATATTCATGAATCTAATGGTTCAAAAAAAGGAAAAATGTTAGCAGATAAAATTAATCATACACCTATTGAAAATAGTGATGAAATTATTAAATTAGAAAAAGAACTTTTTGGTAAAACAGGAGAAAATATATACTTACATCCACCACTCTATGTTGATTACGGTAGACATATCAATATTGGTGAGAATTTCTATGCTAATATGGATTGTATATTTCTAGATGTTAATTATATCAATATTGGTGATAATGTTATGTTTGGTCCAAGAGTGAGTTTATATACAGCAGGTCATCCTATTGATCCCACAATTCGAAATGAACAATTAGAATTTGGTCATGAAATTAATATTGGAAATAATGTATGGATTGGTGGAAATGCAGTCGTATTACCAGGCGTGTCGGTAGGAGAAAACTCTGTAATCGCATCAGGAGCAGTCGTAACAAAAGACGTGCCACCCAATACAGTTGTAGGTGGAAATCCAGCAAAAGTCATTAAGCAAATCACAAGTTCTGATTATGACAAATGGCATCGAATGAAATTAGAATATTACGAGAAAAAACGACAATCAGTAGAAAAATGATAGTCTTTTAAAGATCATCACTAATTAGATGGTCTTTTTTTGATTTAATAAAATCCTAATATTCTTCCTACAAATCCTATTATAATGAGAGTTGTGGCAATATACCATTTTATTTGAGTGTGTTTCATCTCTTCCTTATTTGCCTTTTCTTTTTCATCAAATAAAGATATAAGATCATCTTTCAAATTTTTTATATCAGTTTTTAACTCTGTTCTTAAGTTTTTCATATCGCCCTTAAACTCTGACCTTAAATTATTTATATCTGTTTTTAATTCTAATCTTGTTGTAGTCAATTCTTGCTTTACTTCCTTGATATTATCTTCAAGTGTATTAAAGCGCGAGTCCATATGATTTTTATGTTCTTCAAATTCAGGTCTTGTTACAAAATCCATTTTTATCACCTCTTAGTTGTTATTATTATTTTATTATGGTGTGAGCTAACTAACGATATCTCAGTCTATTTTATTCTCTGTATTTTATATAATTATAAAATATATTTATTTTTAAATCAACTTTTACTACGCCTATTTTGTGTCTTCTACTTTAGTTGCAATTCCTCCGACTTTTGTTACTATGGCTTGCCTTAGTTACACTTCGAACGAGTTTTGTTACTACGGCTGCCCTTGTTTACACTTCCACGGACTTTTGTTACTATAGCCATCCTTAGTTACAATTCCCTCGACTTTTGTTACTATAGACGCCCTTAGTTACATTTCCACAGACTTTTGTTACTATAGCCATCCTTAGTTACAATTCCCTCGACTTTTGTTACTATAGACGCCCTTAGTTACATTTCCACAGACTTTTGTTA